>JAZUGW010000181.1:0-10240 GCA_045641465.1 Kiritimatiellia bacterium | reverse complement strand
CAGCGGTGTGGCCGTGGGTGGGGAAGCTGGAAGATTCCTGTTGGCGGCTGGCACTTCCCGTTTGGCGAGGAAGGTTGGACAAATGCGTTTGTGTGGGCCGAGGGCTATTTTCGTTCGCGTTTCAACAGCCGTGCGAACGAGATCTCGATTTTGAGCGAACGCATGGCGCTGTGTCCCGCCGCGAACTGGTCTCGCTACAATCTCCCAGCGAGCCGAGCCTGGTCTATGACGAACGGTGTCGGTGGCCTTGTCACGACGTTCGAGAACGCGGCAGTCGGAGACGATCCGGCGAAGATCGTGAGCGCTCAGTTGGAACTGCTGCCGCAGAGCGGAAGGGTGGCGTTACGCTACGACTTGCACGCGGTGGGCGATACGCAGTATGAGGTCGGCGTCACGGCGAACGGCACGAACCATTTCGTCACGGTCGGATCGAACACGAGCGAAGTCGTGTTCCAGCGCATTCATCCCGATGATTTTGATTTCGACGGTTTACCAAATGCGCTCGACCCCAATCCGTACCAGCCCGAGGCGAATGCGGGTTTCAACCAGACGGATACCTGGGCCATGCTCGCCTTCCCGAGCAATGCCGCTGAAATTGCCGTGATGGGCTATTCCGCCTGGGCGGCGGTACGCGCCGCCGATCCAAACCGGCGGCTGGTCGCTCTCTCGTTTGTCTCCAAGAAGAACGCATGTCCGGCTTGTCTCACCTTCGGTAATGTGCAGGTGATGTGTGACGGTACGGAGGAGATTCTGTTTCCGATCAACCTCGGTGCGCGTTACGCGTTCTCGATTCCGGGGTGCGAACTCGCGCGGGTTCGGCTCGTCGGTACGAATTTCTTGACCCAGTTCCACCCCGATTGGTGGTACGGCCCCTATGAGATGAGTGCGGGCGATGTTCAGGTCCATCTGGATGCGGCGGGGTCTGGCTGGCTGGGCTCACTGGCGGAGGTGTCGGTGGATGGACTCGACTGCGCGCACTTCTTCCCCGAAGACAGCAAGACCGTCACGGCTGTCGTGACGAACTGCCATGCGGATGCGTACGTCGACTGTACCTGGTCGGGCGGCGAGGGCGTCACGTTCTTGAATCGTCATTCGCTGGAGACGGTCATCTCCTGGCAGACGACGAACTCCGTCGCGTGGGCGACAAACCATGTGGATCTTGTGACGACCTACGAGGGCGGTTACGCGATTACGAACGGCTATGTCATTGCCGTCGGTCCTCAGGCGGAACCGACGACGACCTTCTCGCTGGACTGCCCGGCCGTCCAGTTCCTGAACGACGGCATCGGCGGCGACCGTCCTGAACGCGTCTATAAGCTCTCGATGAGACTTCTGGCCGTTCCGGGTACGCGCGGCACGGTGACGCTGGCGTGTGGCGGCGGTACGGAGACGACGTTCTATCACAGCGCCTCGCGGCAATGGCCGGTTTCTGTTCCCGAGACTTTCACGCTCGAGGTGCCGTCCTCCGGTGGATTCGAGAGCGGCATGGACTTCTACATCACGTCGGCGCAACTTGGCAGGGGAACGGTCAATGCGGTATTGGTTCTAGACGACGAGGGGGGCCGACACGAGGCGTCGGTTCCGTTCCAGGTCATCGAACCGATACGCCAGCTCGTGACGGCGGAACGGGCAAGCGACGGGCGGTTCTACAATCCGTCCCGCCTCGTTTCTGGCACGAACGCCGTTCTCAAAGTCAGCGTCAATCTTGCCGATGGCGACACGTTTGACTCGACCAACGCAGTCTTTCGCCCCGTGTCGGGGCCTGGCGAGATCGTGTCACAGTGGCGTACTGGAAACGACTGGTATGCAACAGTACGGGCAACAGCGGATTCGGGGGAGTTCGTCGTCGAGGCGCGCTTTAACGGCGACGAGATTCAACCCGTTTTTAGACTTCCCGTTGTCCAGCCACGTGTCATTCCGGTGAGGGCATTTGTTGTGAAACGGCCGAATCGTTCTCGCTATGGACGTTGGACGGAAAGAATGATCAGCAAGCAGTTTGAATTCGCCAATGAAATATTTTCCCAGGTCGGAATCTCGTTTGCTATTCGAGATGAAATTGAATATGATGTTGGAACGACAAACGATTGGCGTCTGGCAATGAACGAAGTCGACTCTTCTGGACGGGAAATGGATGAACTTTCACAACAGGCAAAAACATTGTTTAACCATTATAAAACAAATGATTGCATTGAGGTCTATTTTGTGGGAGAGATTACGAATGGAGGTGCGGCCGCTTTCTGGACACCGATGGGTATTGCCATCCCCCGAAATAATAAACACAGTTTATTGGCGCATGAATTGGGCCATGCACTCGGCCTTGATGATTGCTATGAAAAAAGTGATGCCGTTTTGATAGAAGGCGGGCGGCAGCCTGTTGATGTGCGGCTGTTTGCTGATGGTGCTCCTGATTGGGGTCATGAGGCTGGACGGGGATTCTATGCTCGTCGAGATACTCGAATAGGAATAATTCGGAAATTGTTGATGTGTGGTTATAATTATTCAAGCTGCTATGACATTCCGTGTCGTCGAGTATTGGGTCTGTCAAGTTGCGAGACTATGTCCTCAACTGACGTACGGCTGGTTCCCGTAGGTGCGTTGAACATTCACGATAACGATCAGGAGGTTTATTCAAAATGAAGCGAATGCAGAAATTGAGGAGAAACTTGTTTGCCATGGCGGGGTTGGTGTTTTTTTGCACCGCGATTGCTTCTACACCTGCAGAGACGAATTTAATTGTTTCGGTATTGTTGAATCGTTTGGCTGGCGAAGCGTCATTTGACTGCTTCCGTGCAGATCGTTCACACACCGCGCGTACTGTCTATCATTCTTGGGAGGCATGGCTCGAAGGTGGCAAAGACAGTTGGTCACTCAACGAAAAGACCGCTGCATTTGATTGGTACCTTTCAACATTGGGAACGAATGATTGTCGCTCGTTGAATGAGGTTGCTCAAGAGCATGTGCGGCTTGCTCTTTTAGCCTGCAAGAGGTTTCAGCACACGAATGCTTGGTCGCAGTGTAAGGCGCTGGCACTCAATCCACGGGGGGTGTGTCGGGGAGAAGCCATGGAACTGGCCGTTAAATATGGGCCTGTGAATGATGCAATGACCGACTTTGTTGAAATGGTGGGGACAAATGTTGTCATGTACGATTATGAGGAAAGAGGATCATATAGTTTTTATGAGGAACGACTGTTGGCGATTCTTCCGACAAATGTGGTTGCGTGTGCGGTACGGGATCGGGCTATACAACGTTTTTACCGGAATCGCATGGTGCCGTCAGCCGCCGGCGCGGTTTCAAGAGACGGCTTGTTCTGTTCTTTTCTTTCAGGATACTCACACAGTTCGAATCGCCTTGAGTTTGCATGTCACATTTTAGGTTTGGAGGAGGGACGGGAAAATGACGGAGACTATTTCAGTGATGTAACGAATCGACTTTTATCCTCTGGGCAACCCTTGCGGCAGCTGCCGATCGGCGGAGGGCGAAACGAATGACTTCGCCGCATGAGGGCGTGACGCGATTTTGGTATGATAGCGGTCCTACGTGAAAAATTGGTGAGCGAATATTGTGAAGAGTTCTCCGTACCGACATTTATAAAGGTCGGTTCAGGTTTCTTTCAACCATCTGATAGTAAGGTCTATTCACGATGAAAATATCAATCCGTCTGGTTGCATTTATGGTGAGTGTTTGGAATTGCTCCCGTGACGCGCTTGACTCCGTATGTCGTGGTATGTTAGAATGTTAAAGCCTTGAAACGAGGAGTTTTGGGGTGTGCAAGAGGCCGTCTCTAAAAAGGTTCAAAATGAAAAAAGTGTTGATGATTGGTGCAGCCCTCATTGGTGCGTGTGCCCTCGGTGATGCGACAAACTTGAATCCCCTTGTCGTGCATCGGTGGGGCTTTTCCTCGGATGCGCCGCTCGTCGATTCCGTTGGCGGGAAGACGGCGGCCAAAGGAGGTACGGTCACCTTTGCCGACAACATGGTGACGCTTCCCGGGGGCGGCACGGGGGCGGGCTGGATCGATCTGGGCGGAGACGTCTTGCCGAAAGACGGTTCGCCCGTGACGATCGAAATCTGGGCGCGCCAGAACGCCGTCAAGAACTGGGCTCGCATTTTCGACATCCATGGCGGCAACGACCAGAACGATTTCTACGTGTCCTGGTCGTGGGAAGGGAAATTGAACGGCGATCAGATCGAATTGAAGACCGGTGGTACGGTACGGTGGGATATTGCGAATAATTTTGCCCCCTACGACCTGGGCACGGAATACCTGATCGTGGCGACGCTGGAGCCGAATTTCGAGGGGTCGGGCAATACCCGTTATACGTTCCGGAAGGTGGATTCAGCGACGGGGACGATCTTGAAGACAGCCTCGAGGGACATTGCGGATTCCATGGGATCGCCCGCCAAGATCGGTCAGGCGAAGTTCTGGCTGGGGCACTCGATCTACGGAGGTTACGGTGACAATGACGCGGCGGCCTCCTACGATGAGGTGCGCGTTTTCAAAACGGCGCTTTCGGACGCGCAGCTCACGGTTGATGCGGTATGCGGTCCGGACGCCTGGCCTTACGTCGCGATGGTGGGCGAGCTCAACTATGGCTCGATTGGTTCCGCCTGTGCGGCGACGGCGGAAGGGACCACGATGACGGTCATCGGCGATGCGCGGGGACAGACGCTTCCGCTCGGAACGGTTGTGCCCGGCGCGCTGGTCTTCAACGCGAATTCGAAAATCTACGTCGATCTCACGGGCCTGGAATCGGCCACCACGACCATCCTCACGGTGGCGGGCGGCATCATGCTCCCGAACGGCGCCAACATCGCCGACTACGTGCGTTTCCCCGATGAGTGGTACAACTCGGGATTCGTTTCGGTTGCGCTCGCGGAAAACAACACGCAGGTGCGGGTGACCTTCGATCTTGACGTGCCGGTGACGGCGGAATGGACGGGGGATGGCGACGGCGTTTCGTTGACCGATTCGGGAAACTGGCTCTGCCGCAATGCGGCTGGGGCTGTGCTGACGGATTGTCTGCCTTCGCCCACGCAGACGCGGGCCATTTTCAAGGGGAATCTTTCTTTCCCGATAACGGGGGCGCAGAATTGGCAGACGACGAGTTTGGAAAACGTGAAACTCACGGGCAACTGCGATTGGTCGGGACTCAATCTCGCCTCGCTCTTGGCGGGTGGCAACATCGATCTGAACGGCTATTCGCTTACGCTGTCGGCTCCTGGGAGCAACAGTGCGATTCCGTGCACGTTCACGGATACGCTGGGGTTGTCCGAGCTCCATTTCGTCGTGGGCGAGGGAATGTCGTTTGTGTGGAAGGGAGCTTCGCTCGAGGGGGGCGTGAAACTCGTGAAGGAAGGTTCCGGCATCCTTGAACTTGGTTCGGTTGCCGCAACTTGCACAATGGACGTGCGCGCGGGCATGGCGAACGGTGTTCCGGCGGCCGCGTTCGACGCCAGCATGTTCCTCGCGCACCGCTGGAGCTTCAATGGCGACCTGAGCGACTCTGTCGGCGGACAGACGGCCACCAAGGGCGGGTCGGTCACCATTGCCGACAACATGGCGACGCTTCCTGGGGGCAACACGGGGGCTGGGTGGGTCAATTTGGGCGGAGACGTTCTGCCGAAAGACGGTTCGCCCGTGACGATTGAAATCTGGGCGCGCCAGAATGTCGTCAAAAACTGGGCTCGCATTTTCGACATCCATGGCGGCAACAGCCAGAACGACTTCTATGTGTCCTGGTCGAATAAAACGAATGTGAACGGCGATCAGATCGAATTAAAGACGGACAATACGGTGCGGTGGCAGATTACGGATAATTTTGGCCCCTATGTTCTCGGTACGGAATATCTGATCGTGGCGACATTGGAGCCGAATTTCGAAGGGTCGGGCAATACCCGCTACACATTCCGGAAGGTGGAGCCTGTAACGGGGACGATCTTGAAGACGGCCTACCAGGATATTGCCGATTCAATGGGCTCGCCCGCCAAAATCAGTCAGGCGCAGTTCTGGCTCGGGCATTCGATCTACGGCCAATACGGTGACAACGACGCGGCGGCCTCCTACGACGAGGTGCGTGTGTGGAAGGCTGCTCTGACGGTGGAGCAGCTTTCGGCGCAGGCACGTTACGGAACCGACCAGACGAGCTTCCAAACGGCTGCGGTGTTGAACGGACGCGGCTACTTCACGTTGGATGAGGCTTTTGCGGCGGCTTCGGCGGGTAATACGATCACCGTTCGCGCCTCCGCGGATGCGCACCCTGTCACGATCTACAAGACGACGCCCGGTGCGTTGACCTTCGAGAGCGGGTCGAAGATTTTCATCGACCTCGCCGAATACGCCGATGAAGTCGTCCTCGCGGCGGCAGGTGGCATTACGCTGCCGAATGGAGCGTCCATTGCCGACGTGGTCGAGTTTTCCGATCCGGCGTTTGCACCGCAGCTTTCCGATGACGGCAAGCGCATCCTCGCGGTGAGCCTCACGATTCCTGTGACCGCAACGTGGCTCGGCGAGGGTGAGACGCTGGCCGTAACCGATCCCGCGAACTGGCGTTGCCGGAATGCCCGCGGCGACGTGATTCCGAATGCGATTCCGAATGCGACCTATACGGTGGTGACGGTTTCGGGTACGACGTACTTTTCGGTGCCCACGGAGGCAGAGGCCATCTGGAAGGAGATTTCAATCGGTTCGTGTACGCTCGCAACGAACTGCAATTGGGCGGGTCTCGGCTCGAAGTACGAGATGACGGGCACGGTCGATTTGCGGGGACACGATCTGACGGTCGCGGGATTCTCCACGGCGGGCGGGTTCACCGATACGGCTACCGAGGGTGGTACGCTCCATGTGAATGCGCCGGCGAACGCTACGCTCACGAACGCGGCGATTCCGCTGACGGGCTCGCTGGCTCTCGTCAAGGAGGGCGCGGGCATGTTGGTGGCTTCGAAGACGGGGCAGACCTATACGGGCGGCACGCGCATCACGGGGGGCACGATCCGTTTGGGCGCGTCGATGTCGAACGGGACGCTGGGTGCCTCGAATACGGATATCCAGATCGATGCAGGCGGCTTCCTCGATTCGTACGGCACGTTCAACAACTACAATCACACGATCGTTCTGAACGGCGGAAAGTTGGGCAACATGTTGGACCGCGACAACAACGATTGGCAGAAAAACCATTTCGGCAATGTGCGCCTGACGGCGGATTCGGAGATGGAGTTCAAGCGCGGCGGCCTTTTGGGGCAGGGTTTCGGTCCCATTGTCCTGGACCTTCAGGAGCACACGCTCACCTGGACGGGATCGGGATCGAACAAGGATGCCTGGACTTGGTTCTGCAACACAACCGTCATGAATGGCACGCTCATCGTGAAGGGCGACTGGATGTTGGGGAACTTTTCGTCCACCAATCCGGGCGTGGATGCGCGCACGGCAACCGTGGAAATCCAGGGCAAGTTGGGCATCGACAATGTGACCTTAAAGGCCGGCAACTACATTTGCAACACGACGACGCAGCCGAACAATCTGAAAGGCACGATGACGGTTTCGGGCAAGTTTACGCCGAAGACGAACTACTTCTATGGCTTCATCGCCCAGAATGGCGCTTCGTTCGATCTCTCGGAACAGACCCTCCCCTGGTCGACGACAGGACTCGTGACGGGAGGGAATGTGCCGAAGACGATCACTTTCGCCGATGGCGCGACGATTACGGTCGACGTTGGGGACCGCAAGCTTCACAATGGCGATCAGGTGATTGTCTGGACGAGCACCCCCGCCAATTACGACACCCTCAAGTTCAAGTTGCCGTCCGGGCGGATGGGTGAACTCACCGTGACGTCGACGGGCGTCTGCTACTCGTGCGGTCTCGTGATCTTTGTACGCTGATTTGAAAGGTAAATGAAAGAAATGAAGAAAAGAACGGTTGTTGTGGCTTTCACTGCCGCGCTGTGCGCTTCGGCGTTTGCGGTGACGTGCGAAACAAGCGCGGTGCTGACGCATCGGTGGAGTTTCAATGGAAATCTCGTGGACTCGGTCGGCGGCGCGACGGCGCAGAAGATCGGCTCGCGCGCGTTCAATCTCGGTCGCGGGCTCGTGAAGGGCGGCGATGCGTTCACGTTCGAAGTGTGGGCCACGCCTCAGGTGAAGCCGAAGGACAACTGGCCGCGGATTTTCGACTGGGGCAGCGACTATACGCATTTCCTCTTTGCCTGCTGGGCGAACAACTCGGGTAATGCCGAGGCACGTGTGCAGATTTCGCAGGAACGCATTCTCTTCCGCGACGATTGTTCGCTTGCGCCGACGATCTCCGGCAAGCCCTGCCATTTCGCGATCACCGTGCAGTCGGCGAAGGACGGTTCCTCGCGCGTCAAATGGTCGCGGCGCGACATCGCGACGGGTGCGGTCGAGAAGACGGGATCGATCGACCTTTCGGACTGGTCGCTCGCGAACTTCGTCGCCTCGATGGCCGGCAAGGACGACTTCTTCCTCGGCCATTCGCGTTGGAGCGGCGATCCCGATGCGTTCGCCACATACGACGAAGTGCGCCTCTGGAATACGGCGCTCAGCGACGAACAGCTCACGGCGAACGTGAAGGCGGGTCCGGATCGTTTGCCCGCATCGGTGGAACAGGCGGCGGCGTTTGCCGGGGCGGTCAAGCCCATCCCGGCGTTCCTCTTCGGACAGAACCTCGAGCATACGCGTGCCGCCATTCAGGGTGGGCTCTCCGCGCAGCTCGTCCGCAACCGTAAGTTCGCCGGCAAGCCCAACCGGAAGGGCGTGGCGATGCTCTGGGTGGCCTACGGCACGAAGGCGTTCTATTCCCAGACGCAGAATCTCTCGTTCACGCGCCATGCGGCGTGGAGCGGGATGTTCCGTCAGAACGAACGCGGCGCACAGATGATCGTGGGTCTCGACGAGGCGGGCGAAGCGGGCGTCTGCCAGCAGAAGATCGGCCTGCGCGGCGGCGTCGGCCATACGTTCCGCGTGATTGCCAGCACGATGAACAATGAAGACGTCTCGCTCGTTCTCCGCGTGACGGCGGCAGGAAAGACGATCGCCGAGAAGGTGTTCCCGCTCCGTTCGAAGTCGAAGCACGACTGGAAGCGTCTCTCGTTCGACTTCACGCCGCCGGCCGACACGTATGGCGAAATCTCCGTGGGCGTGAAGGGGAAGCATGCGGTTGCCGTAGGCGTGGTCTCGTTGATGCCGGTGGACAATTTCCGCGGGATGCGGGCGGACGTCATCGACAATCTGCGTGACATCGGCGCTTCGGTGATCCGTTGGCCGGGTGGCAACTTCGCGGGCGAATACCGCTGGCGCGACGGACTCATCGCCGATCCCGACGAACGTGCGCCGCTGCAGAGCTATACCGAAATCGAGACGCAGCCGTGCGGACTTGGCTATGACATGAACGACATCGCGATGGACGACGTGATCGCGCTCTGTAGCCGCATCGGCGCGCAGCCGTTCTTCACGATCAACGCGACGTGGGAAAAGCCGAGCGATTCGGCGGAATGGGTGAAGGCCTGCAAGGGGCGCGTGAAGCTGTGGTCGCTCGGCAACGAGATGGGCTACGGACACATGGAGGGTCCGCGCGGACCCGCCGCCTACACCGACATGGTGCGTCCGCACGCCGAAGCGATGAAGAAGGTCGATCCGTCGATCCGTCTCTTCGCCTCCGGCACCTATCCCGGAAACGGACGCGAATGGATCGCGAAGAGCGCGCTGCCGCTTTCGCCGCTCGCGGCCGACATCTCCTACCATCGCTATGACATCTTCAATCAGATGGCCTACGACTACTCCTCGAGCGCGAGTACCGATGCGCTTTTCCGGCAGGCCTCGCACGCCGTTGATGCGGCATTCAACTGCCTGCAGGACTTCCGTGCGATTCTGCCGCGCAAGATTTCGATCTCGTACGACGAGTGGAACCTCTGGTACACGTGGTATCGCGAGGAGGCGATTGTGGAAGGCCTCTATGCGGCGAAGTTCTTGAACGAGATGATGCGCTCGTGGGATCGCAACGGCGTGGGCATGGTGTGCTACTTCCAGCCCGTCAACGAACAGGCGATCACCGTCTCGCCGTTCGAGAGCCATCTCACGTCCCTTGGCGAGGCGATGCGTCTCATGAAGGGCCATGTGGGGGGCGTGCCGGCCGACTTGAACCAGATTCCGCGCGAGGCGTTCGTGACGGATGCGCCTGACGGCTCGCGCTATCTCACGGCGTACAACTTCTCGACGAAGGAGACG
>JAZUGW010000180.1:0-7565 GCA_045641465.1 Kiritimatiellia bacterium | reverse complement strand
TGGCGCGAAGGTCTTCGCTGAAGAAGGTTCCGCTTTCGGCTACGCCGACGCGATCATCGAGACGCCGCAGTTCGTGTGGGTGTTCGAGTTCAAGTTCAACAAGTCCACGAAGGCGGCGATCCGCCAGATCCGCGAGAAGGGGTATGCCGATGCGTACAAGGGCGACAAACGCCCCGTGACGCTCGTGGGCATCAACTTCCGCACGGCGAAGCGCAACATCGACGAGCCGGTGTTCGTTCAAATGTAAAATAGAAAACGGAAAATGGAAAATGCGTGGGTGGAGTACACCCGTTCATGCAAGGATGTGCTGAAAGGAGCGAAGATGGTGTCCCTTAAAATTGTCGGAAGAGGATTGACCTACGCGGTAGTTCTCGTCGTTTCAATGGTTGGATTGACGGTTTCGGCGGCGGAGCGGCGGCCGATGGCGCTTCACGTCATGCTTGATGGCCTTCGGGCCGATGCCGTGGAGAGCGGACAGATGCCCAACCTTGCGAAACTGCGTGCGGGCACATGGCAGCCGGGCTATGCCGCTGCGTGGACGCTCTTTGCCCGCACGGTGCCGGAGTCGACGGTGTCGGCGCCGAACCATGTGTCGATCGCGACGGGAGTGACAGTGGCGAAACACGGTGTGAAAGACAACGGCCAGACCGTAACCGGAAAATACTCGTCCTATCCGACCTGGCTTGCGCGTGTCGTGGGGGCGAATCCGAGCCGTCACGCGCTCTTCGCCTACTCCTGGTCGGAGGATGGGGATCTTGGTGCCGCTCCTGGTGTGATGTTCCTCCACGGAACCGATGCTGAAAACGCCGTGGCGGTGCCTGCCCGGCTCGCCGCATCCGATGCGCCTGATGCGACGATGCTCTTCATCGACTGTCCCGACTCGGGCGGACATTCGGGCGGCTACTATCCTTACAGCGCCGCCTATCTCACGAACGTGCGGACGGCGGATGCGACGATCGGCGCCTGTCTTGCGGCCATCGCTTCGCGTGCGACTTTCGCGGAGGAGGATTGGCTGGTCGTTGTCGTAGCCGACCACGGCGGCTTCTCGACGTCTCACTCGAATGCCCACGCCGCGCAGGCGAGTACGGTGCCGATTGTCGTGGCGGGCTTGAACGTCGCACCGGGAGAAATCCGGGGGCGTCCGTACAACTACGATCCTACGGCGAACCTGCTCGCCCATTTCGGACTCGGCACCGCCCAGGCGCCGGTCGATGCGCGGGCTGTTGCGGGAACGTCCACCGCGGTACGTCCGTTCGCGGATGCGCTCGCCGTCTATCTGCCGTTCAGCGACGCTTCGATGACGAACCTTGCGCCGAACGCCACCGTGACGGCCGTCCCCTCGGCGAGCGCCGCGACGATCAATGACAACGGTTTCGCGGGCAAGGGACTCAAAATCGCCGCAGGCGGTAAGGTGAAGCTGGAGGGATCGGAGGACCTCTCGTTCGAGGATGGAGGTCAGAGTTTCACCGTCACCGTGTGGGTACGGCAGAACCAATCCGCGTTTAAAGACTCCAAAGGCAATAACACTGATCCTGTGATCTGGGGCAACAAGAACTGGGGCAGTGGCGGTAACGCGGGCTTGGCGCTTGTGGCGCACGGCGCCCGGGCCGGAATTTCCAGCCTGTTCGGTCCCTTTTTCAACTATGTGGGATCGGCGCGCTACGATATCGGAAACTTCATCAACGAAGGGGCGGCGTTGTGGGCGTTCTACGCCGTCACACGTACGGACGATGGCGTGGTGAAGGTGTACCAGGGACGGCGCGACGGGGCTCTCTGTTGGGTGGCGGAAAACGGTGCGTCGATGACGACGTCATCGTCGGGGTATCCGTTCTGGCTCGGCACGGATGGCACGGGTGCCTATTCGAGAAACTACGTGGGCGAACTCGACGACTTCGCGATGTGGACGCGCGGGCTTTCGCACGACGAGATCCGCCGCATCTACGAGAACGGACGGCACGGGCTTGAGTTCGGCGAACTTCTTGCGACCGAAACGCAGGACCATCCGACGCTCGCGGTGACGAACTACGATGGCGACACGGCGACGCTCGCAATCGGCGGTACGCGCACCGTACCCTATACGCTCTGCATCGCCTCCGGCGCGGCGGATGCGGGCGACGACAAGTATGCCTGGGACCATTTCGACATCGTCGGTGAAATCGCGGCGGGGACGACCGCGTATGCCTTTACGCTGCCGGCGGAATTCAAGAGCGAGTCGCGCAAGTTCCGCTTCTTCCTCCTGAAGACGACCGACCTGCCGTATGCGAGCGAAGTCGCAACGCTCGCCTCGGCCGGGGCGAGTGCCGTCAACACGCAGGTCTGTCCGCGCAGCGGCGCGTCGATCGCTTTCGACGTGGCCTGTACGGCGGCCAACAAGACCTGCGACTGGATTTTCGGCTCCTACTACAATGCGGGCTCGACATCTTCGCCGCAGAAGTCCGGCAACTTCGGCCTTGCCTTCTCGATCCATCCGCCGGACCTCCTCTTCCATCATGAAATCAACGGCGCCAATGCCAAGCACAGCACGCTGTTCACGTACGGACAGTCCTACCACATCGAGTTCTCCGTTCCGTCGCTCACCATCGACGGCGTGACGGAACCCACCGGGCAGAGCGCCGCCGGATTCGTCGAACATGGCTATCCGATCGAGCTTTTCCGCAACCTCCGCAACAACGCGGCCTACGACTCGACGATCAATGGCACGCTCTCGACCGTCACGCTGCGTGCGGACGGCGTGACGGTACGCGATCTCGTGCCGGTCGTCGATGCGGATGGCAAGGGTGCATACTTCGACCAGGTGAGCGGGCGTATCCTCCCTGAGACGACAGGTAATGCGCTCACACCCGGGGTGGCGCGCGATGCGGCGCGCAAGGGCTGGGTGCGTGCCGTAACGGGAATGCTCGACGGCAATGCCTCGCGGCTCGCGACAGCGTGGTGGACGGGGCGTGGCACGGCGGGCGACTTTGCCGATCCGGCGAACTGGGCTTGTACCAACGCCGTTGGCGTGGGCGTGGACGGGGCCGTGCCCACGGCGGAGACGACGGTGTACGTGGGGGGCGAGGCGATGTTCTCCGTCCCGGAGGGCGCGATCCTCTTCCCGCATGCGGGCGGCATCGTGTTCGTGAACGCGCGCCTTGCGGCGGATTGCAATTGGCGTGGCCTTGCGGCGGGAGAAATTGCCGCTGGTTCGACGATCGATCTCAATGGACACGTGCTCCAGTTCACCGGTACGGCGGCCGGAACACCGAACGGTTTCACCGTCACCGATACCTCGGCGGGCGAATCGGGCGAGTTCCGCGTGTCCGTCGCAGAAGGTGTGACGTTCACGAATAGCGCGATCAATCTCACGGGCAACCTGCGGCTCGTGAAGGACGGCACGGGTTCGCTCCTCGCCAAGATGACGGGCCAGACGTATGAGGGCGGCACCGAGATCGTGGCCGGTACGGTCTCTTGCGGGGTGACCATCGATCAGGGGTGGCTCTTTGGCGCGGCGGGATCGGAGATCACGGTTCGCGCGGGGGCGTTCTTCAATCTTCTCGGTAAGAAGGGCGGCGAGGCCTACTCGTTCGTCCTGGACGGCGGTACGGTCATAAACGACACGCCGGTCGACAGTAATGACGCCACAATCGGCAGTCTGCGGCTTCTCGCCGATTCGACGCTTCTCCTCCCGGATATCGCCTTCAAGCACGACGTCACCGTGGCGGCGAACAGCGTTTGGGAACTCGGCGGGAAGACGCTCACGGTGCAGCTGTTGGGCACCGATCCCGACCTGTATTTCAAAACGGGCCCTGTGACCATGCGCAACGGCACGGTCAAAACAGTGGGTACCGGTGGATTTTTCCATGACTGCATCGGCGTGAACGCCTCGGACCACGTCACCTACGATTTCGAGAGTCTGCTGAGATTGAAGGCATCGGGTGCGAGGGTGGCGAATTTCATCAACCGAACGACGACCAACGGAGTGGCCAGCCGGACGGACAGCAAGGTGGCCGTGTGGCTCGAACTTTCCGGCACCTTCACGCCGCTTTCGCCGTGGTGCTATAATATGCGTCTTTTTGACGGTGCGACGGTCGACCTCTCGGGGCGCGATACGGCCTGGTCGCTTGTCTGCGCAGTCAACTATGGTGACAACTATACTACGCGGACCGAGTTCGCAGGCGGTACGGTGACGGTGAATCTCGCCGGCCGCACGGACCTCGCGCAGGGGTTGAAGGTGATCGACTTCGCCGGCGCGCCGGTATCGGAAGGCGTCGTGTTCGTGCCTGATGCCCAGACCGTTGAGAACTATATGTTCGAGCGGCGGAGCGACGGCTTGTATCTCACCGCCTTCGTGAAGACCGCGCGTTGGACGGGCGAAGCCGGGGATGGCGACGTGACGAATCAGGCGAACTGGGACTGCCGTGACGCGAATGAGAACGTCGTTCCGGATGCGCTTCCGGGTCTCAGCACGACGGTTCTCGTGCCAGCGGACGCAGCCGACTTCAATTTCCCGGCCGCTCAGTCGATTGCGGTTGGCGAAATCCGTTTCCTTGGCGACACTTACACGCTGAGAGCCGATGCGGACTGGAGCGGCATCGGGGCGGGAATGGTCTCGCGGTATCCTGAAATCATCGACGTGAACGGACACGAATTGACGCTGTCCGTAGAACCGACATCAACCTCGAATACGACCGATCTGACCACGCCCGGCGGGACCGTGCGCGCGTATTTCGGCAACAGTACGACGCCCCATGACTCGTCGGCCAATCTTGTCGACAATGTTCCAACGACTGCCGGTCGCGTTCTTTCGCCGAATCCCTTCCCCGGTTGTAAGATCGATTACGATTTCGGCGCGGGACAGGGACGGGTCGTTCGCGGCCTGCGATTCTATTGTTCCACGTACGGAGAACGTCGGCCGAAGGATCTTACCGTCTACGGAACGATGACCGATCCGGCAACGGCGGCGGAAGGTGACTGGAAGCAGCTTGGCTCCTTGCAGGATCTGAAACTCACCGTCAACGGTTGGTCGGATTATCTGCACTTTGGCAATGAGACGCCCTATCGTGCCTATCGCCTGAAGATCAACAGCAATATGGGGCGTGACGCCTACGGCAGCTACCTTGAACTCTGGGAAATGGAACTTGTGGAAAGTGCGCCGCTTGCGGCGAACATCACAAGCGGTGTTGCAGGCGGCGCGCTGTCGTTTGACGTACCGAGCGGAAAGTCGGTGCAGATTGCCAAAACGTCGCTCAGCGGCTCGCTTAAAGTCCGCAAGACGGGCGCGGGCACGTTGGTGTTCAGCAAGGAGAACCAGACCTACGCGGATGGCACGGAAGTGGCGGGCGGTACGTTCATGTGCGGCGTTTCGGCAACGGCTACGACGCCGCTCGGGCCGTGGGGAAGCGCCCTTACGGTGAACGAGGGGGGCACGTTCGACATCGGCGGCGTGAACGGCGTTGAGAACTATGCACTCACGCTGGCGGGCGGAACGCTCCAGAACTCGGGCGCGGATTCGGCGACGGTCGGCAACCTCGTGCTGACGGCCGATTCCCGGATCAACTTCCCGAATGTTGGTACGGGCAAGAACGACATCAGGGTTGTCTCGAACACGGAATGGGATCTCGGCGGAAAATTGCTCTCCGTCACCTTTGCCGGAACCGACCCCGACCTGCTCTTCCAGAACGTGACGAATGTGACGATCCGCAACGGTACGATCAAGACGACAGGCAACGGATTCTTCAATGACCAGATTGGCATCGACGCCACCGACCGCGTCACCTACGATTTCGCGAGCAAGCTTCGGCTGAAGGCGAATGCGTCGGTATCGAACTTCGTCTGCCGTACGACGTACAATGATGTGGCCAGCCGGAAGACGGACAACAAGACGGACGTGTGGCTGACGCTTTCCGGCGTCTTTACGCCGCTTTCGCCCTACTGCTACAATATGCTGCTCGTGAACGGCGCGACGATCGACCTTTCGGCGCGCGACACGGCTTGGCCGCTTGAGTGCGCGGTCAACTACGGCGGCAACTACACCACGCGCACCGTCTTCGCGGATGGCGCGACGATCAAGATCGACCTCGGAGAGCGCGAGTTCAAGGAGAAGACGCAGATCATCACCTGGAACAAGGTCCCGACGAACCTTTCGACGCTCCATTTCCGCAGCGCGGACAGGCAATACCCATTGGTGGCCGATTCCGAAGGCGTGTGGGTCCTCCCGAAGTTGTTCATGATCATCCTTCGGTAGTGTCTCGTGGTGATCTGATCTTAAGGTCACGCCCGCCGAGTGGCGAGCGCCAATCATTCAATGAATGTCCTTTGGTGCCCCTGAATGCTGTGCTGGAAAGGGGAGATTATGTTATAATGTGCGGTATGGAAAAGATCACAACAGACATCTCGACGTTCGAGAACATGCGCAAAGCGGGGTACGTCTATGTCGACAAGACGGACCTCCTGTGGCAGCTTGTCGCGGAGACGGAAGGTCGCCAGTTCTTCATCTCGCGTCCACGGCGGTTCGGGAAGTCGCTCATGCTCTCGACCCTGCAGGCGATTTTCGAAGGGAAGCGCGAGCTCTTCAAGGGGCTCAAGATCGAGAAGATGAAATACGACTGGGCGAAGTACCCGGTCGTGATGCTCGACATGTCGGATGCCGCGGCGGAGTCAGTTGAACAGTTGCGCGAGAACCTGCTCGGCATCGTCGATGGTCTGGTGGATGAATTCGAACTTGAAGGCGTGCGCAGGACTTCTTCGCCGGGTATGTATCTTGGCAACTTCTTCAAGGCGCTCGCGAAGAAGAGCGGTCCCTTTGTCGTTCTTGTGGACGAATACGACGTGCCGCTTCAGGGATTCTTCGGCAATCGTTCTGCGCTCATCTGTGTGCGCAGGATGATGCACAACTTCTACATTCGTCTGAAAAGGAACCAGGCGAACATCCGCTTCCTAATGCTCACGGGCGTTACGAAACTCACGAAGGTTTCGGTGTTCTCCGGACTCAACCACCTTCGCGACTTGACGATGAAATTCCCGGACTACGCGACGCTCCTCGGCTACACGCCCGAGGAAATCGCGAAGTGCTTCCCCGGCCGGCTCGATGCGCTCGCGAAGAAGCACCAGACGAACCGCAAGGGGGCGCTGAAGCTTCTGCTCGACTGGTATGATTCCTATCGGTTCTCGCCCGATACGAACGCGCGGGTGTGCAACCCGATCTCCATCGGCCTGGCGCTCTCGACGGGGACGCTGAAGAGTTTCTGGGTGGGGACGGCAGTTGCGACCTTGGTGATGGAGCGCATCGCCGCCGCGAACAAGACGCCCGCCGACTTCGAGGGCTGCACGGCGACGGAGGACGAACTCGACCTCTGCGAGGCGACGGAGCTGCCCGCGAAGTCGCTCATGTACCAGAGCGGCTACCTCACGATCAAGGGCCTCAGCGAGACCGAAGTGGACGAAATCGGCAACCCGAAATTGATTCTCGGCGCGCCGAACCACGAGGTGCGCGGGGCGATCCGCGCGGGCTGGTTCAACACCATCGTCAAAATTCCCGCGACCGAGTTCGACGCGTTGGTGGATGTGGCGAAGCGCCAGGTCGCGGC
>JAZUGW010000179.1:0-13496 GCA_045641465.1 Kiritimatiellia bacterium | reverse complement strand
TCGCACTCGCTTCTGCCCGCCGCATTCCCGTCTGACGCTGCGCGACGTCCTGAGACGACGGACAGCCTGCTCTTTGGTGAATCCGGAGTCGCTGCGACGGGGCAGCTCACGAACGAACTGTCTCTCGCAGTAGGGGCCAGTCCCCGTCCGTTGTGGTCGCACATCGACCTCAACGGCCTTGAACGTGCTGCAACCACCGACATCGGCGCATTTGCCTACACGCCCGTTCCGATTTCCGCGACCGACGATACCGATGGCGACGGCATTTCGGATGTGGACGAATTCGCCCAGGGCCTCGACCCGTTCTCCGACGATACAGACTGTGACGGTGTTTCCGACGCGGACGAGATCGCGCAGGGGACAGACCCCGGCGATATCTGTTCCTTCCTCCGTGCCATTCTTGTGACGGTCGTCAACGCTGATGTGATCGGGGGTGTGACGAACTACGTTGCGTGGGGCGCGACCCCCGACTGGACGGCGGACGACATCAACGACGTGCTGACCGCCACGGGCGAAGGCGGCGGACATGCGTTCGAGGAACTCGATTCGGCCGAGGCCCTGTTCGTCAAGGCGTACCGCGACCTTGACAGGGACGGTGTCTGCGACTCCGCGTGCGAGCCCGTCATCGTCTGCGAAGTTGGAAGATGGAGCGTTACGCCCTCGTTCCGGCTCGCCTTCGGCGACGTCGACGGTGATGGCGTTTCGGACGTCGCGGAATTCGCCGACGGCACGAATCCGAACGACGCGCTGAATTTCCGCTTTGCCGCAACGCTCGTCGTGTCGAACGTCGACGCGACGGCGTCGATCACGAACCATCTCGCGTGGGGCGCAGCCGCAGGTGACATCGCCGGAGAGGCGACGTTCACGGGTACGCGTTTCGAACGGTCCGTGTCGCTTCTCGTCACGAACGGGCACCTCTTCGTCTCATGCTGGCGCGATCTCGACAAGGATGGTATCTACACGCCGGGCGTTGATGTGCAGCGGACGTGGAGGTTCGGCTGCGATGACAACGGTACCGACAGCACGGTGTCGTTGCGTCTCGGTGACGCTGACGGCGACGGTGTTCCCGATGGCGTGGAGCGCGCGGAGGGGACTGACTGGAACGCAAGTACGAACTATTGCTGTAACATCTCGGTCACTTACACGGGCATCTTCCAGACAACGAATGCCCTCACGTTCGTGGCGCGCTGGGGCGACACGGAGGTCTCGCTTCCTTCCGTTGTCACAACGAAGACATGGACACACGACTTCGGCCACCGCGTGGCGATGCACGGCGAACGCGCGGGTGTACACGTGTGGGACGATGCGAACCACAACGGCGTGTGGGACGAGGGCGAGACGGGCGATAAGTACGACTTCAAGCCCAGCGGGCATACGACATGCGTCACGAACGAACTCGCCTACGGGCACTTTGACCGGAACAATAACAAGCTCCCCGACTGGTGGGAGGCCGAGACGCTGCTTTCGGCCGACGGACGAAGTGTGAAGGAGTACGAGGACACGGACGGCGACGGTCTCATCAACCTCCACGAGTTCTGGGCGGGAACGAACCCGCTCGTGCCCGACGGATCGAATACGCTGCTGTCGGTTTGCTCAAGGGGCGTAGACGATCGGATTCAAGACATAGCCGATCCCTCTGCGGCGGTGTCCCGTTTCATTAACTTTGAGACGAATGGCCGGAATGGCCTTTTTGTCACCAACGCGAACTTCTGGGCACATGACCTGGATTTCGGTTGTGTGAGCGTTTGGCATGACAACCCTCCAGATGGTTCAGGAGAGAAATCTGCGACGGCTGTTACTCGGCGGCATGTGGTTTTAGCTAATCACTGGTCTGATAGTTCTTATATTTTCTTCGATACAAATGGAGTAGACTATATTCGAACGATTGTCAGTTCAATAAGAATTCCAGGGACAGATTTGAGACTTGGTCGACTGAATGAAGACTTGCCCGATTCCATATCAGTTCCAAAGGTCCTCCCAGCAAATTTTTCCAGATATGTTGGGAAAGGAAAGTATTTGCCCATTGTCTGTCTGACACATAAGAAAACTGCATCGGTAGCCGAATTAGCGACATTAGATTGTTCTCAGAGGTGCTCCGACGATAACATTACCTACAACCAGCTTGCGAAGACTGAAGAGACAAACTATGTCTCTTCTGTAAGGAAGCAAATCCGTGCTGCCACGGTTGATGGATTGTCGGGAAGCCCAGTGTTCCTTGTCGTGGACAATCAATTGGTGTTCCTCTTTTCAAAGCATATGGGGTATAGGGATCGTGCGACATGGGCGCCCAATTGGGGGCCGATGATTTCATACCACTTGGACACAATTCAGTCTGTTATTAACAATTGGGAGGGTAGCAACGCTTCTCGATATCAGCTTAATATCCTTTCTAGTGCAGATTTTGATGTGATCGTTACGGAAAGAAGTGGGGGAACTCAATGAAGTATCTCATTCTTTTATTATTCTCTCTATTTGTCTCTTGTGTTCATTCCGCTAGCGCAAATTGGATATATGTGAACGCTACATCTGGTGGCGTTTGGGGTGCCCCGTCACTTTCAACATATGATTTGTCTGGCCGCATTAGGGACGATGTTGCGAGTTGTTCGACTGAAGGCCATCTACTCGGTTATACAGACAACAGTATGTTTTACTTGAAGCAGGTTGGTTTCACGGGCCCTGTGGATGATCAGGGACCAGGATATGTTGTGCCGTCAGAAGACAATAATATCCTGTTCCTGAGTTACTATGGTGATTTACTGAACGACGTGGCTGTTGAAGCCGCACGACAACTCCCGCTTGTAGACTGGCATGATACGGAATGTTCTGGTGGCGTTCGGGTTGAAGATCCTTCGAACTTCTACCTTGGTTTTATTGCCACAGGCAGTTTCACATCAGATGGACTTGACCGTTTCGGTTGGTACCATTTGTCGGTTGACGATAATATGCAAATGTCCATACTCGATGTTGGCATAGGTTTCTATGGAGAGGCTGTTGTGGTGGGTATCGGCCCCATCCCCGAACCCTCGTGTGTACTTCTAGCATTACTAGGTGGCGCGTTGTTAGTGCTGCAGAGGAAGAATCTCTGTTGCTTGCGATGAAACGAGAAATGAAAATGAAAAACATTGTCCTTGCTGTGGTGTTTCTGACGGTCTGTGCGCAGGGTGCGTCGAAGGTGGACTACCGTCACGTTGATGAAAAGGTCAAGGCCGTTTGGCAGGCGAGCTGTGCGGTGCGGGAGTGTCCTTCGCAGATCACATGGGAGAACGAGGAGACGCTCGTCTATGCGACGCGTGCGAAGACGGGCGACGTATGGCGCCGCTTCACGGTGGCGACGACGAATCTTGTGGACATTTCGCGGGATGAATTCAGCGAAGCCAAGAAGCGCGCGCCACGCGTCGAGAAGCCGACGTCCAACCGCAACTTCATTCGTCCGAGCGGGTCGCCGCTCAAGTCGCCTGACGGCCGCTGGACGGCCTTTCTGTACGATGGGAACGTGTGGGTGAAATCCCGCGAAACGGGCGATGTGCAGCTGAGCTACGACGGTGCGCCCGGCAATGCCTACAACTGTCTGATGTGGAGTCCCGACTCGCAGAAGCTCGCGGCCTTGCGTGAGTTCGCCGTGGGGACGCGCCAGATCACGCTCGTCGAGAGCCGTCCTGCAAGTACGGTACAGGGGCGGGCGCGTCTACTCAACTACCGCAAGCCGGGCGATCCGGTGCCGACGCGTTACCCGGCGCTTTTCATCCCGTCCGAACGGCGGCAGGTGCCGGTGGATGTTTCCGCACACCTGAACCAATACGAAGTGCTGCTCGATTGCTGGCTGCCCGATTCGTCGGCCTTTACCTTCACCTACGTGGGGCGCGGGTTTCAAAGCTGTCGCTATGTGGCCGTCGATGCGCCTTCGGGACGTGTCCGCACGCTGGCCGAGGAATCGTCGCCGAAGTTCGTCTTCTACACGAAAATCCATCATTGGTGGCTCGCCGATGCGCGCCATTTCCTCTGGATCTCGCGGCGCGACGGCTGGTATCACCTCTACCGCGTGGATGCGGTCGACGGTTCGTGCGAACAGCTGACGCGCGGCGAATGGAATGTACGTAACCTCTTGCGGATCGACGAGGCGAAGGGCCTGCTCTACTTCATGGCGAACGGGTTTGCGGCGGCGGCGGGCGAGGATCCGTACAATCGGCATCTGCTGCGGCTCGATCTGGCGACGCGTACGGTGACGGACCTCACCCCCGAGAATGCGGAACACGTGGTGAATATCAGTCCGGGCGGTACCGCGTTCGTCGACTACTACGGTCGGCCCGACCTGCCGCCGACAACCGTGGTGCGCAATTTGGCGGATGGCCGCGTGCGCGCGTCGTTTCCGAAGATCCGCGTGCGGTCGACGAAAGGCGCCGGTTATCCTCAGGCCGAAGTCTTCCATGCGAAAGGACGCGACGGCAAGACGGACATCTGGGGCACGATCTGGCGTCCGCTCGATTTCAATCCGTCGAACCGCTATCCCGTCATCGAGTACATCTATGCGGGTCCCCATGACTCGCACGTAAACAAGGGATATCCCGTCAATCCGCCGCGCGGAGTCGATCTCCTGGCGGATGGCTTCGTGATCGTGAACATCGACGGCATGGGCACGGAGAACCGATCGCGTGCGTTCCACGAAGTGTGTTGGCGCAATCTGAAGGACGCCGGCTTCCCGGACCGCATCCCCTGGATCAAGGCGGCGGCGGCGACGCGTCCGTGGATGGACCTCTCGCGCGTCGGCATCTACGGCTATTCGGCGGGCGGACAGAACGCGCTGGGCGCGCTGCTCTTCCACGGCGACTTCTACAAGGCGGCCGTGGCGCTGGCGGGCTGCCATGACAACCGGGTGGACAAGCTCTGGTGGAACGAGCAATGGATGGGCTATCCGCTCGGTCCCTGGTATGCCGACAACTCGAACGTCACGCACGCCCACCGGCTGCGGGGCGATTTGCTTCTGATCAACGGCGAGCTTGACGACAACGTCGATCCCGTCTCGACCCTGCAGGTCGTCGACGCGCTCGTGAAGGCCAACAAATATTTCGAACAGCTCTACCTGCCCGGCCACACGCACAATCTCGGCGGAGCCTACATCGACCGCCGCATCCTCGATTTCTTCCACCGCTCGTTCACGGGGTCTGTCCCCGAGAAATCATCGTGTACTGAAGTTGGCACAGGTCGCTGAAAAACAAAAAAGCTCCGAAAAATCGGAGCTTCTCCAAAAGTGGAGCCAGGTAACGGATTCGAACCGCCGACCTGCTCATTACGAACCCAATATGAACCTTATGCAAACGCGGGCGAATTGCGGCAAACGCAGTAAAACAAGGCGAAAACGAACAGCGGTCAAAGTGGCCGAATGTGCCGAAAACGCGAAGTGTCCTAAAGAGTGCCATAAACGCCGCGGCCGCTCCGGTTCAAGTCGCTTGGCAAGTGTTGATTGTCCGCCTTTTCTGTTCCCGGCGGGCGTTGGGAAATCGTTCGTATCAGCGCGTCGGCTTTTCGATCCCGGCGGCGTTGAATATTGAAATCAACGTTCCCTGCTTGAGGGGGCGGTTTCCGTGATGGGGGACTGTGACGGAAATGCAACGCGCTGCGTTCGTCCAGATGTGGTGGCTGCCGTGGATCCGCGAACGGACGAAACCGTGTTCTCGTAGATACGCCTCGACTTGGCTGGCCGTCAACGGTTTCATGCTTGCACTCGCACGGGTTCGGAGGCGCTGGATTGTTTCCGGCGGATTGCGGAACGACGGAACCTAAGGGTGGTTTGGGCGAGTATCCATCCCTCGGCCGCCTCGCGAATGTTCGCCTTGGTTTCGTCGAGCGTTTCGCCTTCCGAGACACATCCTGGCATGGACGGTATCTCGGCCCAAAAACCACCTTCCTCGGCGGGATGTATGATGACGTCGTATGTGTTCATGTCCTTTTGCTCCTTTCGGCGATATTATACCATTTCCCAAAATGCGGAAATAAACAAAAGTGAAAAAACTTTATTTTGGGGGTTGACTCGGTGTTAACACCTGTGGTATACTATGCGCCGTAAGCCACGGAAGGCGAGCAAGGAAAGGACAAAACAATGCCTGGTAAAAGAGATTGCGACAAGCGTTTGAAAGGGATGGGGATCCCAATCGAAGTGTGCGTCAAATACGAGCGTCGTGCCGGTGTTAAGATCGGTCACGCGCCGACGAAGGCGCAGCGTGACGAAATCGCTAAA
Source organism: Kiritimatiellia bacterium (assembly GCA_045641465.1). Classification (GTDB taxonomy): domain Bacteria; phylum Verrucomicrobiota; class Kiritimatiellia; order RFP12; family UBA1067; genus RUG572. Next base: position 7,264 of record JAZUGW010000179.1, on the reverse strand, counting down.
ATGATGGTAACGCAGATTACGCTTGGCGTTGCAGATGTCGTTCTTACAGCGAAGGACTACGAACTCATTTTAGAAGAGGTGAAGGCAAATGAAAGATCTCGTTAATGACATGTTTGAGACCGTGATGCGAAGTCTCACAATTGAGACCCGTTATCGTCTCCGGAAGCGTGCTGAGGCCGAAAAAAAGACGGTTCAGGAGTTGGTGGTTTTTCTTTTGCAAGAGGGTGTTAACACCGCATTTTAACAAACTCTGGGTGTTAACACCTAGAGTGTCGGAGGACCTGAAAATGAAGTTTGAAAAGTACATCGTCAACACGAACATGTCGCATGACGACTATGCGAAGCTTGCCGAAGCGGTGGCGCGTGACAACGGCAAGCCGATGACGGACGAAGAGGCAACTGACTACATCGCGAGAAGGTTCGGATTCCAGCACGGCCTGATTTCGATCAATCGAGTGGCGGGCCTCTGGCTGTCAGACGCGGGCGGCTTCCGCAGGACGGCGGCCAGCATCGCACGCGAACCACTCCTTTCGGCCAGCGACATGAACTATATCCGTTTCGAGGTGTGCGGGATCCTCTACGAAATCGTCAACGGCCATTTGGAATTTGTCGACGAGTGATTTATCTGGGCCCGACCAAGAGTCAACAACCCAACGGACATCTTAAGAAGGGAAATCGACATGACTGAAAACCAGAAAAATGAAATCGAGCAGTGTCTGCGTCTCGCCGGCATCGGCGAGTCGGGTGTTGCCGCACTCAGGAACATGGGCTATTTCGAATGCCCGGCGTCGATGCGACACCACCTGGCATGCAGCGGAGGACTGGCTATTCATTCGGCCAACGTCACGCGCCGGTTGTGCGGGATGACCGATGTGCTTGGGATCCATTGGGGACGTTCGGAGTCGCCGTATATCATCGGCATGCTGCACGATCTGGTCAAGCTCGAGAATTACCGTTTGTCTGTCGCGGAAAATGGCTTTGTGTACAAGCAGATGCCGTTCTCCGGTCACGGCGCGGTGAGCCTCTGGAAGATCCAGCACGATTTGCGCAATGTGATCGAGCTGGACATGCGCGAGACGATGGCGATCCTGTGGCACATGGGCACCTATGCCTGCAAGACGGATGCCGACCGAGCGGCATACGATGAGGCCATGCGGCTCTATCCGCTTGAGCTCATCGCCACGCACACGGCCGACATGGTGGCGTCTCACTATGACGAAGTCGCAAAGTGAGGGTGACGATGGAACTGAACGAAATCAAGAGTGTGAGCGAATACGATGCGCGGATGGATGCGGCATTGCGTCTTTTCTGCCACCATGACCGAGACCACGCATATTTCCATCCGTTCAAGGATTCGTCGACCGGGAATTGCTATGCTACGGACGGACGGATGGCCGTCCGCTTTGTTGCTGCGAGACTTTTCACGCTCGTGAACCATGTGACGGAAGAGGGTTTGAAAAACCAGGTGCGTAACATGGAGATGTGTTTCAATATTGAATATGTACGCAATCATGTCAGCATGGCGAATGTCGTCGATGCGGCAGAAATCGCATTGGCAACGGTGCATCGCGAGGCCGGCTATTGCGATTGCGACATCATCGATGGCGAAGCGTCTGTCTATGACAATGGCGAGCTTGCATTGGTTCTCATCCCGAACGTCGGCGTGTACCGCGCTGATTATTTGGTGGCGGCAGATCGTGCGTTGAATCTGCTGCGTAAAGGTTGTGACGTCACGATCGGCAATGCAGCATGTGGCGGAACTCCATCTGCCAACATACTGCGTATCGACTCGCGGGACGGCTGTGTGAACGTGTTGATTTCGGGTGTCCATCGTGGGATCCTTGAGAACGACATGGTGGTCATCAACAGCGACACGCTTGCGCGCATGTCGTCCGACGAAGCATACGAGATGTGGGCTTGATATGACTAAGGAATGTCAGATGCGAATCGCCGAGCGCCGGATGGAGCGCTTGATCAAGGGCATCCAGCACGGTTGGAACGAGTTGCCGCGCGACCGTGTTTCGAAGGCGTACATTACAGAGATCCCGTGCTATGGTGTATGTGTTGTCGAGTGGCGCGGTCAGGCGCCGAACTATACGCCGGCGCGGAGGGTGTCCGAATGATCGTCCACATCGAGATCGGCAGCGTGCCGGCGAACGAGCGTCCTGGCGACCGGCGGCGAACGGTCGTCTACCACGCGTGGGCCGAAAGCACAGACGAGGACGCAGAGCGCGTGATGGACGTCAACTATTCGGCGGAGGTTGTCGGAAAGATCTGCAAGGACGGTTCGCCGGTCATCGAGGGGCGTCCATCCGAGCCGGGCTATCGCGGCGAGTTCGCGGTGGTGATGCGCGTGACGCGCACGCACAAGCGAGTAAGCCATTATTCGGCGGACTTCATGCGCCTCAACGCGCATTGCGACAGCAAGGTTTCCGAACAGGGCATGTGCATCTACCGAACGATCAAGCGCGTGCTGCGCGAGAGCCGCGAGTCGCTGCGCGAGGCGCGTGAACGGAAGCGTGCCGAGCGTGAACGCAAGTCGGCGGATTGTGAACAGAGTTGTGAGAATTGTGAACAGAAAGGCGAATGAAATGAACGATGACTACTATCTCAAGAAGCTGCGCGAGCTCAACCAGGAGAACGCGCGCGAGATGGATCGGCTGAGCCGGTTGGAACGTGCGGTCTATTTGATGTTCATGGCGGCGTTCGCCGTGCTGCTTGTCGTCGGCGCGATCTGCCGATAGCGATGCTGCGTCGCGCGGGGTGGTTCTAACGAGTCCTTCCACGCCGTGAGGCGTTTCCACCGTCGGTCCAGAACGGCGCATCGAATCGGACTTTCAACAAAACTTCATCGGATCAAAAAATGGCAATCAAGAGAAATGGATCTAGCGATGTCGGTTGGCACGCGATGCTTGTGCGTGTTCCGAACGATGTCTATAGCGTTCTTGTCGCGTCGTCCAAATCCAATCGGCGGTCTGTCAGCGGCGAGGCCGTCTGGCTGATCAGCAACGGCCTTTCCAATCGCGGCCATGATGAGGCGGAGGCGGACAAGTGAACAACACGGTCATCGAGCGCGTGGACAGCTTGCATGCTGACTGCGTAAGGGCGGAGAACGTCGTCGTGACGGTCGTAAAGGCCGAGCAGGTCGTCGTCGAAGAGTCTCTTCCGTGGTGTCGCAAGGAGTGGTTTCTCGAGCGCGGGATCCCGGAGAACCTGCTCTACGCCTGGGCCGCGAAGGGAGATGTTCGCATGAAAAAGGTCGATCCTGATTCTCCACGCTCGGCGGCGTTCTTCCGCAAGGACGACGTGGTCGAAGCGCTTGAGAAGCTTCCGAACGCGAAGTCGAAGAACGGCACAACGACAACACAGACAGCAACGAAGGGCGGAGCCGCATGATCGCGTGGGAGAAGGTATTTCCGTTTGTTTTGATGGCGCTCGATGTTTGCGCCGCGGTTGGATACGCCTGTCAGGGTGACGTCAGGCGGATGGTCTACTGGATTGCGGCGGCCGTTCTAACGGCGACTGTGACGTTTTAATCTACAGGTTTCGAAATGAAGATTGATGATTTTCTCGGCCGCCTGAAGGGCGTGACGCAGACCGGAAACGGTTGCTGGGTTGCGTGCTGTCCGGTCCACGGCGACGAACATCCGTCGATGAGCGTCAAGGCCGAAGGCGGCAAGATCCTCGTCCACTGCCACGTGGGATGCACCGCGTCGGACGTCGTGGCGGCGATGGGCCTCGAGCTCAAGGATCTGTTCGAAGACGCGCGCCAGGCAGGCAATTCCGTTCCTGCCACGGCAGCGTCAGACTGTGTGCATCCGAAGAAGAAAAGCGGATCGCACGGCAAGTGGGTCTGCGACTACGTCTACCACGATGCTGAAGGGAATCTGCTCTACAAGGCATCCAGATATGTCGGTGCGGACGGAAAGAAGTCGTTCGTCATCAAGCATCGCGACGAAACAGCACCAGGCGGATGGGCCTACGGTCTCAAGGACGCAGGCCTGGCGCGTGTCATCTACCATCTTCCGGACGTTATTGCGGCCGGGAAGTCCGGCCGAACGGTCGTGATCGCGGAGGGCGAAAAGGACGTCGACAATCTTCGGGCGCTCGGATTCGTCGCCACGTGCAATGTCGGCGGAGCGGGGAAATGGGCGTACAATCTGCCGGCGGACTGGGGCCGGTGGTTCGACGGAGTTCCGCGCGTGCTGATTATCGCGGACAACGATCCGGCGACGAAGACGTTCCGGAAGTACGACCGCCACACGAAAAAGTACATCGATGAAGAGCGTCCGTTCCTGGTCGGCCAGCGGCACGCATGGACCGTTTCAAATCTGCTGCGTGCGGCAGGCTACAAGGGCGAAATAAAGCTGATGACTCTTCCGACTGCGGAAGAGTCGCATCCGAAGGATTTCACCGACTGGCTGGACGCGCTCAAGGCAGTCGGCGTGACGGATCAGGCGCAGCAGAAAGAGGCGTTTCGCGCAGCCGTCAAGAGCGCCGCCGAATGGCCGGCCGAATGGCGTTTCACGGAGAACGACGTCGAACAGCCGGCACTCTGCGGCACGGATGTTGCGCCCGCTGAAAAAAGCGGGCGCGATACCGCAACAGATTCGCCCCTCGAAGAGGGGGAGGGGCGTTTCGGCCGCGTCGGCCCCCGCGCCCCCGGCACGAATTCGCGAAAAATCGAGGTGGAGTTCTTCATCAACGATAAACACAGTGTTGGGCTCATCATTGACAGTCGGGAATCGATTCGCTCGTGCTACCTTGCCAGTGTCAATCGCGTGTTTGCGGCGGATCCGGATGGCAAGCTCGTCACTGCGAACGTTTTGGCGAATCTTCGTGCCTGGGTGACGACTTGTTGGCTGATGAGCCGTGGAGAATTCTTCTGGGACACGAATTTCAACTCGTTCGACACGTGCATGTACATTGACTATGGGGCCGATGAGGCACGGCTTATGCGCATATCTTCCAATGAGTTCGTGGCGTTCGTCTGCGACATGGCGCGATATGACGATGTCGATGAAAAGAAAGGCGACCTGAAGCGGGCGATGGGGTTAATCAAACAGGTGGCCATATCTCCGGAGTATTCGCGCGGCGTGGATCCATCAAACATGTGGGATCGGCGTGGCGATGTCGTCTATGTCTCTAGCGGTGACGGCGAGATGTATCGGCTCAAGGCCGGCGTCGTCGAAAAGGTGCGTAACGGTACTGACGGCGTGGTGTTCCTGCGCGGGAAGACGCTCAAGCCTTGGCATCTTGTTGACGGAACCGGCGCGGATCCGTTCACAGAGGCCGAAATCTTCTCAGGTGCGAACTGGGATGACAAGTTCGGACAGATGAACGTTCGTCTATGGGTTCTAAACCTTTTTGCATGTCACCGAATGAAACCGATTCTGCTCGTGACAGGTCTTGCCCAGAGCGGCAAGACACGTCTTGCTACAGGAATCAAAGAGATGCTGGGCATCCGTCTTCCTAACGGTGACATCGATGTTGCCACTCAGCAGATCGAGGATGGCGATAAAGGCCAGGATTCGTTCTGGGTAACGGTGAATGACGGAAAGGTTGAAGTTTTTGACAACTTCGACACGAAAGTCAAATGGGCGTCGGACGCGCTTCAGAACGCATCAACGGGCGGCCAGACCAAACGGCGAACACTCTATAAGACGGCAGAGCTGACCGTTCTGCGCGCAAAGGCGAGCATGATCCTGACGTCGAACAATCCGACGTTTCTCACGGATGGTTGCGGTGGCATGGCGGACCGTATGATTCACATTCCGCTTTATTCCAAGATCCGCGAAAAGTCGAAAGACGTCGAACTGACGGCAGACATCGATGCCAGGCGCGATGAGTACATGACGTGGATCGTTCGAACCGTGTCTGCTGCGCTGGCGGATGATAAGCCTGTCGATAACGGTGTTAATAAGCGCCATCCGGACTATGGCGTGTTTTCGGTTCGGTGCGGACGTGCGTTCGGAGATGAGAGCGGCGTGATCGAGGCCATGGGCTCATCGGAAGGCGCCAAGGCCGTGCTGCCATTGCGGCAGGATGTCGTGGCGAGCGGGATCCTGGAAGTCCTGCGGACGCGGTCGTGGACGTGGGAAGGATGGACATCGGCACAGATGTCGGTGGCATTGTGCGAAGCGCACATGGATGATGCCGATGAGGCTGTGATACGTAAACGGTTCGCGCCGGTGGTGGTGGGTAAGGTTTTGGGAAAATACGAGCGCCAGTTCGAAACGCTGATGCGGTTCTCCAAGTCTAATCTGCACGGAAGGACGGTGTATTCATGCGTCGGTCTCACGTCCATTGGCACGGTTCAGGTGGGGAAGGTGGAGATTAAAGCCGATTCGGCGGAAACTCCTAGAGGCGCGGGGAATATAGGACTTTGCGCAGATGGCGTTTTATCCCCACCTTCTCCACCTAGCGCGGCTGCACGCGCGCGCGCGGATGATGTTGCTTTATTTCATGAAAGAGAAGAAGAAGAGAGTGTGGAAGAAAGAGAGGTGTTCGATGGATTCGGTGACGATCTCGCCTTTTAGGGCTAAGTGGTTTCGTACGGTCGGCGCGCAGATCCACCGCAAGGCGCTCGCCGAAGGCGCGATACTCTGCCACATCGGCTCTAAAAGCGTCTTCAGACGTCGAGACGAACGGACGGGCGAATGGACGAGCGAATGCCTGTCGGACGCGCTCAAGGCCGAGATTCGCGAGAATCGCGAGGCGCTGGCATTCTATGCCGGCGAACGGCGGGCCGAAATGGATTATCTCAAGTGGTCGAACAGGGTAAGTGCCTCTGGGTCAAGTGGGGTGCCACGGAGTCTTGGGGGGGTACCACGGGGTCTTGGGGGGGGTACCCCGGGGGTGGGTCCTTCGACCCCAAAAAACGATTTTATCGCAAACGGCGAGGTGGTGCGTGGGAATTAGTCACGGGGTCGTGGCTTGAATGAGATTTGGTCATGGTAAAAACAGGAGTAGAAATGAAACGAGAACCGATAGACATCGAGCTTTCGAAGCTCGCGCACGCGCCGTGGAATCCACGCGCGCAAATCAAGCCGTCGGACGTCGAGGATCTGACGGCGAGCATCAAGGCGGACGGACTCATCCAACGCCTGGTAGTCGTGGCGGATCCGGCGACGAATGGATACACCGTGATAGCCGGGAACCGTCGCCTGGTGGCGTGCAAGGCCGCCGGTATGGATGTGATACCGTGCGAGCTGCTGGACGTTGACGAGACGACGGCGAAGCGCATGACGCTGATCGAGAACCT
>JAZUGW010000178.1:0-2453 GCA_045641465.1 Kiritimatiellia bacterium | reverse complement strand
CGGGACGCAGGCGCACCGGCATGCCGCTTCCGTCATGCAGTCCCTTCGGGATGCCCACGCGGCCGGAAAAACCGTACTGGTAGCCGAAGACGGTCGTGGGCGAAACGCGATGGACTGCCGCGGCGATCGTCCGCACGAGCTGCGCCATGCCCTCGACATGGAACGCCTCCCACCGCGCGGCGACGGCGCGGTTCGACCGAATCGCCGCCGCGAGCTTCGCACGCGTCCACGCATGCCCGTCCTTTTTCGCGAAATCGCCCACGCACCGGTCGCAGAAGCAGCCGAAAAGCCCCGGACCCTTCATCGGTGCGCGGTTGCGCAGCGTCACGTCGTCGTCGATCCAGACGGTCCCCGGCTTCCACGCGGCGTGAAGTTCGCCGACGCGGGCGAAATACGCCGCAAGACGCGGATCGCGCGGACAGGAGACATGCGCCGAAACCGTACCGTCGCAACCGACCCACGTCGACCAGTTCTGTCCGCCGCAGTTGCCCGAGCCGAGAATGGCATCCGTATGTCCGATGATCGTCTGGATTTCAATCGAGGGTACGATGCCCAGCCGCCGGAGATCGGCCGCGGCGGCGGCGCACACCCGTGCACGCTCTTCGTGCCACGAAAGCGGCGGGAAATGAACGCCCGTCGAAAACCACACCTCGTCGAAGGCGTTGCTGTTCACCGTCAACGCCTCGCGCATTGCCGGCCAGTTCGCCGTCGTCGTGTACTCACTGCCGAAACGCAACGCATTGAACGGCACCTCTCCCGCGAAAACGGCAGGAACGATCAACGCAAGTCCAACATACAGCTTCATCATCGGTGACATCATCCCTGCCTTACACGTTGAGCTGGCCTTTGGCCTTTTCGACTTTCTTGACATCGAGTTTGTTCAGATCGAATGCGGCCGTCATCAAGTTGCTCTCGACCTTCTGCTTCCACACGCCGCGCGTGAAATCGGGGAAGTCCATCGCCTGCGAGCGACTGCGTGCCGAACGTTCGGAAAGCTCACACACCGCGCACCAGGACGCGAGATCATAGACGTCCATATCCAGCGGCAATCCCTGACGGAGGCAATACGACCACCGAAGGTCCATCAGGAAGTCCATGCCGCCGTGTCCGCCGACCTTCTTCGCGAGTTCGCCCGCCTGCTTGTAGAGCGGATGGCGATAGCGTTCCTTGAGTTCGGCCGTCGTCTTTTCGTCGAAGGCGTGCTTGCGCGACCACTCCTTCTCGCCCTCGAGCGAAATCGCGAGCCTCGGATAGGCGCGGAACACGCCCTTCGTGCCGGCGATGAGGTTGAGGCGCGAATAGGGCCGCGGACTCGACACGTCGTGCTGCAGCATGATCGTGCGCCCGTTCATCGTACGAATCGTGGTCACGTTCATATCGGCCATCGCGAAGCGTTGCGCACGCCCGGGATTGCCCTTCGGCAGCGTCGCGGCCGCGAAGGCCTCGTAGCCGGCCTGATGCGAATCGACCGAAACGAGATAGTCGAAACGATCGCCGCGGTTGATGCCCATGTCCATCGCAATCGGTCCCAGTCCGTGCGTCGGATACTGGTTGCCCTGATGGAGCACATTCCAGTGATTGCGCCACCGTTCCCACTGCGCATCATTGAAGATCGCCCAGCGGCGGTCATGCAGATACCCGCCTTCGCCATGCATCAACTCGCCCAGGAGACCGAGCCGGCACAAATTGAGCGCGAGAAGCTCCTCTTCGCCATAGCAGCAGTTCTCCAACTGCATGCAGTGGCGCTTCGTCGCTTCGGCGGTTTCCACGAACTCCCAGCACTCTTCGATCGTGAGCGCGCTCGGCACTTCCACAAAGGTGTGCTTGCCGCACTTCATCGCCTCCACCGAAACGCGCGCGTGGGCGTTCCAGGAGGTGCAGTTGTAGACCACGTCCACCTGGCTCGAATCGCACAGACGGCGGAACTGTTCGGCATCGCCCGAAAAGACGAGCGGTTTGCGTCCCGTCTTCTTTTCGACCACGCCCACCGCCTTCTCCGCAAAGGGCTTGCGGATATCGCAGAGCGCCGTGATTTCCAACCCAGGGACCTGCAGCAGACGGCTCACCGCACCGCTCCCGCGCGCACCAAGACCGACAATGCCCACGCGGATGCGGTCCATCGGCGCACAGCGGAAATTCCGCATCGGCGCGCCATCCGTTTTCACCCGCGGCACATCCGCCCGAACCATCGCCGCGCCGGCGGCCGAACCGGCCACGAGCTGCAGGAACTCCTTTCGTGTCTTCATTTCAAATCCCTTTCACTTTGTTGAGGTAATTGCAAACCCCTCTGACGCGGGGCCATAAAGTCATACCAGACAGTATATCATAAACTTTTCCGAAATGCACGAAAAGCCGAGCAAACAAGGCATTGGGGCACATCTGAATAATTCACCGCGATCGCCTCTTGTTCAAGCCAACGACCTGCGGCGTAAACACGGAGCACGTGGTAGATT
>JAZUGW010000177.1:0-20524 GCA_045641465.1 Kiritimatiellia bacterium | reverse complement strand
GGGACGGTCGTCGCGCTCGAGGCGGCGCTCGCGCTGCGGCTCGACCCCGATTGCGTCCCCGCGCTCGCGGACCCGGCGGCGGAGAGGACGGAGAGGACGCCGCGGCGGCTCCTCGGCTGGCTGCGACGACGACGGTCGGCGTGAATTCTCCCAAGGCATTTTTCCGGGAGGACGGTCCGGGCGGGGCTCGTTTGATTTCAATTCGGAACAGAATCGGGCGGCGGGGACGGACGACCCTCTTTCGCCTGCGGCGGTCGCGGAACTCATGGGGCCGAATCATGCCGTTCTGCCCGTCGATCGAAATTCGGTGCCCCGGGAGAAGGCGGAACAGGCCCGCAAACACTGGGGGCAAATGAACTTATGCGGCCCGTAACGACCCACAGTTATGCCTGAAGAGCCTCTTTCTACAGGAGCCACAGTGATTGGGAAACGCGTCAGCATCTCCGTAATCCCCTCCTGCCTCTTTCCCTCCTGCAAGATGCCCGCGGCAGCGAAACGAGGTTCCGCGCGGGCACCCCGACTCGGCGCGCAATCCTAATCAACCCACGACGTCACGCAGTCAAGGCACACCAACCAGCAAAATGCTCTCAACACATTATTAAACTAATTCTGGACGGACCACTCGAATTTGCCGCCTTTGTCGAGATCGTTTTTCTGGACACACGGTCCCACCTGCTTACGCCCTTCCAAGGTCGCCTGATTGAACACACAGCCCGTCTCGGCTTGTGGCGCTCGTATGTGAAGCTGCTTGCCGTTCGGCAGCGTCACGTCGATGCGGGCGAAACGCGGTGCGCCCAGCGCGTACGAACCGCTTGCCGGGCACACGGGATAGAACCCCAACGCGCTCCACACGTACCACGCCGAGGTCTGGCCATTGTCTTCGTCGCCGCAGTACCCGTCCGGCGAAGGACGATAGAGACGGTCCATCACTTCGCGTGCACGGGATTGCGTCTTCGCCCAGGCACCACACCAGTCGTAGAGGTAGATCATGTGCTGAATCGGCTGGTTGCCGTGCGCGTACTGGCCCATGTTCATGACTTGCATCTCGCGCGTTTCATGAATGACACGCCCATAATACGCAACACCTGCCGTCGGCGGCAGCGTGAAAATTTCGTCCAGCCGTTTTTCGAACGCCGACGCCCCGCCCATCGCCGTCATCAGTCCGGGTACATCGTGGAAGACGCTCCACGTGTAATGATGCGCGCAACCTTCCGTGAAGTCCCCGCCCCAGTCGAACGGGCTGAAATCCTTCTTGAACGTTCCGTCCTTGTTGCGTCCCACGGCAATCCGCCGCGCAGGATCGAAAACGTTCCGCCAATTCTGCGACCGCTTCAAATAGAGATCGACTTCCTCTTTCGGACGTCCCAGCGCCGCACCCAGACGTGCAATGCACCAGTCGTCATACGCATATTCAAGCGTACGCGCGGCCGACTCGTTGATGCCGACATCCCGCGGCACATAGCCTTTAGAATTGTAGAAGTCAACTCCGCAGCGCCCCACCGCCGTCATCTGAGGATGCGCATTGTTCGCCCCGTGGACCAACGCCTGATAGAGCGCCTGAATGTCGAAACCGCCCCGCACACCCGAGAGCCACGCATCCGCGACGACGCTCGCGGAATTGTTGCCGATCATGCAGTTGACGAGTCCCGGACTCGACCATTCCGGCAACCAACCCGACTCCTTCCAGCAGTTCTCGAGTCCTTCCATCATCTTCGCATTCATCTCGGGCGAGAGGAAATTCAACAACGGGAACAGCGCACGGAACGTATCCCAGAAACCCGTTCCCGCATAGTAGTAGCCGGGACGCACCTCGTTCGCCGACGGACTCCAATGGACGATCTTCCCGTCCGCCGTCTTCTCCCACACCGCCAACGGGAAGAGCATCGTGCGATAGAGACACGTATAGAACACGCGCTTGGCCTCAAGATCATCGCTCGTGACTTTGATTTTCGATAGCTGCGCATTCCATTCCGTCCGCGCATCTGCAGCGACTTCGGCGAAGCGTTTGCCGTCCGTCTCGGACAGATTCACCCGTGCCTGCTCGGCAGAAATCAGACTCGACGCAATCCGCACGTTCACGACATCGCCTCGCGCCATCGTCGGGAATGTCACGGCGAACGCACCGTCCTTGAGCTGCCGCACGTCTTTCACCACGCAGTCGAACGCAAGGACGAAATGCTGTTGCACCGGCGTGCGCGATGTGACATTCATCACGCTCACGCCCGTCACCGACTTGCGATCCTCCGACAATTTGACGCTGCCCCCTTTGGACGGATTGACGACCAGACCCGGCTTCTCGGTCTGGGGATAGACGATCCGAACGGCAGCACCGTGCAGCGTCGGCGCGAGTTCAACGGTCGTATCAAAGTCGGCCAAATAGACGCCGTAGCGGTCAGGACCGCGCGTCTCGGCCTTATGCGAATACCAGCTGAACCGTCTCTTCGCCTCATCGGAAACATCGCCGACGACCGGCAGGAAGTTCCAGGCGCCATGGTCGCCAATCCAAGGGCTCGGCTGTCGCGTCTGCCGAATGCCATAGATACGCGGCTCGGTGTAGTCGTAGAACCAACGCTCGTGCGTATCCGGCTTCGTCTGCGGCGCCCAACCGCCGAACCCCCACGGACGCGCCGTCATCGGATAGAGGTTGCCGGTCGAAATGTTGCACCCGCCTCCTCCCATCTGGTTGACGGTTCCCATTTCCGTCAGGACGTATTTCACCCAGTCGTGGGACTGGCAGGTACAGGCGGGAAACGCATTCGTAAACGCCATCCAGGCCGCAGGATCGGGCGTACCGCAACGCCGCCAGCCGGGCACATGGCACGCCTGAGGCGATGTCGACGCCACCTTGAGTTCGGGCGCGTCAATCACATCGAGTCCGATGGCGCTTTTAAAACGCTGTTGGTCTTCCAGACGCCAGATCACATGGCCCGTCGAATCGAACTCGACCACCTGCGCCCCCTTCGAAAGATCGCGCATCGAGTGTCCCGTCCAATGCGCCATGTAGACGGACCCATTCGGCATCTCCTTCACCTGCGCATAGAAGCAGGCGTTCTGGGGATCCTTCCAACGCGAAAGGAGGCGGCCTTCCGACGTGAAATGCGCGAGCTCGCAACCATACCCGCCGCTCGACCAATAGCCGGTTCTGGCAAGATCCGGTTCGGCATCGAACTGGTTGCGTCCCGACACCAGCGGATACAGTTTCTCAACCGTGCATGTATTCGCCTGCGGATCGATCCGAATGCGTGAAAAACCCTTGAACCACGAGATCAAAAGGCACCAGGGGCTGCGGTCGTTGCTCATCGTCCGCGTATAGTGGATGCCCGGCAGATGATAGGTGGCGATCAGCTCGCGCGCCGCCGAAAAGCGGTACAGGCGAGTTTCCTTCGCATGCGGATTTCCGACGCAGCCGACGAAACCGCCGTCGGGCAGATCGCAGACCGCCGTCACGCCCTTGAGCGCCGGATGCCTGAATGTCTCCGTCACACAGCGCAACGAGAGGTCGACGATTTTAAAGCCGTTGTCGCCGACGACGCGGTAGACGCCTTCACGCATCTTCTTGAGATCCCAGTACGTCTTCGGTACGGAGACGGCAAAACACTGGTTCGAATCAGCCGAATCCCAGTGATGGACCTTCTCCGTCGCAAAGTCGACGATCACAAAACGCCGATGAGGTTCTGTCGCACCGAATGCACAACCGCACAACGCGGCTGACAAGACAACCGTCTTCAACCATGCTTTCATTGTTCTGACCTTTCGTTGAACGCGCGTCTCACGCGCGAGGATCAAATTGTGCAAGGAACGCAGCCGCGGCAGCCACTTCGGCCGCCGATTTGGAACGTCCCGCCCCCTCGGCCGAACCGATTCCCTGAATCGTGACACGCACCGCAATCTCTGGCGCGTGGTCGGGTCCCGTCATCTTCACAACCTCGTAGAGAGGCTGTTGCGGTGGCCTCTGGTGCTGGGCGATCTTCTGCACGTAAAGCCGCGGATTCGCCTGGCGTTCATCGTAGTTTTCCGTGACCGGCAGATCGAGCGTCGCCCACACCTGCCGGGCCGCCTCAATGCCGCCATCAAGCCAGACGGCGCCCATGATGGCCTCAAGCGCATCCGCCAGCACCTTGGCGCCCTTGGGGAAATCGGGCAGACCCGGATTACGCACCAGATACTTGCGCAGACCGATCCGCTCGGCCACATCCACAAACGACTTGCCGGACACAAGGTGCGTACGACGCACCGTCAGCGTGCCTTCCTGCGCTTCGGGGAACGCGGCAAAGAGCGCGTCGGCGGCGATCAGACCGAACACCGCATCCCCCAGGAATTCCAACCGCTGATTGTCCTTCGCCTGAGGATTGCTCTGCTTCACGGACGGCGTGACGAGAGCCTGCTGCAACAGCGTCGGGTCTTTAAACGCATAGCCGAGTTTTTCTTCCAGTTCCGACATGATTTCCTCATCCGATCAAACTACCGGACCATCCCAGCTTCCGGTTCAAGACATCAAAAGGATTATCGCCGGCGAGCTGCACGAGCGGTACGCTTTCATCCGACCGCATCACCGTCAACTCGTCGCCGACCCCAAGTCGGCCCGCATCGGTACCGTCGGCAAAAACCGCAAGCGTCGAAGTTCCCGGACGCGGCAGCAGACGAATCTGCAATCTCACCGTTTCGCGTACGACGAGCGGACGCGACGTGAGCGCGTGCGGACAGATCGGCGTAATGACGAGCGACTGCGAATCCGGCAGCAGAATCGGCCCTCCGGCCGAGAGAGAATACGCCGTCGACCCTGTAGGCGTCGCGATGACAAGTCCGTCCGCAAAGAACCGCGGCGCAAGACTGCCATCTACATGCAGTTCGATCACGGCCGCATGTCCCGACACACCCTTGGAGACGACAACGTCATTCAACGCCTTTGCCCCGTTCACGGAAAGTGCGGTCCGCCGGGAAAGCGTAAACGCACCGTTCGCAAGCGCGTGCAACGCATCTTCAAAACGCGGTTTCTCGACGGCCGCCAAGTAACCGAGCGAACCGAGGTTGAGACCGAGCAAGGGCACACCAGGGAATCGATGCACCGCCGAGAGCATCGTTCCGTCACCACCGAGCACTACGACCGCTTCGGGCTTCTGGTCGTCGAGTTCAAGTCCGCAGGCCTGCGCAACTTCCGCAAGATGCTTCCGCGCAGACATTGCCGCCGACTTTGTCGAATTCGCGTAGAACGTGATTCGCTTCACGACCAAAACGCCCTTCCCACCGCGGCAATCAAAGCGCCGCCAGCTTCTTCGCCACGAGCGGTGCAACGATCTTCGGATCGGCCTTGCCCTTCGACAGTTTCATGACCTGGCCCACGAAGAAACCCGCGGCGGCCTTCTTGCCCGCCTTGAAGTCCGCCACCGGACCTGGATTCGCGGCAATCGCCTGATCGACAAACGCCTCCAGAGCCGACGTATCGGAAACGGCGCCAAGGCCACGCTCCTTCACGATCGCCTCGGGGTCGCCGCCCTTCTCGAAGATTTCCGGCAGCAGCTCCTTGAGCGTCGGGCCGTTGATCGTGCCCTTCGCGGAAAGCGTGATGAGCGCACGCAACGCCTCCGGCTTCATCGCGCATTCGCCGATGGACTTGCCGCTGGCGTTCAGAAGCGCCATCACATCGCTCATGTAGAGGTTGCACAGCAACTTGGCCGTCTTCTTGTCGAGCCCCTTCGCCGCCGCTTCGAAATAGTCGGCATTCGCCTTCTGCTGCGACAGCACGCCGGCATCGTATTCCGCGATGCCGTACTCTTCGATCATCCGCGCACGGCGGGCTTCCGGCTTTTCCGGCAGAAGCTTGCGCCATTCCTCGACCTGCTCTTCCGACAGCGCCACGGGCACAAGGTCCGGCTCCGGGAAATAACGATAGTCGTGGGCGTTCTCCTTCGAACGCATCGACGCCGTCTCCATCGCTTCGCCATCCCAGCGGCGCGTTTCCTGGATGATCGGAATCGAATGGGCCATGCACTCGCGCTGACGCACCGCCTCGTATTCAAGCGCCGCGTGGATGCCCTTGAAGGTATTCATGTTCTTGATTTCGACCTTCGTGCCCAGTTCCTTCGCGCCCACAGGACGGATCGAGATGTTCACGTCGGAACGCATATTGCCTTCTTCGAGGTTGCAGTCCGAAACGCCGGCGTAGACGAGCATCTCCTTCAACGCCGTCAGATAGGCAATGGCTTCGTCCGCACTCGCGAGATCGGGTTCCGAAACGATTTCCATCAGCGGCGTGCCACCGCGGTTGAAGTCCACACCAGACGTCGTCGCATAGTGGTTGATCTTCGCCGCATCCTCTTCCAGGTGGATGTGGTTGATACGTATCGTCTTCGGTCCGTTCGGCGTCTCAATCGTCACACCGCCGCCGAGGCAGAGCGGACTATAGTTCTCGGTGATCTGATAGTCCTTCGCCATGTCGGGATAGAAGTAGTTCTTCCGGTCGAAAGTCGCATGGCGGTTGATGGTGCATCCCAGCATCAGGCCGCTCATCACGGTGAGCTTGACAGCCTCCTTGTTCATCACCGGCAACGCGCCCGGGTAACCCAGGCACACGGGGCAGACGTTCGTATTCGGTTCACAGCCCGTCTTCAACAGACAGCTGCAGAACATCTTCGTGTTCGTCTTCAGCTGGACGTGCGTCTCAAGGCCGATCGTATTCTCGAACTCCATTACTTTCTCTCTTCCTTCTTCGTCTCATGACTGCCAAATGGCAAGTGGAACGTCGTCTTCTCGACTTTGTTCGTCGCCAGCGGATCGCGCGCCTGCTCGTCGAGCGAACGCGTATCAAGTGCCGCGATTCCTTCAAAGGCATTCCCCGTGCGTTCACCCGGTTCGAACTTCTGTCCCTGCGTGTACATACGTCCAAGGACCGCGTTCTTCGGCAAACCGACCTCCGTCTTCAATTCCTTCGGATCGGCGAGACCGACCGTCACAAAGACGAGGATTTCCTTCTGGCGCTTCTCGCGCACCTTGCGTCCAAAGAGCTTGTCGCCAATCCACGGGATGTCGCGCAACCACGGAATACCCGTATCGACCTGCTCTTCCGTCGTCTTCGACAAGCCACCAATCACCGCCGTCGTCCCTGCGCGAAGCGAGAATTCCGTCACGAGTCGCTGCACGCTGATGATCGGATAGCGACTGCCCTGCGTCGTACCGCTGCCCGCCGTCACCTCGCCGGCCTTCTCGGAAATCGTCGGCACGATGGAGACGCTGATGACTTCATTCGAGGAAACACGCGGCGTGACCTCCAAAGAAATGCCCCAACTGAAGAACGCTTCTTTCGCGAACATCAGCTTGTCCTCACCCGGAATCTGCACCATCTTCATATCAAGGTCGAGAGACTCCGAATTGCCGTTCAACGTACGTTTGGCGGCGATCGCCACGTTCGGATACTTCTCGGTCATATCGACGGTCGCCTTCTTGCCATTTTCGACGATGATCTTCGGGTTCGAGAAGATGCGCGCGTCACTGCTCGTATCGAGCGCGCTCAGGACGAGCGACATGTCCGTAAAGGAGAGCGTACCCGTGAAATACTCGACACCACCGTCGCGACCGCTGACCGTCGAACTCTGCGACTGCGTCTCGCTTTCGGTCGACGTACCATCCGACGCGCGCGACCAGGATCTGCTGCTCGTCTTGGTCTGGGTGCTACTCGCGACATCGTAGCTCGTGGATTCATTCGCCCCGGTCAGCTTGCGCTGGTAGTTCTGCACGGCGTTGCCGATATTGCGCTTGTCGATACCACCGCCGAAGGACGCCGTACCGCCCATGCCGTCCAGCATCGACCAGTCGATACCGAGCTTGTGCACGGCCGAGTTTTCAAGTTCGACGAAACGCGCTTCGATGTAGATCTGGCGCGGTTCGATGTCAATGGCTTGTATGGCCTGTTCACACGCCTCAAGAATGGCCCCGGGCGCCGTAACCATCACCACGTTCGACTCGGGGAACGGCTGCGCGATCTTCGTCACCTTCCAGCCGATGCCGAAGTCGCCGTTCCACATCTGGTTGAACCGTTCCGCCACCGCCTCGGCCGAGGCATGCTGCAACTTGAACGTACGCGTGGCAATCCGACGACGCGTCTCCGCCGCGACCACATTGGCCGCCGCCGCATTGACGGAATTCACCGACTCGACCACGGCATCCATCGCCGCCTTCTTGACGCTTCCCGCCACCGCGGCCTGCACGAGATTCGTCACCGCCTGAGGGGAGAGTCCGCCCGCCGACGGCAACGCATTCGTCGCCACGTCGAAATAGGGATTGGAGAAAGCCGCGACGGCCTCGGGCGACAGAACGCCCAGCACGCCTTCCGCCACATTCGTGTTCGTATGCGCCAGCACCGATGGCAGCGCACGCACGTCGCCGGTCGCATTCGTCACGACCGGCGCCACCACGGGAGCCGCGGGAACAGTTCCCGGCGGCAACAGCGCGGCGACATTCGTCGTTGCCGCGGCGAGCGCAAGATCGGCCGTGTTCGTCGTCGTCGGCACGTCCAGCACCAGCAGCTGATTGGTCGGCAGAAGTGCAAAGGACGTGCTGTTCGTGACTTGTACGAGGAACGTGGCCACGTTCGTCACGGCCGGCACGACAAACGAGTCCGGGACCTCCTCACCCAGCCCCGCGAGGGCCAGCATCAGGGCGGAAAGTCCAAGTACCGTTTGCTTCCTTTGCATCAACTTCACCATGTCAATCAACTCCGCAGATCTTCGTAGGCCTTTGCGATTCTGAGCAACTTGTCTTCACAATAGCCGTCGCAGATGAACTGCACGCCGACTGGCAGCGCGGGCGCGTCGGCCGTGGGATTCGTGAAGCCCATCGGCACGCTCAACGAGCAGTTGCCCGCCAACGAACCCGGAATCGTGAAAAGGTCGTTCAAATACATCGTGAGCGGATCCTGCACGGCATCCAGTTTGAACGCGGCCGTCGGCGAGACGGGCGAGATGAGCGCATCGACCTTCTGGAACACCTGCTCGAAATCGCGGCGGATGAGCGTACGCACTTTCGACGCACGCACATAGTAGGCATCGGAATAGCCGCTCGAAAGCACGTAGGTGCCCATGATGATGCGGCGCTTGACTTCCGGACCAAACCCCTCGGACCGGCTGCGCGCGTAGAGGTTGAACACGTTGTCGCTCTTCTCCGAGCGGTGTCCATAGCGCACGCCGTCGAATCGCGCCAAGTTCGCACTTGCCTCCGCCGGCGCCACGATGTAGTAGACGGCCATCGCGTAGTCCGTATGCGGCAGCGACACCTCGACGATCTCCGCGCCGGCTTCCTCGCAGCGCTTGATCGCCTCTTCCGTCAGACGTCTCACTTCCGGTTCGATGCCGTCGATGAAATATTCCTTCGGTAACCCCAGCTTGACGCCCTTCATGCTTGCGCCTTCCAGCGCCTTCGCATAGTCGGGCACCGGAATATCCGGCGTCGTACCGTCCATCTCATCGTGGCCCGCAAGCGCCTGCAGCAAAAGCGCCGCATCTTCGACGTTCTTCGTCATCGGCCCCACCTGGTCGAGCGAACTTGCAAACGCCGTCACGCCGAAGCGGCTCACGCGGCCGTAGCTCGGCTTGAGGCCCACGCAGTTGCAGAAACTCGCCGGCTGGCGGATGGACCCGCCTGTATCCGTACCCAGCGCCGCAATGCAGAGGTCGCCACCCACCGCGGCCGCGCTGCCACCCGAACTGCCGCCCGGCACACGCGTCGTATCGTACGGATTGCGCGTCGTTCCAAGCGCCGAGTTTTCCGTGGACGAACCCATCGCGAATTCGTCCATGTTCACACGACCGGCCGGCACGAAACCGCCCTTGCGGATGTTCTTGATCACCGTCGCGTCGTACGGGCTCACGTAGCCCTTCAAAATCTTCGAGCCGCACGTGCAGGGCTGCCCCTTCACGTTGATGAGGTCCTTGATCGCCAACGGCACGCCTTGCGGATTCGCCTTCGCCTCCGCCAACGCGGCTTCTTCGTCAAACGTCAGATACGCGCCGATGCGCTCGTTCTCCGCGTGGACGCGGTCGATGATCGACTGCATCAACTCGACACTCGTGAATTCGCCTTTCGCGAGCCCTTCGCGGGCCTGCTTAATTCCAAGCTTGTACAGATCCATTGGAAACAACCCTTTACTTAGCTTTCCGCGCCTTCGACAATCTTCGGCAGCATGAACTCGTCGCCCGTACGAGCCGGCGCATTTGCAAGCGCGGCTTCGCGATCGAGCGAAGGACGCACGACGTCTTCACGGAAGGCGTTCACGATCTCGCGACCATGCATCATCGGCGGCACGCCGTCGATATCCACGGACGCAATCTTCTCAACGTACTTGACGATATTCTCAAGCTGCGGCTGGAAAACGGCCTTCTCTTCCTCGGTCAGTTCCAGTCGCGCCAATTCCGCCACATAGGCGACATCAATAGTGGGCTTGTTCATAACCACTATTATACCATAAACTCCGCGCAGGAGAAAGACCGAACTGCGTTCGACTTCCAGTCGGCGGTCAGTCAAAGCCGAGGTCTTTGAGGATCTGCTCGGCGGGGGTAAAGGCTTTTTTCTTGTTGTTGCATTCCTTGCAGCACGGCACGCAGTTGCCGCGGGTCGACTTGCCGCCGCGCGCCACTGGCACGACATGGTCCATCGTCAGATTCGCCGCGCCGACGTTCTGTCCGCAATAGTGGCACACGCCACGCTGCAGCTGCGCCTTCCACCACGGGGTCGCACGCAACTGGCGCGCCTTCTCGCGCTCACGCTTGACGTGCGCAGGATCCGGATGAAGATCAAGCCACTCTTGACACTCTGCCGCCATCGCAAAATTCCTGCTCGTCAACGAACGACGGCGTAGTTCTTCTTCACCAACGAGCGATTGAGCATCCGCTCATAGAGCGCGATGTAGTCGCGCGCGCACGCCTCGTGGTTGAAACGCTTGAGCGAGTCGGACATAATCCGCGAAATCTCATGCGCCCGAACATCCTGCGGATGCGACCAGAAATTCATCGCCTGGTCCATCGCCCAGAAGAGTCCGTTCGAATCGTATGTGTCGAACACGAACCCGTTGCCGCGATGGTTCGCAATGTCCAGCGGTTCGACCGTATCGTGCAAACCGCCCGTGTTGTGCACGATCGCCAGCGAACCGTAGATCGGCGCCTGCATCTGCGGCAGCCCGCACGGTTCGAACAACGACGGCATCAGCATGAAATCGGACGCGGCAAAACCAAGCTGCGAGAGACGTCCGTCGAAATTGCTCACGGCCAAACGGCGATCAAGACCGTGGAACGAACGAATGTCGCGGAAATGCTGCTGGAAGGCGCCATTCGCAATCACCGCGATCTGCGCACCGCTCGCCCAATGCTTGTCGAGGAAACGATAGAGGATGTCCGTCAGCAGCTGCGGACCCTTCTGAACCGGGTCGAGCCGCGACGGCCAGAAGAACAACGGCGCATTCGGATTCTCTTCGAGTCCCAGCGCATGCTGCAGGGCCAGCTTGTTCTTGCGCTTCATCTCCACGTGGTTCTCCGGACCATACTTGTACGGAATCTTGTCGTCCGTCACCGGATTGTCCGAAAGATCGGGCGCATTGAGAATACCCGCCGCGCACCCGGCATTCGCCTTGTTGCGAATCTCGTTACGAATGGAATCGGGAATGAACCCATGCCAACCGTCAATGATCTCACGCAGGAACGTGGGCGAAACCGTATTGATGAAATGCGCACTGAAAATGCCGGACGTCTGCAAATCGACGGCATCGGTGTCACGCGCGCTGAAATAGTCCCACGGGGGCGTTTCGTAATAGAGGTTTCCCCAGAACCCGGCCGCATCGATGCCGGCATCCTCGATCTGCGCCAGCGTGAGCTTGTGCGTATGGATGTTGTGGACGGTAAAGAGAGAGGGAATGCCCATCTGCCGCGCGGCCGCGGGGATGAGACCCGTCATCCAGTCATTGCAGTGGATGAGATCCGGACGCACCTCGGGGATGACATGATTGATCACCTCGCGCTGGAACGCCAGCGCGAGACGAGGATTCGCACCGCTCTGCGAATAGACGCGGTCACGATAGTAGAAACAGCGGTCTTCTGCCAGATGGATGCGTTCTTCCGGCATGCGCTTCTTGTAGACGCGCAACTCGTCGGCAACGAGCTGCGCCGCTTCTTCATGGAACATCCGCCGATAATGCGGCAGCGCCACATGCACGTCTGCGCCAAGATCAAAAAGCGCCGCGACAAGCGAAGCCGAAACATCCGCCATGCCCCCCGCCTTCGCACTCATCTTCCCGGCAAGGTTTCCCATGCCTTCGGGAAGATAGGTGATTTCCGGCGTGACAATGAGAATGCGCGGATTGCGCTGCCGTTTAGCTGCCATCTTTCCTACGCCTTTCTCCTGATCGTGTTTCGGTCCTTCGCTGATGTGATGAGAGACTTACTCGGCGGCGTAAAGCTCTTCGAGCGCATCGCCCATCATTTCCACGGCTTCTTCGATGTGCTCCGTCGTCATCGAGAGCGTAGGGAGGAACCGCACCACGTTGCCGCCCGCCGTCAAAGCGAGCACATTGTATTCCGCAAGCTTTTCGACAACCGGCTTCGGATCGCCGTCGATCACCATGCCCTGCATGAGACCGAGTCCGCGCACATCCAGCACCTTTTCGTACTTCTCGGAGAAGTTACGCAGCCCAGCCGCAAGCAGTTCACCCTTCTGGGCCGCTGCCTCGACCAGCTTCTCGTCCTCGATGATCTTGATGACCGCAAGCGCCGCCGCGCACGAAAGCGCATTGCCGCCAAACGTCGAGCCATGGCTGCCCGGGGTGAAGACATCCGCGAACTTCGCGTTGGACACGAGCGCGCCCATCGGAATACCGTCCGCAAGGGACTTCGCGACCGTGAAGAGGTCCGGCTTCACCGAGTAGTTCTGCCATCCCCACCACTTGCCCGTACGACCCATGCCGCACTGGACTTCGTCGCAGATCATGATGAGGTTCTTCTCGTCGCAGAGCGTCCGCACGCCCGCCATGAATTCTTCCGTCGCCGGCGTCACGCCGCCTTCGCCCTGAACGGCTTCCAGCAGGATCGCGACCGTCTTGTCGGTGATTGCGGCCTTCACGCTTTCAAGGTCGTTGAAGTCCGCATACGCAAAGCCCACCGGCAGCGGCTCGAAGCCCTGCTGGCACCAGCTCTGGCCCGTCGCGGTCAGCGTCGCAAGCGTACGGCCGTGGAAGCCGTTGCGCATCGTCACGATCTCGTAGCGGCCGCCGTTCGACGCGCCCCAGCGACGCGCAAGCTTGATCGCCGCCTCGTTCGCTTCCGCGCCCGAGTTGCAGAAGAAGACCTTGCCTTCGAGGCCCGAGAGCTCGACCAGCTTCTTCGCAAGTTTCACCTGCGGCTCAGACGCGAAAATGTTCGAGCAGTGGCCGAGCTTGGCGATCTGCGCCTGAACGGCCTTCACCACACCATCCGTGCAGTGACCCACATTGTGGCAGCTGATGGCACTCGTGAAATCGTAATAGAGCGTTCCTTCGGGATTGTAGACGCGCGACCCCTTCGCCTTGTCGATGACGATCGTGGGGGAATACGTCGGCATCAGGTACTTCTTGTACTCTTCGAGAATTTCAGTGCTCTTGCTCATCAGTGATCTCCGTTCCAACACCCTCGCGGGTGAATATTTCCAACAACAGCGAATGAGGCATGCGTCCGTCAACCAGATGCACCTTGCGCACACCGGCCCGGATCGCGTCCTCGCAACCTTCGATCTTCGGCAGCATGCCGCCGGAGATGACGCCCTCTTTCTTCAACGCCGCCACCTCGTCGAGATGGAGCGTTCCCATCAACGTCGAAGGATCGGCAGGGTCGCGCAGCAGTCCCGGAACGTCCGAGACGACGGCGAACTTGCGCACCTTGAGCGCTTTCGCGAGGGCTGCGGCGGCGCTATCGGCATTGATGTTGTAAAGATGTCCGTCACGGCCCGTCCCGAGTGGCGTGATGACCGGCACGATGCCCGCATCGAGCATCTCCTTCACCGAACGCGTCTCCACCGCCACGGGTTCGCCCACATAGCCGCGGTCGGGATTCGTGATCTTCTCCGCCGTGAACATCCAGTTCCCGTGCAGCGGCCGCGCATTCGTCTTGAATGCCTGAAGCTTTTTGACGAGATCGGCGTTGACGACGTTGTTCAGTGTATGGCGTACGATTTCCATTGTCGGCTCGTCCGTCACGCGCAGACCATCCACGAACTTCGGCTCATGGCCGCTTTCCTTGATGGCCTTCGAAATAGCCTTGCCACCGCCGTGCACGAGCACGACGTGCATCCCGACCGCATCCATGAAGGCAATGTCCGCAAGAAGCGAAACGAGATTGGACTCGTTTTCCATCACGCTGCCACCGACCTTCACGAGAACGGTCGAACCGTTAAAGTCCTGAATGTAGGGCAATGCTTCCGTCAGGACCGCGGCCTTCTGCATCGCCAAATCAATTTTTTCCATGGAGATTCAATTATAGCATAATTTAGGCACAAATGCTAGCCCCTATCACAGGCAGATCGCACGCAGAGGAGCGCGACGCCGACGAGGATCGCAACGAGCGCGAGGGACTTGCGACGCAGATTACGTTCATGGAAGAAGACCGCGCCGAGCGCAAAGGTTATCACCACCGAGAACCGTCGCATGAGCGACGCCACGGAGATCGGCACGTCAGGAAACGCAAGACCGTGAAAATAGAGCCAATCTGCCAGCGCGAGCAGCACGCCGACGAGCGGAATCGTCCGCCGCCATTCGAACGGCGCACAGGCAACACCAAGGAGTCGCTGGCCCGCCAGGAGCAGACCGTAGAAGCAGACGAGATCAACCTGGAACCAGAACTGGACCGTTTCGACTTTCAGCGCCGCAACTTGAAAAAGGTATTTGTCCCAGAGGCTTGACGCCGCACTGCAGGCCATGCCTCCCAGCGCGAACCAGACGGCCCGGTTGCGTAAAAAGTCGATTCCTTCGTGACGTCCCGCCCAGTTGAAGGCCCAATAGCCCACGAACACGCAGAACATGCCCAACGCCTGCACCAGCGTGGGACGCTCCCCATAGAGGAAAAACGCCACGAGAAACACGAGCGCCGGCGCACTCGCCCGTATGGGCGTGGCAATGGTGATCGGCAGCGTCTTGAGCGCCGTGTAGGTCAGGATCCACGAGGTGGCGACGATCAGCGTCTTGACGCCAGTCAGCGCAAAGGTACGTCCGTCGCACGCGACGGACGACACAAGACTGCCAGCCGCCGCGAGTCCTCCGATATAGGCTATCGCCCCGCAAAGGGCCGAAATCAACAATACCGGCAGAACGGCGTTTTCCCGCACGCTCGCCTTCTTCGCAAGGTCATAAAACGCGAGCACGCACGCGCTCGCGAGAATAAATCCAATCCACATCAAAGAATTTAAAAGTTAAAAGTTAAAGATTAAAGATTGAAGGGATTAAGGGTTAAAGGGTTGAAGGGTTGAAGCCAAAGTTATCCACGTTCCCATACTCAGTGCGGGCGGAAGACCAGCCTTTATCTCCGTTCCACAATCACTTTAATCTTTAACTTTTAACCTTTAATCTTTAACCTTTAACCTTCGCCCAGCGTCGCGTCGAGGATGGATTTGAGCTGGTCTTTGATGACGCGCATCGAGAGATGCTGTTCGAAGAAAGAACGCGCGGCGGCGAAATACTCGTCGCGATGCGCCCAGTCGTCACGATAGGCCCGCACGGCATCCGCAATCGCCTTCGGATCGCCCGGCGGCACGAACTTGATCGCCTTGCAGTCTTTCGCCTCGGGCGGATAGCCCGTGCAGAATTCGTTGATTGTCGGACGCGCACACGCCATGCACTCGTAGACTTTGTTGCCGATGACGCGCGAGGCCTTTTCCGTCGTGCCGAAAACGCCCAGCACCACATCGTGCGCCGTAATGACTTTCGGCACGTCGACGTAGGGCACCTTGTCGAGGAAGCGGATGTTCGAAATTCCCGCCGCCTTCGCCTCGGTCGCCGCCTTGTACGCACCCCAGCCGAGGAAGTCCCACTGGATGCCTTCCTGTTCGGTCATCCGCGCCGCTTCGACGATGTACTCAGTTCCATGAAGCGGCAGATAGGCACCGTGGTAGAGAACGCGGAAAGGTCCGCCTTTCACATCTTCAAGAGCCCCTTCAACGGGTTTGAAGACGGTCTCATCCGTGCCGGTCAGCAACACGCGCATCTTCTCGCGCGGAACGCCGAACTGCTTGGCACAGAATTCGAGATGGCACGAGGTGTCCCAGGTGACCATGTCGGGCGTGTTCATCATCACCGTCTCACGCGCATGCAGCTTCTTGGCGCGCGTTTCATCGGCTTTCCACTTGCCCTGCTCCAGCACCTTCTTGTCCCACGCGGAGATCATCGGATCGAAGAGAACCTTGATGCCGCGCTTGTGGGCCCAGCGGCAGGCCGCGAGAATGTCGCGCTGACGGCACACCGGAACCCACACGAGATCGGGACGCCCCCGACGGTCGAGACCGCGGACCGCAGCCTCGACATCGCCGAATTTCGGGAACCACTTCACGAAGAAGTAGTCCACGTCCCACCCGAGCTCGCGGAACAGCGCCGCATAGACGCGGTTCCGCGAATAACCCGGATCGAACCGGCCCCAGAATAGAACCTTGCGGCCCATCTTAGAAGCCGAGCGGCGCACCAAAGGTGGCCTTCGCATAGGTCTTGGTGCCCGCGGGGAATCCACGCCACGGCTTACCCGGCAGCGCCCATTCGTTGTCGCCGCACGCCGGCATCGCCACATCGCCGTCCTTTTCGAAGTCCACCGGACGCGGCACGCAGTCCATGTTGTAGAACGCGCTGTTCTTGTCCTCGAGGATCGACTTGAGCGACACGATCTGACCCGTGTAGCACGAGATACGACCGATCACGCCGCAGGCCGTCGACATCGCGCAAGCTTCACCTTCGTTGTAGTACGGACCCGTCTTCATGATGGAACGGAGCAAGTCGTAGTGTTCGACTTCATACGGATTGCCATCCTTGAAGTCGCCCACGAGCTCGAGCTTCTTGCCGTTGAGCAGACGCACCGCATGACCCGCCGCGATGACGGAGTCCTTCGTACGGAAGACTTCCTGCACGCCGCCGCCCGAGCAACCGTCGATCTGACGGCACATCGAATGGATGTGCACACCGTCGCCGTAGTCGAAGTCGATGCTGAAGAAGTCGTACTGGTTGCCGCTCAGACGGCGCGCACGCGAACCGAAACCGAGCGCGCTCTTCGGATAGCGGCCGAGATACCAGTTCGCGATATCGATGTTGTGCACGTGCTGTTCGCAGATGTGGTCGCCCGAAAGCTCGGTGAAGTTGAGCCAGTTCTTGCAGAGATAGGACGCATTGCACTCGCCGTTGTCACGCGCCTTCACCCACGGCACCGCACCGTTCCAATACACGTTACCGCCGATGATCGGGTTCACAAGGCCCTTCTGAAGCATGTCGGCGATCTGACGATAGCCCTTCTGGTGACGACGCTGCGTACCGCACACGATCGTGAGGCCCTTCTTCGCCGCGAGACGCGACGCCTCGATCATCAGACGGCAGCCGGCGCCATCGACGGCCACGCCCTTTTCCGCGAACACGTTGATGCCGGCCTGAATCGCCGCCATCGTATGGATCGGACGGAAGTTCAACGGCGTCGTGAGGATCACGATGTCGGGCTTGACTTCCATCACCTTCTTGTAGCCGTTCGCCCCGCCGAAGCAGTTCTTCACGTCGAAGCCCCACTTGATCGCGACCTGCTCGGCCTTCTTGACGAAGTAGTCCGCCGCCGCCACGACCTTGATCTCGACGTTGCACCCTTCACTGCACAGGATCTTCGCCGCACGGTTGATGTTGTCCAACGCACCGTTACCGCGTCCGCCGCAGCCCACGATACCGACCTTGAAAACGCGCTTGGCGCCTTCGGCCTTGAGAATCGACGGCGCACTCACCGCCCCCGCGAACAGCGCGGAGCTCTTGATGAAGTCTTTACGTGTCATTTTGATTTTCCTTTTTCGAGTTGAAATCATTTGGAACAGGCACAAGGGTGTTCAGACGCATCCCTCACACCTCATTTCCCATTATCCATTCTCAATTTTCAATTTGATTAGGCCTGCGCCCACTGGTCGCGGAGCATCTTCACCATGTCGGTGAAGATCTTGCGCTTCTGGTCGTTGTTCGGCCAGATGTCCTTGCCCTGCGCGTTCTTGCCCATCGACGGGAATCCCGCCTCGACCGAAACCGCCCCGCGATAGCCGAGCAGCTTGAGGCCGCGGAAACCGTCCACATAGTTGTCGAGCGCACCGTCCGTACCCGGGATCTTGCGGCTGCCCAGCGAGGCGATGTGCACGTGCGAGAGAACACCGCGTGCGCTCATGAACGCCGCGAACTGGTTCGGCTCTTCCTTGGACATGTGCCAGAAGTCGCCCATCACCGTGCAGCCCTTGCCGATTTCCTGCGCCATCTTCGCGCCATCCGCCACCTGACGGAGGAACGGCGTTTCACGACGCTGCAGCGGTTCAAGCACGATCGTCGTACCGCAGGCGGCCGCCTTCTCGGCGAGACGCTTGCCGGTGTTCGTCACAAAATCTTCGCGCAGCTCCTTCAGGCCCACTTCGGGCTTGCCGCGCGCCGGGCAGATGATGAGGCCGACGCTCTTCAACTCGCCCAGCACTTCAAGCACCGGGAAGAAGCCTTCGACCTCGCGATCGTTCGCCGCCTTGTCTGCACGGTCGAAGCGGCTCGGACCGCACGCCGTGGCCAGGAACAGTTTGCGGTTCTTGAGAGACTCGGCAACCTTGTATCCCTTGTCCTTCAGCCAGCTGAGACCCGACGGCACTTCGACCGCCTGGAAATCATTCTGCTCAAGATAGTCGAGCTTCGCATTCACGTCGTCAGCCGTCGGAATCAATCCCCACTGAAGGCAGAGATTGAGTTGCGCCTGTTGCTTCGGCAACGGCAGCTTCGGCAGCCCCTTCGCATGCGGACACTCGGCAGCAGCAACCGGCATCGCCGTGGCCAACCCGGCCAAAGCGCTACCAGCAAGAAATTGACGTCGATTCATATTCTCTCCTTGTTTCGTTCGATGTGAATATTTTAACCTAAAATCGCGCCTCACGCAAGCGGATTTGTGAGGGCAGTTGCCGCACGACGAGCGGCGGCGAGGATTTCCTCTTCACCCGGAATGACGCCGTCTTCCATCAGGACACGGCCCGCGCACACGACGGTCTCCACGCAGGACGAGTCCGCCGCATAGACGAGATCGCTCGTGCGATTGAATCCCGGCACAAGCGGCGTCGCATTCGGATTGAGAATCGAGAAGTCCGCCGCCGCGCCGACGCGGATCTCGCCGGCATCGAGTCCGATCGCCTGCGCGCCGCCGCGGGTCGCCAACCGGAAGATCTCGGCGGCAGGCGCCGCCGTGGGATCGCCGCTTTCGATCTTGGCCGCGAGCGCCGCGCACTTCATCTCCGCAAACATCGACAGCGAATTGTTCGAGCTCGCACCATCCGTGCCCAACGCCATCCGGCAGCCGTGCGCACGCGAGAACGGAAAGAGTCCGCTCACGAGCTTCATGTTGCTCTGCTGGTTCTCTACGATCACTGCGCCCGTGTCGCGCACGATCTTGATGTCGTCGTCCGTCAGATGCACGCAATGCGCCATCAACGTTTTCGGGCCCAAGAGTCCGCAGTCGTTCAGGTAGGCCATCGGCGTGCGCCCGTCGTGCTCCTTCTTGCAGGTCTCGCACTCGAACTTCGTCTCGGCCACGTGAACGTGGATGAACGTGTCTTCCGCCTTCGCCCGCGCGGCGAGTTCGCGCAGGGACGACTCGCACACCGTGTAGATCGCATGCGGCGCCAGCGTGGTGAACACCCGACTCGCCGACGAACGCGGCAGCTGCTCGAGCGCCTTGTTCGCAGCGATGTTCTTCGGATCGTTCTTGCCAGGTCCGCCGGTCTCGATCGTCTGCATCGACACGGCGCAGCGAATGCCCATCTCCTCCGCAGCCCGCGCGACGGCGGGCGCGAACCAGTACATGTCGTTCGCGAACACGGTGCCGTTGTGGATCATCTCGAGAATCGCCAGACGCGTACCCGCGTAGACGATTTCGTCCGTGAGATGCGCCTCCGCCGGCCAGATGTGCTCCTGCAGCCACGGCATCAGCTCCAAGTCGTCCGCATAGCCGCGCAACAGGTTCATCGCCAGATGCGTATGGCCATTGTAGAACGCCGGAATCACCGGACGAGCCGCCCCCTCGCCGACAACCGGCACATGGTCCTCAATCGCCGAGAAAACCCCGTTTTCAACCGTCAAATCGACAACGCGATTTTCCAACCGCAGATTTCCAAACACTTGCTTCATCTTTTTATATTCCTATCTTCGCCCAATCGAACAATCGAACAATCGAACAATCGAACAATCGAACAATCGAACAATCGAACAATCGAACAATCGAACAATCGAACAATCGAACAATCGAACAATCGAACAATCGAACAATCGAACAATCGAACAATC
>JAZUGW010000176.1:0-2798 GCA_045641465.1 Kiritimatiellia bacterium | reverse complement strand
CGCATCTTCAAGCGTCGGCTGTTCGGGCTTCTTCTCCTTGACGAAAAGCTTTGCACGCTCTCGCGGATTGGACCGCTGCAGCGTGGGATCGATTTCGTTCAATTCGCTCAAGGAGGAGAGTCCAAAGTGCTCAAGGAAGATCGGCGAGGTTCCATAGGGGAACGGATGGCCGGGGAGTTCGCTGCGTCCGACCAGACGCACGAGCTGCAGATCGACGAGCGACTTCACAATCGTATCCACCGCGACACCGCGGATCTGCTCGATCTCGGCCTTCGTGATCGGCTGGCGATAGGCGATGATGGCCAGCGTCTCGAGGGACGCACGTGACAGACGGCTCGGGCGATCCAGTTTCAGCAGCGCGCGCACATAGCGTCCACAGGTCGAAGACGTCTGCAGGCGATACGCGCCGCCCGAACAGACGAGCTGGAATCCGCACCCGCTCCGCTTCAGCTCTTTTTCGAGGCCCCGCAATGCCTGGCTGATTTCACGCGTCGTGCAGCTTTGGTAGACGGACATCACCTCGGCGTCATCGTCTTCCGTCGGCGCGACACCGCGTACACAGGCACGCAATTCGCTTTCCGTCAGGGGCGATTCGCTCGCAAACAGCAACGCCCCGACAATCTCCTGCAGGGAAGACGGCAAGGGAATGCGCGGCCCGCGCGGTTTCACGGGCTCGGGCTTCACAGGCTCGGCAGGCGCAGCCGCCGAGGCATCCGCCGGTGTTTCACCTTCAGATGCAGGCGTCTCCAACGGGACTTCGATGAGTTCCGGTTCGGCCGCTTGCGGCGCATTCTGTTGTTCTTCTTCTGCCATGTCGCTTCTCGTTAGGGACAAATCTCAAATGGAACGACTACCACTCGTCCGGTGCCTCCAGCGGCTGGTCGTCGGGCATCTCCTTCGACGGCAGCACGGTAATCTCGTGAAAGGCGGCGTTCTGGTAGACGATGATGCGGTGTTGACGCAAAAGTTCCAGCAAGGCGAGGAACGTGACGATGACTTCGCCGCGCGGCGACTTCGCATTGAAGAGATGCGAGAACGCGATCTGTCCGTCGGCACGGGTCCGCTCCAGAATGAGGTCCATCTTATCCGGCACGCTCCAGCGCGACCCCTTCAGTTCTTCCTGCGGCACTTCGCTCAACCGCGCCAGCACATCCTGGAACGCCGTCAGCAGATCGTACAGATCGACACGCGCCAGCGCATCTGCGGCATCGGCCGCCGTCTTCTCGAACTTGGGTCGTCCGCCACCGTAGTCAAAGCGTTCCTGCACGAACGCCTCGTACTCGCCCAGCTTGCCTGCGGCATCCTTGAACTTCTTGTACTCCACGAGCTGACGCACGAGGTCGAGCCGCGGGTCCACCCATTCTTCTTCGACGCCTTCTTCCGAGGCCCGCCGGTCGACCGGCAGCAGCATACGGCTTTTGATGACCATCAGCGTCGCAGCCATCACGATGAACTCGCCGGCGACATCCAGATTCATCTGATGCATCAGATCGAGATACGCCATGTACTGCTTGGTGATGTGCTCGATCGGAATGTCGTAGATGTCGAGTTCCTCGCGGCGGATCAAATAGAGCAAAAGATCCAAGGGGCCCTCGAACACGTCGAGGTCCACCTTGTAGTCTTCTGCTAGAAGTTCCGCCTGGGCCATACGGGTTACAGGTTAAAGGTTACAGGTTAGAGGTTACAGGTTAAAGGTTGTAGGGTGTAGGTCAAGTTAAAAATGGAAAATGTGAGATGGGAGATGATGCGTCGCACCTTTACACATTGCAACATGCATTTT
Source organism: Kiritimatiellia bacterium (assembly GCA_045641465.1). Lineage (GTDB taxonomy): Bacteria > Verrucomicrobiota > Kiritimatiellia > RFP12 > UBA1067 > RUG572. Next base: position 1,018 of record JAZUGW010000176.1, on the reverse strand, counting down.
CCATTTTACATTTTACATTTCCCATTTTACATTTGATTAGAGGCCGACGGCTGCGCGCACCTTGTCCATCGTCTTTGCGGCTTCGGCGCGCGCACGCGCCGCGCCGGACTTCAGCACGTCTTCCACGAAATCAGGGTCGTTCACGAGCGCTTCGCGTTTTTCGCGGAACGGCATGAACGTACGCTGGTAGATTTCGAACAGCGCCTTCTTCGCGTGTCCGTAGCCGTAGTTGCCGCCACGGAAATTCGCGGCCATCTGCGCCGTCTCCTCCGGCGTCGCGAAGAGCTTGTAGAGTTCGTAGATCGAATTGCCTTCCGGCTCCTTCGGTTCTTCCATCGGCGTCGAGTCGGTCACGATGCCCATGATTTTCTTCTTGATGGACTTGAGGTCCTCGAAGAGCTGGATCGTGTTGTTGTAGCTCTTGGACATCTTCTGTCCATCCGTGCCCGGGATCGTCGCAACCGTGTCGGGAATATACGCATCCGGGATCTTGAAGCATTCACCGTAGGCGTTGTTGAACTTGATCGCCAGATCGCGCGTCACTTCAAGGTGCTGCTTCTGGTCCTTGCCCACCGGCACGAGGTCGGTCTGCATCAGCAGGATGTCCGCCGCCATCAGAACGGGGTAGGCGAAAAGTCCGTGCGAAGCGTCAAATCCGTGCGCCAGCTTGTCCTTGTAGCTGTGGCAGCGCTCAAGCAGGCCCATCGGCGTCACGCAGGAAAGGAACCACGCGAGCTCTTGGACTTCCGGCACGTCGCTCTGACGGTAGAACACCGTCTGCTCCGGGTCGAGCCCGCACGCCAGCCAGTCCATCGCCACGTCACGTGTCATCTCACGCAGCTTCGCGCCGTCACGCACCGTTGTCATCGCGTGATAATTCGCAATAAAAAGGAACGCTTCGCCCTTTTTCTGCAATTCGAACGCGTTCTTCATCGCGCCGAAATAATTTCCCCAGTGCAGCTTGCCCGAGGGTTGAATACCTGTCAGAATTCGCATAAAACTAGACCTCCAAATGGAA
>JAZUGW010000175.1:0-5283 GCA_045641465.1 Kiritimatiellia bacterium | reverse complement strand
CGGCGACATCACCTGGGAGAACGGCACCATCCTGCCTGAATACTGGACCGAGTTCCGTCCCCAGGCCGGCGCGAACATCACCCTCGCCAAGGGAGCCGGCATCTACAAGCACACCTATTGGCGCACGTTCCTCGACAAGGGTGTGACGCTGACATTGGCGGAGGATGCCGGTGTGAGCGATATCGGAGGTCCCTTGACTGTCACCTGCGACTCCAAAACCGACAATTATCTCAACATCCATGGCGGTACGCTGGTGGTCACCAACGCCAACGAAGTGTCTACCTCGGGCATCCAGGAATACAGCATCACCATTGGCACCCAGGCTCAGGCCGGTCGAGGTTTTATGAACATGGACGGCGGCCGGGTGATCACGCGGCGGTTGCGAGTGGCAGCGGGCTGGCACAACGAGACCACGGGCGTGTCGTCATCCGGCACGGTCACTCTTGGTGGCGGCACGGTGGAGCTGCTGGACTGTCTGACGCTCGGCAACAATTCGAACTCCCGTGCGCTGGCGACGGTGAACCTGAACGGCGGCGAGATGATTTCGCCGAACGGCATTCTCATGTACAACGACGATCTGGACATTCTCACCTTCAACGGCACGGTCATCAAGGCGAATGCCGACTGTGCGAAGTACCTTGATTTCCGTAAGGGGTCTGGCGCGAACGTGTCGATTAGTTTGGGCGGCCTGCCGTTTGAGGTCGCGGAGGACAAGACGGTTACGCTGGGCTGGGGATTGACGGGGCCAGGCGGCATCACCAAGCGCGGTGCGGGTACGCTGGTGCTCGATCAGGATGCGACCTTCCTCGGCGGTGTGCTGGTACAGGCGGGTACGCTGAAGGCGAAGACCGTGGACGCGATGGGCACGGGGAAGCTGTCGGTCGCCGCCGGTGCCGCCGTCGAGCTTCTGCCTGGCGTCAACGTTCCGTTGGCGGCTGACTGCGCGGGTGCGATCAAGGTCGTGTTGTCCCTGGGCGGCAAGCAGCGGGTGGCCAGCGTGGAGAGCGGATTCGCCGTCGCCAACGTCCAGCTCTCTGCCAAGGATGAAATCGGCAATCTCGTTGAAGGCGCGGTGTTCACGGTCGAGAGCGGCGCGCTCTACGTGACCGTGGGCGGAGACCTCACCGCGACCGCTGCGTCCACCGGCGGCACTTGGTTCGGACTTCCCTGGAATCGCGACGGCGCGGCGGCGAACTATCCGACGGTGGCGGGCCAGGTGATGAAGGCGACGATCACCGCCACCGGCAAGAGCCAGGTGTCGATGAGCGCCAATGCCACCGCCGGCAAGCTGGTGATGGTGAACGGCGACGTGAACCCGGTGTTCACTCTGTCCGGACCGAATTCGCTGTCGGCGAACTTGGATCTGAGCAACTATGTCGGTGAATTCGCGGTGTCGGGTATGGACGTGTTCAATGGCGTGGTAACCATGGGTACCACGAGCTGGTTCACCTACAACGTGCCGGCCGGGGAAGAGCAGACCCTCGGCGATTCGACGGTCACCTTTGCGAACTCGCTCGGCGTCCTCCAGAAGGCGGGCGCGGGCCGTCTCGTCAATGTCGGCGTCATGAACCGGTCGCTCCTCGTCGGCGAGGGCGTGTTTACGATGCTGATCGATGAACCGGTTTCCACCGGTGCGCTCAATCTCACCGGTGACGGACTCAAGGAGAAGGGCGGCACCAACACGCTCACCATCACCGGCGGTACCTTCGGCGGTCCGTTCGCGGTCACCGCGGGCCAGCTGACGGTCAATGGTTCGATCCTCGGCATGAGTTCGCTCTATATCGGCGAGGGTGCCAAGGTGTACATCCCGCATTGCAACCAGGTCAACAACCGTCTGCCGTCCAATGGCCAGGTCGTCGTCGACGGCGGCGAACTCCATGTCTGCGGCGTCAATCCGTTCTCGTCTTACATCCCCGAAATCTGGCTCACCAACGGCATGTTGCGCGTCGACTGCTCGACCGGCGCCGAACACATCAAGTTCAAGAACATCCACATGAAGGACTCCACCTTCCGTCTCCAGGGAACGAAGGGAGCCTACAATAACAACGGAATCTACTACTTCTCGAAGAGCGGACAGTTCTTCCTCGACGGCAACTGCGTGTTCGAGGCGGAGGCGGGCATCCCCAACGCCATCGCCGCCGAGGCGGCGGTTCCGGTGAATGTGTCCGCCGGGTCCTCGGTGGTGTGGGGTACGCCGTTCATGTCCGATATCGCCAAGCAGGGCCCGGGTTCGGTGCAGTTTGCGGACACCGTCGATCAGGCGAAGTGCACGGCGACGTTCCTCATGCGCGAAGGCGTGCTGCTCACCGGCTCCAAGGTGCCGCGGCTCAACATCTCAGCCGGCACGACGGTCAAGGTGCTGGATGGCGACCCGCTGACGATCACCACCGAGCTGACGTTGCCTGGCAGCGGCACGATCACGGTGGACCTCTCGGCGATCGACTTCTCGACCCGCACGGAGGCGGTGCGTATCTTCACCTACGGACAGTTCAAGGAGTCGGACCTTGCGAAGTTCGCGTTCCCGACGCTGCCCGAGGACTGGCGAGTGACGGTGGGCGCGGGACTCCAGATCGTCAAGACGACGTTGCCGAAGAACATCTCCTGGGATACCGGCAGCGGCGAATGGGGCGACCATCTGTGGAATCATGATCCCGAAGGCTATGCCGCCGAGGGGTACCACAACGTCACGTTCAAGGATCCTACGAACGCAGTCGCCGGCGCGACGACGGAGATCGACGTCTCCGGCAATCGTATCGTGACCGGCTTCACCTTCAACGCCGAGAGCACGCCGTACATCTTCTCGGGTGCTGGTGCGCTGACCATGCCGTCCTTCAGTGGCGGCCGGGTGGCGGGATTCGAAATCAACGTGCCGCTCACGCTGCTCACCGGCGGCATCACGTTCGCAACCACGCCGTACAATCAGACGATTGGCGACATCCGCGGTACGATCGGCGCCATCAACGTGCCGGCGTCGACGGGTGGCGAAGCGAAGATCAATTTCACTACCAGCAGTCCGCGCAATCCCGGAGCCATCACCATCGGTCTGGGCAAGACGTTGGAAATCTGCGCCAACTTTGCCAGCGGGGCTTCTGTAACCCCGACTGGGGCGGTGTCCGGCGACGCCACCACGAAGCTGCGGGTGACGGCCAAGGACTCCACCGGACACATGGACCTTACGGTCAACAACCCCAACTTCTGCGGCAAGGTCGAAGTCGCGGATGGTGGATTCCTGTATGTCAACTCGCAGTTGAACAATGTGGTGGCCAGCGAGCAGGATCCCGTGTGGGTGCATGGTACGGGTTCGATTTTGGGAATCTACGGCAGCCAGGTCAACAACCGTTTCCGGCCCGATGGCTGGGGGTTGATCTCGGATGGCGGACAGTTCTACTATCGCGGCGTCAATCCCTGCGGCCAGGGCAATTCCCCGAGCCTCATCGTCTCCAACGGAACGGTGAAGGTGGAAATGGTTTCCGGTTCGCACCTCCACTTGAAGAATCTTCGGTTCTACGGCAACAGCGAGGTGTTCATCACCGGAAACGCTGCGGCTTATGCAAACGAAGGATTGAACATCTTCGGCACCGTGACGGTCAAGAACGGTACCACGAAGTTCTATCGCACGGGAGGTGCCACCAGCAAGTTCCGTCTCGTGAACAGCAACAACATTGCCGTCGAGTCTGGTGCGTTGCTGCAGCTCGGTGGCGAGTGGGCTGCGGCGCCGATCAAGGCTGGCGATGGCAAGGTTGAATTGCTGGACGAGTTGGTTGTCCCGGGCAACGCGTTCAACCTGACGGGCGGTCTGATCGTCGTCAATGCCAAGGCGAATTCGCTCAACGGTCTCACGCTGGCGTCGGGCTGCGGTTTCGACCTCACCGCGCCGGAGAGCTGCTATGCTCCGACTAATTCTGCGGCGTTGACGGCGTCGGGTACGATTCGGCTCGTCACCGGTGCGCGTGAACTGACGAAGGGCGAGTACCTGATGCGCTGGGAGACCGGCCATGCGCCCAATTGCCTGTACCGTCTGGTCGCCGACGCACCGATGGGGTCGCACTTCTCCCTTGAACGTGTCGGCGACGGTGTGCGCGTGGCCATTCGGAGTTTCGCCATCCTCCTCCGGTAAAGAAGGCGTCTTTCCGCAGCGGCGGAGAGGCAGGTTCCAGGTAACAGGCGGCGTATCTGATTTTCAGGTACGCCGCTTTAAATTACCGAGACGCGCCCGATTGCCTTCTCGCATGAAATTCCCGTGGACTTTGGTGGGAGGATTTGCTACTCTAGGGGGCCAAAGGCCTAGGAATCGTGGTAATTACCTAAAAGAAAGTTGCGATTATGAAAAGACTGTTGGCGATGGCGATGGCCGGGGTGACGGCGATCGCGTTGGGCGATTCGATCGCGGTGACGCCGGTACAGGACGAGCATGGACTCGACACGGCGTTTGACCTCGCCCTGGAGGTGACGGGCGAGAAGTATCTCTACGCCGCCTGGGGGGCGGAGGACGCGGGAACCGATCGTGCGGTCTGGGCCAACCAGCGGCTGCTGGGTGTGGCGAATTCCTCGTCCAACACCTGGCACTTCGTTGCGCCGGAAGGGTGGAGCTACAGCCTGAAGTCGCTGCGGTTCTTCCTGGTCGAGAAGGAGAGCCGTCCCTACGACCAGCGCGTCGAATGGATCGAGTCCACGGGCAAGGAATGGATCAACACCGGCTACATCGGACGCGACCTCGACGACTTCTACGCCCATTTCGTCTGGTACTCGGGCATGATTCCGTTCGGCTCGTATGGCGGGTCGTCGGCGAGCGCCAACCAGCGCCTTGCGGTGTTGCACATCGAAGGCACCAACAACAGCAATGGCGGCACGATGCTCGGCTGCGCGAAGAATTCCAAGTGGGCGACGGCGCACGATGCCATGCGCGATTCACGCCGGGGAATCATTGTCGGCAAGGAGATCTACACCCGCACGGAGGTGACCCAGCCCAAGCAGACGGTCTATGCGAGTTCGACAGGGTTCGAGGACATGGGCAAGACCTCGATCATCGAGGCGACCAGCCCCGTTGCCAACACGACCGCGCCGATCTACATCTTCTGTCGCAACTGCGGTAATACCGAGATGGACGTCACGAAGACGGCGACCAAGGTGGACAACAAAAGCGTCGTGCGCCTGTACTCCTTCCGCGCCACGCACAACGGGGTGGACGTGCTGGACTTCGTCCCCTGCGTCAAGAACGGCAAAGCGATGCTGTGGGACCGGGTGAACAACCGTCTGCACGGAAATGTCGCGGGTGCGGGCGCG
>JAZUGW010000174.1:0-16709 GCA_045641465.1 Kiritimatiellia bacterium | reverse complement strand
TGTGCGTAGAGCGCACGGATCGCCTCCAGCGACGGACGCGGGTTCGTCGTCGCGCGGCGGCCCTGCCGCCGGCGCTCCCGCGCGAGGGCGAGGCGGCGGGCGCGCTCCGCCGCGTAGTAGGACGGGGGGCGCACGCGGTTCAGGTGGCGGCGGACCGCCTCGCGGATGAACCAGAAGGCGAGGCTCGCGCCGCCGACGAAGAGGTAGACCATGAGGATCTCGCCCGGGCGCGCGGCGGGATGGACGCCGCGTTCGCGCTGCCAGCTCTCGATCGTGCGCGGGGTGCGGCCGATCGAATGTCCCGTGCGGCGGACCTCGCGCCAGAAGGCGCGGCGGTACTCCTCCGAGTCGAGGCCGAGCACGTCCTGCTCGAACCACGCGAAGAAGGGCTTCGCGGGCGGTTCGTCCGCGGGCGGGGCGAGGGCGTGGCCGACGGCGAGGAGGCGTTTTTGGATTTTTCGGTTCATCGGGTACGAGTATAGCAAAGCGGGCGGGGATGTTCAAGCGGAAAGTTTGATTTTAGTTGTGGAACGGTTGAAGTGCTGCGAGAGTCGAAGAGGGCCGTTCTCGATGAGTTGTAATGTGGCTGGGACGCGATTTTGAACTCGCTCACGAACCGCCGAATTATGGTATAATATTCGCCCTATGGAAAACAAAGTCTTCAACTACGAAAAGGACATCTTCGGGCATCCGAAGGGTTTCATGGTCGTTGCGTTCACCGAATTGTGCGAACGCTTCTCGAACTACGGTGCACTTGGCATCCTCGTGCTCTACATGACCGGTTTGGTGAACAAAGGCGGACTCGGCTGGATGGAGGCCTCGGCGCTGACCGTCCTCGGCATCTACCGCATGATGGGCTGCCTGACAGCCGTACCCGGTGGCATCATCGCCGACAAATGGATCGGCGCGCGCAGGAGCGTGAGCATCGGTGCGTTCCTCTGCGCCATCGGCGACATGACTCTCGCCGTTCCCTATACCTGGGCGTTTTTCATCGGACTCGCCCTCATCGCGATGGGCGGTGGCTTCTACAAGCCGAACATCACCACGGTGCTGGGGCGCCTCTACGATCCTGAAGATCCGCACAAGGAGGCCGCGTTCACCATCTTCTACCTCGCCGTCAACGTCGGCTCGCTCATCGCGTTCCTCCTCGTCGGCTGGATCGCGCAGCGTTACGGCTGGCGCATGGGCTTCCTGCTGTGCGGAGCCTTCCTGCTCCTCGGCCAGTTGAACTATCTCCTCAACCAGAAGCCGCTGCGGCGCACGGACAACATCACCCCGAAGGCCCAGGAAAAGGTGGTCCGTCAGCCGTTGACCCCCTACGAGCGCAAGTGCATCTGGGTCATCCTCTTCTCCTTCATCATCGAAATCGTCTTCATGGTCGCCTACGAGCAGAGCACCGGCCTCCTGACGCTCTATGTCAAGAAGTTCACCGACTGCCTCCTCGTCACCCCCTTGGGCAAATTCGAGGTTCCGATTCCGTGGTTCAACTCGCTGAACCCGATCATGGTCATCGTCTTCGCGCCAATGCTGGCTGCCCTCTGGACCTTCCTCGGCAAACACAAGAAGGATCCGTCCGCCATCTTCAAGATGGGTCTCGGCACAGTCATCCTGGGCCTCAGCTACGTCTTCATGGTCGCGGCGGTGTTCCAGCGCGACGCCTCCACGGTGGGCAAGAGCTCGATGATCTGGATCGTCCTCACCTATCTCTTCTGCACATTGGGCGAACTCGCGCAGGGTCCGGTCGCGCTCTCGTTCATCACCTCGTTCTCGCCGCAGCGGATGGTCTCGCAGATCATGGGCTGGCATGTCGCGGTGACGGGCATTGCCTGCTTCGCGGCCGCGAATATCGGTTCGCTGGCCGGCAAATTCGGCGAAAAGAGCATCTTCATCGGACTGCTGGCCGGCACGACCCTCTGCGGCGTTCTCCTCTGCCTGATTTCGCGGAAGCTCAAACTGAAGGAAGAAAAGGAATAAGAACTACCGCAAAGGCAGAAAAACGTACGGCCAGCTTGCGCGAATTGCAAGCTGGCCGTTCTTCGTCTTCAGACTAGGCGGTACGCCACGTCTGGACGGTTTCGTACATCGCGAGAAGGTTCTCGACGGGCACGCCCTGCTGCACGTTGTGGATCGGATTGAACACGTAGCCGCCGCCGCGCGCGAAGATGGAGAGGTTGTGCGCGACTTCGGCGCGGATCGCGTCCGGCGTGGCCGACGGGAGCGTGTGCTGGGTGTCGACGCCACCACCCCAGAAGGTGACCTTGTCACCGAACTTCGACTTGAGTTCCGCAGGGTCCATATTCGCCGCCGAGGTCTGGACGGGATTGAGGATATCCCAACCCGCGTCGATCATATCGGGTATGAACGCCTGGATCGATCCACACGAATGAATGAACGTCTTCCACGTGGTGTGTTCGTGGATCCAGTCGTTGAGACGCTTCTGGAACGGTGCGTACAGCGTCCGATACTTGCGCGGCGAGATCAGCGGACCCTTCTGCGCACCGAAGTCGGCGCCGCTCACATACGCGGCCACAGGTTCGTTCCCGACCGCCGAGAAAATGCGCGCCAGATTCTGAAGGCCGATTTCGCATTGGCGCTCGAAGACCGCCCGCACGTAGTCGGGACGCGTCGCCGTGGACATGTACCACTCCTCGATGTCGCGGATGCCCTTCGGATGCTTGAGCCCCGGGGCGGGAATCGAACCGACATCGCCGAAGCCCGTTCCGGGAATCGACACGACACAGGCCTTGCCCGCCGCGCGTACCGCGTCCACCTGACGGGCAAGCTCGTTCAAGTCGGCGTCCGAGATGAGACCGAACTCCTCGCAGTTGTCCAGCGGATCAAGCTTCTCGTCGTCAATCGGGTCCTGCCGCACGAGCGCGTCGAAATAGAAGCCGCCCTTCGGCATCTTGGCGGACGGACCGCACGTGCGGTCGTTCTGCGGATACTGCACGATGGCGCCATCCGCATCGGGCTCGGTGTTGAACTGTCCCGGCACCAGTACAGGCGTGCCGTCAAAGGTCGTCCAGGGCTTCCAGTCCTTCGCCGGGAAACCGAACTTCGTCCCGGGCAGGCGCACGCTCATCACATCGCCCCCGACGGCCGCCAGCAGGTCCGGCTTGATTTCGCCCAGCATCTGCGACGGCTCGATCACCTTCACCGGCGTACCGGGCGGATCGAGCTTGAGCGCCTGGCGCAGACGGTACACCGTCGAAACCTGCATGCCGCAGACCACACCGCCGCCGCCGAGGTCGATCGGCACACGGTCCGTCTCCTGATGGTTCAACGCCGCAACAACACGCTCACGAGATGTCATCTTACACTCCTTCCACTTCCGCCGGCACGCGCGGCACCAGCGCCTTCATGCAAATCCAACCTGCGAGATACGCCACCGCGCACACGCAGAACACAATCATATAGCCTGCATCCTTGCCCGTATAGCCAAGGAAACCGAACGAATCGCCAGCCTTCCCCGCGTACGTGAACAACCACCCCGCGCCGCGGTTGAAGAGGAAGCTGCTGAGTCCGCAGGCGAGGCCCGCAACGCCCGTGAGCATGCCGATCAGCTCGCGCGGGAACAAATCGCCCACCACCGAGAAGATGTTCGCGCTCCACGCCATGTGGCCCGCACAGGCGAGGCCGATCAACACCACCGGCCACCAGGCGGACACGGCGCCCAGAGGCTGCGCGCCCAGCGCAACAAGCGGCAGACAGGCGAAGATGAACATCGACGCCATACGGCCGTCGTAGGGTTTCATCCCCTTCTTGTCCACGAACCACGTGGGAATCTTGCACAGCACGATCGACACAAGCGTGGCAATGGCGTAGAGCGCGGCGATCATCACCATCCCCGTGCCGGACGAACTCTTGTAGCCAAAGCGGTCCGAGAGATAGCCCGGCGTCCAGAAGAGGAAGAACCACCAGACGCCGTCCGTGAGGAAGCGTCCCAGCAAAAGTGACCACGTGGGCCGCAGCGTGAAGCAGCGACGATAGCTCAACGTCGTCGGCACCTGCCCCGCGGAAACCGTCGCGGCTTGCAGAACCGGACGCGCCGCAGCCGGATAGAGGAACTGCCAGAAGCCCATCCAGACGAAGCCCAGCGCACCGATGCCGATGAACGCCATCTCCCAGCCCCAGGCCTTGGCGATCGGCGGAATGACGAGCGGCGCGACAAGCGCGCCAATCGACGAACCCGCGTTGAAGACGGAGGTCGCAAAGGCACGGTCTTTCGGTTCGAAGTAGTCAGCCGTCGCACGAATCGCCGCCGGGAAGTTGCCCGCTTCGCCGAGAGCGAGCAGGCAACGGCAGCCGAGGAAGAGCCACATCGAGGCGGACCCCACCGAAACCGCCAGCGCGCTGCCCTTCTGGATCGCCGCAAACGCGGCGGTACCGTCGAGTCCCGTGCACCAGGCAGTGGCGACGCCGCACAACGCATGCAGACAGGCGGCGACGGACCACACGCCAATCGCCCACAGGTAGCCCTTCTTCGTTCCCAGCCAGTCGACGATCTTACCGGCGAAGAGCATGCACACGGCATAGATGAGGCCGAAATAGCCCGTCACCACGCCATAGTGGTTGTCGGTCCAGCCGAACTCGGGCGCGATGAAGTCCTTCCAGGTGAGAGAAAGGACCTGACGGTCCAGATAGTTCACCGTCGTCGCAAAAAAGAGCAGCCCGCAGACGACCCAGCGAAAATCGATCCGCGCTTTCATGTCAGAAGCCCTGCTGGATCTTCTCAAGCGCCGCGATGCGATCTTCGAGGGACGGATGCGTCGCGAAGAGCGAGGCGCTCAGCTTCGGGAGGCCCACCGCGCCAAAGGCCGCGAGCGAACCCGGCAGCACGCCCGGCTGAAGATTACCGAGACGGCGCAATGCGTTGATCATCGACGTCGGCGAACCGAGCAGATCGGCGCTGCCCGCATCCGCCGCGTATTCGCGATGACGCGAGAACCACATGGTGATGATCGAGGCTCCCACACCCAGCACAGACTGCAGCAGCATATAGGTGGCGTGCGAGGCGAAACTGGATCCGACGTTGCTCCGTCCGCCCTTACCGCGCAATGCGCCGCCCAGCAGCGACGCGAGAATCCGCGACAGAAAGATCACGCACGCATTCAGCACGCCCTGCACAAGCGTCATCGTCACCATGTCGCCGTTCGCCACGTGGCTCATCTCGTGCCCCAGAACCGCCCGCAGTTCTTCGCGCGTCATCGACTTCATGATGCCCGTTGAAACGGCCACAAGCGCATGGTTCTTGAAAGCGCCCGTCGCGAAGGCATTCGGCTCGCCCGGATAGATGGCGACTTCCGGCATCTTGATGTTGGCCTTATTGGCGAGCGACTCGACCGTGTTGACAAGCCAGCGTTCCGCCTCGCCTTCGTCGCCGGTAATCGTCTTGGCCTTCGTCTGCATCTTCGCCATCGTCTTCGACAGCAGCAGCGAAATGACACCGCCTGCCATGCCGTAGATGAGCGATGAAATGGCAAGGCCCATCAGATCCTGCGAACTTGCGCGCACACCCAGAATGCCGCACACGATCTGCACGACCAGCGACAACACGATCATCACGGCAAAGTTCGTTACAAGAAATAGAAATGTTCGCTTCATTGTTTTTCCTTTTGTTCGTCAAACCATTCTATTATAGCATAAACCCGAGAGCTTGTGCGGACTTCACCCGACGAGGCGGATCGAGGCCCAGCGGCCGCGGACCCAACGCCACACCGTGCCGACGCAGATCACCAGCACATAGACGACCATCGTCGCCCAGAGAGCCGGCATTGTCGGATGAACCGCATAGACAAGACCGACAAGTCCAAGCCAGAATCCCGAGCACACGAGCATCCAGATCATCACGAAGCGCGTATCGCCCGCGCCTTTGAGCGCGCCCGAGAGAATGATGTCCGCACCGTCGGTGAAAAGCCAGGCGCTCATCAACAGCAACAAGGTGAAACCGAGCGAAAGGAACTGCGGCACATCGGCCGGCGCCACATCCGCCGCGAAGAGACCGAGGATCGGCCGGTAGAACGCAAGAGTCAGGCCTGCCGCGACCACAAGACTTCCCTCCGCGAGAATGATCGTCCGTTTCACCGCCCGCCGCGCACCTTCGGCATCGCCACGTCCCTGATACTGGCCCACGAGCGTACCCGCCCCGATGCCGAACCCTTCCATCGGCGCGAACAGCAGATAGTTGATCGTGAAAACGGCATTCGACACGGCGAAGGCGAGGTCCCCGACCTTGCCTGTGACGAAGACGAAGATCGTGAACGACAGCATGTTCAGCACCGAGTAGATGGCGGACGGCACGCCGAAGCGGAGGATCCGCACGAGGAGACGTCCAAAACGCAGATCGTCCGTCGTACCGGCAGACGGCGAAACGGGAATGCGCGCCACGCGGCGGACAAGGCGCACCGCCAGCGCCGTCAGAACGACGAACTGTACCGCCTGCGCGAACACGGTCGCCCCGGCGGCACCGACGATGCCGAGCTGCGGGAAAGGTCCGTACCCGAAAATGAGCAAGGGGTCGAGCGCGACATTCAGGACATTGCCGAGCACGTTCACCCAAAAGACGGTGCGCGTGAGGCCGCGTCCCGTAAAGTACCCCTGCGCCGCCATCGTTCCGCAGAGGAAGACGCCGCCAAGCGTCACAACGGTATAGTACGACTTCTCGCGCGTAAGCACGGCGGAGGAGTGTCCGCACCAGTCGAAGATCAGATGACCGACCGGCACGAGCGCCACCAGAAAGACCGTGCTCGCCAGTGCCAGGAGAAGTCCGGCTCCCAGACTCCGCGCACAGCCGCGCTCATTGCCCGCGCCGAAGAATTGTGCGACGAACGTCCCGGCGTAGGCGACGATGCTCATGAAAAAGGTAATGAACAGAAACGAAAGCACCGAGGCCGGCAACACGGCCTCGAGCGAAGAGGTCGATTCGTGCGCGAGGAAGATCCGGTCCGTCAGCTGCATGATGGCATTGTTCGCCATCCCGAGCGCCAACGGCCAGACAAGCTTCAACACCTCCCGATAGGAGGGGCCTTTCCGACTCTGAATCTGATCAACCTTCGTATTCATGCGCATCCGTCAAAACGATCAACGGACGACACGCAAATCGAAGAGACCGCCGGCGGTGTTGCCCTTGTGGGCCTTGAGGGTGACCGTAATCTGTTTTTTGCCCTTGAGGAGTTCCGGAGGCAGCGGAATGTCGTGCGCGACGAGTCCATCGACACCGACATCGCCCAGGTTGTCGGTCTTGAGCAGCTGTCCGTCGACCAGCACGTCGAACGTACGCGCCCCGCGTTCCTTGCCGTAGTACCACGCGCGCAGCGTCCGCGCCGAGTCATCGACCTTCAGGCGGTAGCTGAACCAACCGCCGCTGCGGGCGTCGCGCCAGGCCGTGAAGTGACGCTTGCCGTACATGCCCGTGCCGGAGAAGGTGTTCGCGCCCTTGAAGCCGTGCGCCTTCTCGGACTCGGCGTTGTGGGGGATGACGCGGTCGATGGTGACCTTGTCCTGTTCCGCCTGCCGCGCACGCTCGAGATCGTAGTCCTTGCGATTCGCCGGCGTCATCAACTCCCAGTAGATCGTGTAGCGCTGGAAATGGACCTCGAAGAACGGCGCGAGTTTCACATCCTTCGGCTCGAACCCGACCGTGCGGAAATGAAGCGGTTCGCCGTCGATCGGCTTGACCATCTTCAAGATGCCATCTGCCGTATCGAGCGGCGCGAACGGCACCATCTCCGGCGCCGCCTCGGGCAGAACCCAATTGCTGCCGATGCGCCAGAACTTGGTCTTGGGAAGGCCCTGTCGACCGAGTTCGCCCGCGAGCACGATCGGACCGTACACGAACGCACCATAGCGCGTTGAATGCGGCAGCATCTCGAACTTGAGCGTCATCGGCAACGCCACCTGCACGCGGTCGCCGCGATTCCACTTGCGCGTGATGGCGAAATACGAACTCGCCTTCGATTCGCCGGCCACCTTCACACCGTTCACCGTCACGGCAAACGCCGCATCGGCCACCCATGCAGGATGGCGCACGTTGAGCGTAAATTCGGCATCCGACGGCGCCGCTTCGACGATGAGCGTGGTACCCTGCTCGTAGGGGAAGTTCGTCACCTGGCGAAGCTTCACCCCGCGCGATTTCCAGTCAAGCGTCGACGGCGCAAAGAGCTGTACGGAAACGGACGCATCGTCGGCACTGCGGGTGTAGATCATCTTGCCGAGTTTGCCGGGCACTTCGAGTCCCGTGCCGGTGCAGCACCACATCGAATCGAATTGATCGGAGTAGTAGCGATAGGCACCCGGCTTCATCGACGTGTTGTACACGACCATGCCGCGCTCGGGATCATGGTTGGAGAGCAGATGGTTGAAGAGGCAGCGCTCGTAGAAGTCCATCCGCCGTGCCTCGGGCGAGTCTTGGAAAATCGCCTCCGTCTGGCGAAGCATGTTGACGGAATTGCAGGACTCGGGTCCTGTCAGATCGGCAAGCAGCTTGCCTTCGAACTCCTTCGGATCGAAGAAGTGCTCGTTCGTGCAATTCGCACCGATCGCCCACAGACGATGGCCCACGATGTCGTCCCAGGCATTGAGCGCCGCGCGATGGAGCATGTCCTCGCCCGTGAGTCGCCACACGCGCTCACACGACGTGTACTTTGGGATGTGGCAGTTGGCGTGACGGCCCGTGAGGAACTTCGTGTTGCCCTCGGCGAGCGGCTTGATCACAATCTCTTCGCAGAGGCGGCGCGCCCAGCGGACGTACTTCGCGTCGTCGGTCAGAAGATAGGCGTCGCAATAGTTCTCGGGCAACGACCCGTGCTCGCAGACGAGGAGCTTCTGGATCTGCGCATCGGTCAGCTTGTCGACGACGTTCACGCCGAACCAGTCGCAGAAGCGCAGATAGATGTCGAGCGCCTTCCGGCTGCCGGTGGCGATGTGGATCTGATAGAGGCCCAGCAGCACCTTGTTCATGATGTAGGTGGGCTCGTTGAGGCCGTTGATCGACCCGCCGTTGATGCGGAGATCGCCGTTGGAGATCTCCTTCATCACGCGGTTGCTGCCAAGCGCCGCCAGCACGACGCCGCCCGTCGCCTTCTGCACTTCTTCGAGTTCGTCGACGATGTACAGAAGGCGCTTCTTCAGTTCCTCGTCACCGGTCGCCTCGTAGGTGAAGGCCGCACCCGACATGTAGAACGCGAGGATGTGACCGGAGAGCGGCCAGGCTCCTTCGTCGTGGTTCGCCTCCCAACCGCGATAGGTCGGGGCCTTGGGATCGAGTCCCGCATCGACTCGGTAATTGCAGAGCAGCCGATCCGGTTCAAGCTGCAGCAGGTACTTCCGGTTCAGTTCCTGCTGCGCTTTGAGCGGTCCGCCCGTGAGGCGGATCGCCGACAGCGGGAAATACTCAACCTGCGGCTTGATCTTCTCCGCCGCCGCAAACGCCGTCAACGCGGAAAAAGCCACACTCGCCAAAACGCCCCACGAGAGCGTCCCATTCAAATTCCTTTTTGCCATATCTGTTTATCTTCCTTTGATCCTTCTTCTTCATCAGCGGATGAAGACGAAAAGTCCTTCGCTCGCAAGCGTGAGCCGATTGTCGTTGTAGAAGAGCTTGTAGCCCTTGACGCTGACGGTCGCCTGCTTGTAGCCCGTCACCTCGCCGACGGTCGCCACCAGGCTACTGCCCTGAAGTTTCGCGGGATTACGCACGGCGATCGTCGCCTGCGAAAGGTCGAGCGTACCCGTACCCGTGAGCAGGTCGCAGGCGGCCCCGTCCATATCCAGCAGCCACGTGCCCTTCACCGCGAGGTCACCGTTGAGCGTCATCGTGCCGACGCCCTCGCCCGCGACATCAAGCGTGTCCACCACGGTCACCGAACCCGAGACCGTACCGACGCCGCTCAGCTTGCCCACTGCCGCCTGGCCGCTCTGCGCCGTGAAGGAGGTGCCGGCCGCGAGCTCGACTGCCGCAATCGCGCCCGCCGATTCGGTGGGCAGCACGTCCGGACCCAGCGCCGCACTGTGCGAGAGCTGCGCATCCGTGAGAGCGCCCTTCCACACACGCACTTCGTTGTACGACGCGTTGGCGTTGTGGTCGGTGGGATAGTACTGCGAGTGGCCGAGGTAGAACGGACCGCCGGCAATGTCCGCGACCGACCAGGCCGCACTCGTGGTGCCGCTCCCCTGCTTGATGAGCGCCCCCGTGCGCGCATCGCGCCGCGCCCAGGCTATCGTCGCCTTTCCATCCGCAGTCGGCGTAATGGTGAAGGCGTAATGGTATTCGGTGTTGAGCGTGTAGCCGAAGAGCGTGTACTGATTGGAGAGGATGGCTGTTCCCCCCTTCTTGATCTCCACCAAGTCGCGGTTGTCCATCGTCTGGTAGCTCCAGGCGTGCGTGAGATAATTCCCGTTGTTCGACCCGATGTCGAAGACGCGGCTCCAGTTGGGGCGCGAATGCGGCGTGGCCCAGATTTCGATCGTCACCGGGCTGCCGTCCGTCGGCAGCATGTTGTTGCCGAGGTTGACGTAGCCCGAACCCGTGGTGCCACCGGTGGTGGTGACCATCTTGTCGCCCTGCGTGACCGCGTCCACCAGCAAGGCGGTGGTGCCGCCGATTGAATCCTTCGCGTCGCCATTGAAGCTCCAGCGATGGACCAATTCGGCTCCCGGCAGGACATTCGGACCCAGCTTCGCGTTGGCGACGATCTGTTCGGATGTGAGCGCCACGTCCCAGATGCGTACTTCGTCGTAGTCGGCATCCGCGTCAAGATCGGCCGTCCAGTAGGAACGCCCGAGATAGAAGCCATCCATGCCCCAGGTCTGCAGATCGACCGCCTTGGAGGTGATCGCGAACGCTTCGCGGTGGTTACCGCCGTTCATGTCGGTCTTGCTCCAGAAAAAGCGCCCCTTGCCATCAGTCGTCACATTGGGCACGTAGGTCAGCACGATGTGCCACTTCGTATTGAGGGTGAACGGTTGCAGCGACTCGTTGGACAAAACCGCATCGGTGCCGCCGTTGTAGCGGAGACGAACCTGATCGTTCTTCACTTCGGTACCGCGCGTCCAACTCATGAAGAAGTTGTCAAGATGGTCGCCGTTCGGCGCACCCTTGCCGAAACTGAAGATACGCGACCAACTGTGGATTGCCTTCGGGGTGGCGAAGATTTCGATCGTAAACGGACGATCCTTCGGCAACGAAGCCGGGGCGAGGCTCACATACGACGCCGCCTTGCCGCCACCTGTGGTGTGAACGGCGTTGTCCGCAAACGAGGTTCCCACCCCGGTGGCGTCGAGTCCACCCACGCTGTCGGTGAAATCGCCGTTGAAGCTCCAACGGTGGAGAAGATGCGCCGCGAGATTGCCGTCGCCCTCTCCGCCAGACGTCGCAGGCAGGCTTGCGAGCGAACCTTCCTGCACCTTGACCGGCACGAAAGAAGAAGCGGGCATGCACAGCGTACCGGAACCGGTCTTGGTGATGGCCGCACCGTCGGAACCGACACTGAATCCGCGGTTGAGAATGACCGTGTTGTTCTGCGTGTCGAGCGTCATACCCTTCGGACCCACCGAGAGACACGGGATGTTGATGAAGTTGTCAAGCGTCGCTCCCGAGCCGTTGGCGACGAGGGTTGCGTCATCGACGTACATCGATGCAAACGGCGTGGGATTGCCGAGCCGGATGGCCGAGGTCTTGAGCGTGCCGCCATCGGTCAGGTTGAATTCGCATGACAAATTGGCGGCCGAGTGACTGAAGGACAAAGGTCCCTTCAGGTCGACGACGGCATCGCCGGAAACGTTCATCGTGCCCTTGCCCAGTTCGCCGACGATGAGACCGCCGCTGCCGGTCTGCGAGATCTTGCCACCCGTGATGTTCACGGTGCCGACCCCGGTTGCCATGCGCCCGATCGAGAGCCAACCCGGCAGAGTTACCTCGCCTCCGGAGATGTTCAGGCAACCCGTGCCGTAACGACCGACTTGGAGGTTCAGTCCGCTGGCAAACCGAGTGTCGCCGCTGATGTTCATCGTGCCGACGGACCCGCCGACTTCACCGAGGAACACGTAGTCCGAGTTGTTTGCGGTCTGTTTGAGCGTACCGCCCGTAAGATTGTACGTACCCACATGGTCACGTCCGACAACGAAATAGTTCCCCACCGTCACGTCGCCGCCGGTCTGGTTGATCGTGCCGTTGCCGCCAGCCTTAGCGGTGCCACCGCCCGTACCATCGGAATTCTCAGTGAGTAAATTCGATCCAAGTTTCACAGTACCGCTATTGATGTTGATCGTGGTGGATTCACCCGAGGCAATGTGATAGCCGCCAACAAGATCCATCGTGGCATTGAAGGCGGTGTCCGCACCGTCAATGGTCAATGTGGTCCCGTTTTTCGTCAGGCGGAGCGACCCCAGGGCGCTGGTGCCATTCAAGTAGGTTGAACCGCCAGAGAGAAGGTCCACATCCGTTCCGGCGTTGAGACCGCCCTTGAAGACCACCGTGGCACTGGCGTCGAGGTTCTGCGCGGTGGAAGCGACCTGCTGGTTGAAGATGGTCGTGCCCGAGCCGGTCAAGGTGAGCGTCGGCACGGTGACCGCCTGGTTGAAGACAAGATTGCCCGAGTTGGCAATGGACAGCTCGGCCGAGGAAGAAACCGCCAGATCGACGGTCTGGGTGGCGGCGCTGAGGTTTTCCAGCGCCAACAGCTCCAACCCGTTGCCGGTCAGCGTCTGGGCGGCCGCACCAGTACCGAAAGTGAGCTTGTCAAGTTGCGCAACAAGATCGTTCTGGCTGGTGGTACGGACATTGCCATTGAACACCAACTGCGCGTGTTCGACCGGCAGGAGCGAATCCTGCCAGTTGGCCGCCGTGCTCCAAAGGTTGTTGTTGCCCGCGCCGGTCCAAGTCGCCGTATTCTGGCGGAAGGAGGCCGCGAACGAAGCCGCCGATGCCGCATAGACGGTGATGGTGGCATCCGCGGCAGTGCCGCTCTGGATCGCCCAGAGGTCACCGCTCCACCCAGTGAAGTGGTAATTGGCATCAGGAACGGCGACGAGCGTCACCAGTTCGTTCTTCGCCACGGCAGGACTGCCCGAGGGACTGGCAGCGGCACCATTGAAAGCGACCTTGCCGCCCGCCTCGGCGGTGAAGGAGATGGTGGCGGTTTCCGCGCCAGCCGAAGCTGCGGTCGGCAGCGTGTCCGCGCCTAGACGCGCACTCCACAGGGTCTGTTCCGGCGTGAACGCCACATCCCAGATGCGCACTTCGTCGTAATCGGCATCCGCATCGAGGTCTTGCGACCAGTACGAACGGCCGAGATAGAAACCGTCCATGCCCCAAGTCGAGAAATCGACCGCCATGACCGTCGTCGCCGATGACTCGCGGTGACTGCCGCCATGCAGATCGGTCTTGCTCCAGTAGAAGCGTCCCTTGCCGTCGCCATTGACATTGGGCGTGTAGGCGAGCACGATGTGCCATTTGGTACCCACGGTGAACGGCTGCAGCGAGTCGTCGGCAAAAATCGCGTTGGTGCCGTCTTTATAGCGGAAGCGAACTTCATCCTGATTCTGGTTCGTGGTACGCGTCCAACTCATGAAGAAGTTGTCCAGGTGGTCGGAATTCGCTTCGCCCTTGCCGAAACTGAAGATGCGCGACCAGCTGTAGATCTTCTTGGGCGTCGCGAAGATTTCGATCGTGAACGGACGATCCTTCGGCAGCGCCGCCGGATCGAGACTCACATACGACGCCGCCTTGCCGCCGCCCGTCGTATGGACGGCATTATCCGCAAACGAGGTTTGCACCCCCGTGGCGGCGAGGCCACCCACGCTGTCGGTGAAATCGCCGTTGAAGCTCCAGCGGTGAATCAGATTCGCCGCCGAGCAGTCGCCACCCGTGTAGGTCGCACCCAGACCGGGCAGGCAAAGCGCCGCCCCCAAAATGCCAACCACCAGAGGTCGGCAGGTTTTTTCCGTCAAGAACATTTTTTCCATCACCTTTTCCTCCTTTTAAAGCTCGATTGTCGCGGACACCGGATAATGGTCGGAAGGCGGCAGCCCCAGACCAGGACGCGCGTCGGGATAGGTCTCGAGGTCCTTCACCTTCACCCCCGGCGACACGTAGATGTAGTCGATGCGCTGGCATTCGGTCCGTTTGGCATTGTTGCGTTCCGCGACCGTCTTCTTCAGCATCTCCACGGCGGGCGTCCCCTTGATGGCACGGAAACCGGGGGCGCTGTGCCACGGTCCCTTCGGCGGCGTCTCGGTGATGTAGATCGCGTTCTTCAGAACCTTCGCGGCCGCCTGCGCATGTGCCGTCGTTTCAAGGCCGTTGTGGTCGCCTGTGAAAATGACGGGGGCGCCTCCGGCGAACTCCTTCATGCGCCGCAGGATGAGCAGCATGCCCTCTTTGCGCGCGAGCGCACTGATGTGGTCGGTGTGCGTCGTCGCATAGCAGAAGATCTTGCCGGTGTGGCGGTCCTTGAGACGCACCCACGAGCAGATGCGCGTACAGGCCGTCCCCCACGACTTCGAACCCGGTACCTCCGGGGTTTCCGACAACCAGAACGTTCCGCTCTTGATCTCCTCGAAACGGGCCTTGCGGTAGAACACCGGGGTCGCCTCGCCCTTGCGCTTACCGTCCTCGCGGTGCACGCCCACCATCGTGTAGTCAGGGAACTGGGCCCGCAGATAGTCCGCCTGATCGGACTTCACCTCCTGCAGGCCCAACACGTCGAGATCCATCTTGCGCACGAGCGCTGCCAGATCGCCCTTCCGCAATTCCCATTCGTTCACCGTACCGTGATCGCAGGACGACTGTCGAATGTTGTACGTTCCCACGCGCAGCAACCCGGACGCAGACTGCACCTTGCCGGATTCGTTCGAATCTCGCGACGCCTTCATTTCGGTCTGCGGCATCGCCGCGGCCGACCAAACCACACTGGCCAACATCAGCAAGGCCGTCAATTTTTTCATCCGAATTCTCCGTTGCCTTTTACGCGGGTCACCACCATCTCGGCGAGAGAGTGAACCTTTCACCTCACTTGGTCCGATTTTCGAAAATCACCGGACCGCCCCACTTGCCAGTCGTCACCAGATCGACATCCCCGTCGCCGTCCATGTCGGCACACACGATGTTCATGCCCGCACCAACATCGTCGTCAAACGAAATGACGTACTTGCGGAATTCCGGATTCGGTCCCGGCGTGAAGTCGTAGTAGAACACGCAGAGACGTCCGTACTCGTCGGGATCGCCGCCATTGTGCGCCATGAAGCGTTTGCCGGTGACGATCTCCGGCACGCCGTCGCCGTCGATATCGGCCCAGGCGAGGTAGTGCGCCTGCGTCCAGGTGTTGTCGATCACATGGCGCTTGAATTGGATTTCGCCCTTCGCGTCGCGCGCCTTGAGCTGCTCGTACCAGAAGATGCCCCACTTGTGCGCGTCGTTCACGAGGATGTCGTTGAGACCGTCCTTGTTGACGTCGTAGACGATCAGGTTCGAGGTGTGTCCGATTTCCTTCACCGCCCACGGATGGCGTTTCCAGGTACCGTCCTTCGTCTGCTCGTACCAGGCGGCAGGCGCCAGAATGTCGTTGAGCCCGTCGCCGTTCACGTCGCCGCAACCGCGTCCCAGTCCATCGCGGGAATTGGAGATCGCCGTGCACGCGAAATGCCCGCCGAGCGTGCCGCCCTGTCCAAGACGGTAGAGACGCACCACGTGCGTATCGGGAAGAACGTCCGTGGCCTTGCCGTCGCCGTCGAAATCCACGAGCGTGCCCGTTTCGATGTTGCCCGGCTTCTCGATCACGCGATCGGCCCAGACGCCGCCTGCGGGAAGCGTATTGCGACACCACCAGGTTTCCTGCGAGAACCAATCGCCGCACACCACGTCGATCTTTCCGTCGCCATCGACATCGAGCGGCAGGTTCATAAAGTCATGGGCATAGCCCTTGCCCTGTTCGTTCACGTCGGTCTTGACCTTGCGTACTTGGAGGGCCTTGAAGTCCGGCGCGAGATAGAGGTTGGGTCCGGCAATGATGTCGAGCTTGCCGTCGTTGTTGAAGTCCGCCACGCCACAGGCTTCCGTGCGGCTGTTGCCAATGCGGTTGGTCTTGAACTGCACGCCGCCCGCCCGGCGCGCGATTTTCATCACCGCCTTGCGCGCTTCGCGCCGCTCTTTCTCGTCCTTCGCCTTCAGCGCCGCCGCCAGAACTGCGGCCTGCTCGGCATAACCGCCTTGCTGGCCGAGATTGCGGAAAGCCGCACAGCGCACCGCCCCGTCAGCATGCGCGAGAAACGGCACGACCGCCGAGGCGTGGCCGAGCGCGTTACGCTGGGCCATCACGTCAAGAAGCTTCACGGCGAAGGACGCGTCGCCGGCGAACGCGCCCACGCGCGAGGCGAGCACGGCATCCACGCGCTTGTCGCCAAGCTGGATGAGCGCCCGGCGCGCCGCTTCCGCAAGCGCCGCGTCACTCTGGCGCATCCACCCGAGAAGCATCTCCACGTCGTCCACCGTGCCAACCGCGCCCACACCGAAAAGCGCCGCTTCACGCACTTGGGGATCAGTCGCATAGGCGAGCGCTTCGGCGAGGAATGCCGGCGCGGCCGCGCTCTTCACAGGGACGAGCGCCACGACCACCTGCTCCAACGATTCTGGCGGCAAAGTTGCAACCCAAGAGGACCGCACGGACGCAAGGCGCTCGTCCGACAGTAACGCCAACGCCTGCGCCACCGTTCCG
>JAZUGW010000173.1:0-4313 GCA_045641465.1 Kiritimatiellia bacterium | reverse complement strand
ATTCTGCGCGGGGTGGGTCCGACCGCGTCGACGACGAAGAATGACGACGTCGTGACGGTTTCGCTCGGCGGCGTCGAGGTGCCGCGCAAGGCCGTCGAGGCGGATACGGGGTTCTACGAATATCGTGTGCCGCGTGAAAAGATCACGGCGAAGCTCGGCGAGGTTGCCGTCTCGCGGAAGACGGATGCGCTCGGATGGGTGTCCGTCAACTGGACGTATCTGGAAGACGCGGCGAAGGTCCGTGCGTTTGAACAGGCCGGGCTCGGGGTGACGAAGACCTACTACAAGAAGGCGCGGATGGACGGCAAGGAGTGTCTGGTGGCGCTCAACGGCGGCGAGCGGCTGGAACCGGGCGATGAACTCGTTGCGCGACTGGTCCTGGATTCGAATCGGCTCTACGAGTATGTGCATCTGCAAGACGAACGGCCGGCCACCGCCGAACCGGTGGACGTGCAGTCGCA
This sequence comes from Kiritimatiellia bacterium, assembly GCA_045641465.1. GTDB lineage: Bacteria > Verrucomicrobiota > Kiritimatiellia > RFP12 > UBA1067 > RUG572. The sequence continues at coordinate 3,852 of JAZUGW010000173.1, read as the reverse complement.
CTATCGCTGGCAGGGAGGTCTCGGATTCTACCAGACGACGGGCGATACGGCGACGGACTACTACATCGACCAGCTGCCGCAGGGGAGGTTCGTCCTCGAAACGTCCTACCGCGTGCGTGAACGTGGTACATTCACCTCGGGCCTCGCTTCAGTACAATGCCTGTACGCACCCGAGTTCGGCGCCCACTCCGCCGCAACCACGCTCACCGTCAAATGAGGCAGTGTAAAACTCAGTAGTGTGGTCGCCCCGCTCGCGCTGCCAGCTCTCGAGCGTGCGCGGGGTGCGGCCGATCGAGTGGCCCGTGCGGCGGGCCTGGCGCCAGAAGGCGCGGCGGTACTCCTCCGAGTCGAGGCCGAGCACGTCCTCGTTGAACCACGCGAAGAAGGGCTTCGCGGGCGGTTCGTCCGCGGCGAGGGCGTGGCCTTCGGCGAGGAGGCGTCTCTGGATTTTTCGGTTCATCGGGTACCAGTATAGCAAAGCGGGCGGGGAGGTTCAAGGGAAAAGTTTGATTATATTGCGGAACGGTTGAAGTGCGGCGGCTGGGAACGATCGCCGCGCGGCGAAGGGGAGACGGCAGTGAATTGCCCAGATGCGTCGTGATTGACGAGCGCCTTTGTGCCATTATTCCTCTTGTATTTCTGTTGAATAAATGCGATAATGCTGATGCTTGATTCCTCTTGGTGCGTGATGCGCCGGTGATAGGCTTCATGTCAGGTGGCATGGTCATTGGCACGGTGTCAGGAGGGGGCAATTACCACTTTGGAGGTTTCGATGAGATTGATTCCGTTTGCGTTGGTCGTTCTGTTCCTCTTGTTCGGGGGGTGTATAAACTTTCTGAACCAGGGGGTGGCGTCACAATCCTTGGTCTATTTCCTTGTAGTTGATCGGCAGGGACGGGCGATCCCCGGGACTGTTGTCAAGTTGAAATGGTTCAATGGCGATCCTGCGCGTTCAAAGGGGGATTTTGAAGTTCAGTCCTTTACGACGGACACGGAGGGACGAGTTGTTGTTGACCTGAAGTGGAAATTCTTGACGCGTATCGCGGGTGTGGAGAAGGATGGTTGCTGTCTTGATCAGCAGGCGAATCCAACGATGAGTTGGGAACCTTTGCCTGAGCGCCATACCGCTGATCAACCTTTTCGGATTGTCATGCGAAATGCCGATGAGAAAAAGGATATCAAGGAAGGAGATTGACATGGCCAATGTAAAGACCTTGACCGGAAAATTCGTTTGTCATATTGTGGTGGTTTTGCTGTGCATGATGATCTGCACGGGACAGGCGAAACCTCTTGATGGAATCAACCAAGAAATGGTCGGCGCTTGGTGGGGAGGACGGGATTTTGGCGCGCGAGCCGTCTTTCTTGAGAAGGACGGTATTGGTAACTGGCGAATACCTGGATTGGGCATGCCAATTCCCTTTACCTGGAAGGATGTCGGCCGGGATATCGCCTTTTACAGAACTTGTATGTTGGGAGAAGAGATTGATCGGGGGTATATCATCCTGAAGCACGAGGAGGGGAAGGTTTTGCTTGAAATGATTAGGGATGACGTTCGGGGTGACTGGGAAAAAGAGGAGAAAATTGTTTGTCCGAATCATGACAGTCGGACCGAACGTGATGTCATCCGCGAGGAATTGCGAAAGAAAATCGGAACGCCAGCGGCGGTGTGTGATGAACGTCTACTGAAGCCCACGCGTGTGACTTTTGAAAATACGACGGCGCTTGAACGGTTCCTGCAGGAGGCCATCGAACGAGGTGAACGTTTCAAGATCAATCCAGACGGTCTCCCGTTGGTCTATGCATGGGAATATGACTATGTATGGGAACGTGAGGTTGAGGTCGTGTGCAATGAGGCGACATCGAAACCCCGTCGGCCATATGGTGCACATGTGGTCATCGGGTGGGAGAAATATTGCTGGGGGAAGCCGGATCCTTGGAAAAAGAATCTTTTTTCGAAAGAAGGGCATAGCGCGGCGGATGTCCAGGAGTTGTGGGATACTTTTGAATCGGAGCGCAAAGGTATTCCCTTTAAGAAACCGTTGCCTGAACAAACACTGGCACCGACGTTCACCAATGCCGTTTTGACTTCCTTGAAGGGTCGAGTCAAGACTGCAAAACCAGGGGTTTCGTATTTTGACAATGTTCATACGAGCCTTATATTTCAGAACATCGTTTGTGAACTTCAGGAGAACGAGCGGAAGGCCTTTGTTGAAGTGATGATGAAGACGGTTGTGCCGACTTTACGCTTCCCGGTGACGGTCGAACGTTACTTACCGGTCGAAGACGAAGCCACGCTCATGACTTTGGAATGATAGCTGGTCCCTGTCATTCCGTCATTAATTGACTTTGACGGTAACGCTCTTGGTTCCTTTGTGAGGATGATTGTGTTGAAACGGAAATTACGCTCTTGCGTGATCCGATGAGGTTCATTTGAGAAGGTCATACGAGATGAAAAAAGCGAGTTTCATTTGGGGTGCCGTTGTCGGGCTGGTGGTGGCCTGCCGGGCGGCGGAGATGGAGATGTCGACGCCGGAGGCCGAGGGTGTTTCTTCGGTGGCGATCGGGAACTGGATCACGGCCTGCGAACGTGAACTGGATGCCTTGCACGGTTTTGTGATCGTGCGTCACGGCAAGACGATCGCCGAGGGCTGGTGGGCGCCGTTTTCGGCCGACCATACGCACATCCTCTATTCGCAGTCGAAGAGTTTCATTTCGACGGCGGTCGGTTTTCTGGTGGACGACGGCAAGCTCGACCTCGACGCGCGCGTGGCGGATTTTTTTCCGGGGCAGGTGCCGCCGAAGGCGTTGCCGAAATTCCAGGCGCTTCGTGTCCGCGACCTCCTGTCGATGAACACGGGCAATCTCAGGAGCGAACCCGAATTGCGTCATCCCGCCGGCGACTGGCTGGCGCAGTGTCTCGCGAATCCGATCGCCTTCGATCCGGGGACGCGGTTTCTCTACGACTCGGGCAACACCTACATGCTGGCCGCGCTTGTGGAGAAGGTGAGTGGCGAGAAGGTGATGGACTTGCTCGGGCGGCGCCTCTTCCAGCCGATCGGCATCGAGAAGGCGTGGTCCACGACGAGTCCGCAGGGGATCGCCTGCGGCGGCTGGGGCATGAACATGACCACGCGCGAGCTGGCGCGCTTCGGACTCCTCCTCTTGCAGGAAGGACGCTGGGGCGACCGGCAGGTGATCTCGCGCGATTGGGTGCGCCTCGCCACGTCGAAGCAGACGTTTTCGCGGCGCGGGTCCGTACCGGATTTGCATCAGGGCTACGGCTTCCAGTTCTGGCGCTCCCGCCACAACGGCTATATGGCCTACGGGCATCTCGGACAGTTCTTGATCGTCCTGCCCGACCAGGATGCGGTCATTTCGCTTCAGGGCGGACTCGAGCCGATCGAAAAGGAGTTGGACCTCGTTTGGAAACATCTGTTTCCTGCGATGAAGTCCGCGCCCTTGCCGTCCGATCCCGTGGCGGCGCGACTCCTGCGGGAGCGTACGGCGCGTCTTTCGCTCAAGCCCGTTCGTGGCGAAGCGGCGGCGTTTGCGGACGCCTTCGGGAAGACCTACGACCTTCGCCTCAAGCATCGCCTGGGCTTCAAGACGGTACGGCTGGAGGAAAGGTCCGAGGGCTGTGAGATCGTGTTCGGCCGCGCGAGGGGCAAGGAGGTACGCATTCCCGTGGGCTACGGTACATGGCGTGAAGGCGTGTCCGTTTTCGAAGACGCCACCTACGAATCTCTCTTTTCGATTATCGGCAACCAGCCCACGGCGGCGTCCGGCGCGTGGAAGGGACGCACCTTCACATTCCGCGCCTATCTGCACGAGACGTTCTTCCGGCTTGACGGC
>JAZUGW010000172.1:0-28125 GCA_045641465.1 Kiritimatiellia bacterium | reverse complement strand
ATTCGGCGCATAGCCCGTGTCGATCCACTGCGTCCCCGTGGACTCAATCCATTCAAGCGCTGTATACCCCGTCGGCAAGGCGACCGCAGCACGCACACCCGCAAGCGCCGCCACCGCCATCGCCACACTCAACCAAGTCTTCATCCACAAATTCTTCATCGTCGTTCCGTTTCTCCTTTAGTTGCCAGGAACATTATAGCATAATCCCAACCCCTCGCGACATAAATTTAGTCGCAGGGAGTTGGGACGCGATTCCAAAGTACACTACCTCACAAAAATCACGAGGCCGCGCTCGATGTAAAGACCAAGTGCCTCGCGGCGAAGGCGATAGTCGGGATTCGGAGTCGCCGACTTGAAGATCACGTCGCCGGGCGGACAGGTCTCTTCCGTCCAGGCGATCACACAATCTCCTCCTTTGATCGGACGAGCGCCAAAGGAGACCGTGATCGTCGCATTCGTCGCAAACTGCACCGTCTTTTGTTCGCACGCACCGACGCTCGTCACGCTCCACGTGCCGACCTGTTCGGAAAGGTCAAGCGTGGCGCCATCTTGCAAGGTGCAACCGTAGAAGAAATCTGTCCAAGGCTGGAACATGCCCCAAACGTTCAGAGCCGCCGTTCCCGTATTGTCCGCTGTTCCCGTACCGAGCGAGGCGCGGGCGATGTAGTTGCTCACGTTCAAGTCCTTCTGCAGGTCGAATTCGGCCTGGACGATCTCGAAGGTGACGGTGCGCGCATCCACGGCCTCGTTGCTCACACGCACGCGATCATACTCGCCCGCCAGGCCGCCTTGCACGCGGATCGTGCCGTTCACGATCTGCTGCGTGCCGCCCTTCAGGAAAAGGTTCTTGGATCCAAAGGACCTGAAATCGACCGTCAGCGTTTTCCCGCCCAGATCAAGCGTACCCTTGTCGAAGATGAACTGCCGCAGCGGCCAGAGCGTCGAGTCGGCCGTGAGCGTCACACGGTCGAACGCGGCGGCGTCCGTTTCATTGATCATATACGCGACACCGTTGAAACTCTCGTTTGCAAGCGTTCCGCCGTTGAGCACATACGCGTAGGCTCCAAGCCCGTAAGTGCCCGACACGTTCAACTTGCCGGCCGCATTGAGCGTGATCGTGGAGCCCAGTGCCCCCAGAAGGCACTTGCTCGTCGTGTAGCGCGTATTGTCGTTGTAGAGATGGATCACGCCGCCATCGACCACCGTGCCGCACGAATAGGTCTGGTCCGTTTTCTTGGCGGTGAACGCACCCTTGCCTTCTTTCACAAGCTTCAGCGAGCCGGAGAGCGACACTGTCGCATTCTCGATGTCGTTGGCCGCCACGAGCCGCAGAGTACCATACTGCGTTCCGGAATTCACGATGCGTCCTGTGGGATTGCCCGCCGTGAACGAACCTGTCCCGTGGTTCGGATAGAATTCAACACGGCCCTCGGCCACGTCCAAAAGGCCAAGTTCGCCGTCACTCAACCGTCTCACCGGCAGGAAGTCGCGTTTCACCACGCCGCCTTCGCTGATCTTGAAGGAGTAGAGACGCATCGCCTGCGGACGATACACGTGGTTCGCCTGATCGTAGAGATTTCTCACGCCGCCGTAGGGCGTGGTGCAGTATCCGGCAAACAGGTAAAGCGGATTGGCCGACGGTGTCGCCTGGTTGGAGAGCGTGGCCGACTTTTCATTGAGCGTAAACAGCCCCCGTTCCAATGTCACCGTCACATCCGTATTCTGGTTAACGTCGATCGACCCTTCCTTCGTATAGTCGCCGCTTCCGAACCAGCTGTTCAACTTGTTATTCGTCCCATACCACCGCACCTGCACGCCGTTGATCGCATCATCCGTCGACGAACAGCCGAAGAAGATGCCCCAACCCGTCGTACGCGAGCAGGTGTTGAACGACGCCTCGATCTTCGTTCCGGCGTTCACCAGATAGCCCGTGTCGATCCACTGCGTGCCCGAGGACTGGATCGACGCGAGAACCTGGTAGTCGAGTCCCGTGGAGTCGGTAATCTCGTATGTGCCGTTGAACCGCGCGAGCGTGAGCGTATGCCCCTTCAAGTCGACCTTGCCGGAGAGCGGCAGATCGAGTCCGCTCCAGTCGCAATCGGCTCCGAGCGTCGCCGGCAGTGCCACCTTCGTGCCGGCAATCGTCTGACCGGCCGGGCAGTTGAAAGTACAGGCATTCGGCAGCACGATCGTTTCCGAGGCGAGCGGCACGGTGTTCGTCGCCACCGGTCCCCCGATGATGTTCTGGTGCGTCCAAGATGCGGGATCATCAAGCGCAGAGGTCGCCGTCCCCGCCCAAACCGCGTGCGTCGGCACCGTCTCGTCCGCACAGAGGAGAAGCGCACCATCCTGAATGACGAACTTGAAAGGCGCATCGTCGAGAACCCGAATGAAGTCCACCTCGCCGTTTTCGCCAGGTACGCCCGAGGCGATAAACGTATTGGATGCCGCAAGCTGGCTGTCGACGTAATTGATCCTCACCCCGATCGGATTTTCGGCCGAGGCGTTCTCGAACGCGACCGCCGTTGCATTGAACATATCGCAACCGGCCGAGGTCAAGTCGATTGAAATAAAGGCCCCGCCCTTCAACGTCAACGTACCGTTCACGGTAGAGGTAGTCGGCTCGTCGTCCTGCAGCAAGAACCAGCCCTTCTCCAGCGTCAGCGAGCCCGGATAGGTTCGCACGCCCGCCACCTGAAGTTTGTTCGGACTTATTTTCCGCACCTCCGTCGAACCCGTCAGGTCATCCGCCGTCAACGTACCTTCATGCACAAAGAGCGTCGTTCCCTGCCGATCATAGGCAAGGCCGCCCCAGGTGAAAACGCCGGTGCCTTGATTCGGATAGAACTTTCCTTCCACGTCATCCCACAGTCCCAACGTGCCATCGACCGTGCGATACGGCACGAAATCGCGCATCACCACGTTCGTCTCGCTGATCCTGAACGAGTAGAGTTTCATCGCCTGCGGACGATAGACATGGTTCGAAGTCTTTTTGTTGTAGGCCGCAAACAGATAGAACGGATTCGGATCGGGTTCCTGGACCGTCGCGAACGTCATCGTATCGCCATTGACCGTAAAACTTCCCTGCTGCAACGTGATCGCGACATCGGTGTCAAATGCGATGTTGAAGTTTCCTTCCGCCTGCCAGTTGGAGTTTCCAAACCATCCGTTCAATCTGGCTGCTCGATTATCGAAACGCGCAAGAACACCGTCATTCGGCACGTCGGCACTCGTGCATCCGAAGAACGTACCCCAACTCGTTGTCGGCGTACAGGTATTAAACGCGGCATCGATTTTCGTTGACATGTTCGGCTTGTAGCCCGTATCGATCCACTGCGTACCCGACGAGCGGATCCAGCTGAGGCGCGACGCAACGCCATAGGAGGCATTGAAGGTTCCCGTTCCCTGGTTACCGTAGAAACGCCCTTCCACACGATCCCAAAGGCCCACCTCTCCCGTCGCACTGCAGCATGGTACGAAGTCGCGTTTCATCACGCCCTCTTCGCTCACCTTGAAGGAGTAGAGGCGCATCGCCTGCGGACGGTAGACATGATTCGCGGCATCGACGGTTTCCGCCGCGCTCCCCTGTGGATGCAGGCAATAGCCCGCAAACAGATAGAGAGGGTTCGCATCAGGGACGTTCTGCGAGGTCAACGTCGACGTCGTACCGTTGAGCGAGAAACTCCCTCGTTCCAACGTCACCGTCACGTCCTGATTCTGCGTCATGTTGATCACGCCCTCCGTCTGGAAGTTAGGATTACCGAACCAACCGTTCAGTCGGTCGTTTCCGCCATACCACCGCACCTGGACGCCATCACGCGGCTCATCTGCCGTCGAACAGCCGAAGTAGACGCCCCAGGTACGCCGCGTGCACGTGTTGAACGACGCCTCGATCTTCGTGTTCGCATTCGGCGAGTAGCCGGTATTGATCCACTGCGTGCCTGAGGACTGAATCCAGTCAAGCTGCGTATATCCGACCGGCAACAATGCCTCCGCCCAAGCGACCAAACCGCTCAAAACGGAAAACCCCGCCACCAACCACTTCTTCATCCCGCCACATTTCATCATCATGTTCCTCCTCTTAGATTTTGGATCTACCCCATTTATCCTATGGGCCACTCGTTGATCAGTATAGCAAATCCGCACGGGAGATGTCTAGAGCAAATCTTTAACAATTGAACAGCCCCCCCCCATTTTTCATAGTTATAATCGCAATAAACTTGGAAACCGAGGACAAAACAACCATGCGTCTCCGTTCGCGCGGAGATGTCAGTCCAGCACTTCCGCCTGGGACTCGGACTTCGCCTCCGACTTCAGGTACTTCAGCTCCACGGCCAAGCGAAACTTCCAACAATCTCTGGAGTTCTGTCCTTACAACATCATTCGTTTCAGCGGGCGTATAGGCACGAAGATCGCCCGCCGCCAGACAAACCACAAAAGCCAGCGTCCATACAATCGTCTTCATTTCTACTCCCCGATCGTCAGCTGCACGAGCGGCCGCCCCGAGGACAGCAGCTGGTTGGTGACAGCGACGATATCCTTACGGTCGAAATCGTCGGGTTCCATTTTCGACAACATGGACAAAGCTGTCTCAAGGCGGTTTGAACTCATCGCATACCCCTCTATGCTTGAGACAAACAATGCGTCAATGAGATAGGCGGCTTCAAAGGCGAAATTCCGATTCCGATAGAACATCTGAACGGCCCGTTCCTTTGCAACGACTTCGACGGCATTTGTCGGGTTGAAAAGACGCACTTTGTCTGAATAGACTCCACAGGAGATTCCCCGTTCAACAGAACTAAAACAAACATCATTCGTCATAACCGTTTCAATGAACGAGGTTGCGGCATCCCCAACGGGCGTGAGTTTCAAATACAGCTGGATGGCATCTTCTCTGTAGACACCTTTGGGGTTCAACGCCAATGCACGTAACGACGGGGCCGAATTCGTGTAGCTGAAGAGTTCACAACGAGTGAGCGCGGCCAAGACCAGCTTTTTGTCCATACTACGAACCGAGGTGAAATCGGTCGTACCAAGCGTTGAGAGATACCAGTCGAAGGCGGCTTTTCTTTCAACAGTTGTCCAAGTGCCTTCTCGCCTGCCCCCAAGGAACCCTTCCCAAGTATCGGGGATTGGACCACGAACGACAATCCCGCCGTTATCCGGAAAATTATCGTGGCTACCAAGCCGCACAACATTAAATAACATTCCCCTGACGACATCATTCGTTTCGGCGGGCGTATAGGCGTAAACGACACCCGCCATTATCAAGAATGCAACGGGGAACAACCGAAAGACTGTCTTCATCTGGTATAAACCTCCACATTATTTGTCTTGATTCCCTCAGCGCCGATTTCGGCATAGTCGCATTTACTTGCTTGTGGGAGTCCGATTTCCATGACTGCCAAAACCAACCGGTACCATGCCTTTCATCCAAAACCTATCCCACTGACGGGTTACACGATTCCATGAACTCGTGTAGCAGAGGCCATAGACGTCTCCATAAGAGATATCGGCTTTCGTATCGCTCCTGCGTCCGTACATCAGAAGCCTTCTTACAATGTTCGTCTGCATGACGTTCGGAGGGTACCACCCCCAGTCATCCGGCATGCGTTCGCGTGTCGGAACCCCCTCAACAACAAGAGTTGTCTCTTGATGGCGATCATAAACATCGGAGAGGCCACAAGCATGGCCAAGTTCATGGGCTACCGTGAGCACATTAGCACTGGGCCCAATTACAATACCATCCGGTCGATAAAATGCAGTGGCGATTCCAGAAAGTGAAAAGACAAAATACAATTCCAAGCCCCCGGTGTTTGACGCAAGGCTGCATACCCTCCGTTTCTGGGAAGCATCCGACAACACCAACTCTGCCAACTGTGAATCATTTGTCGTATGAATCGCGCTGACCTGAAACTCAAGTGCGACCTGCGCATAGATCCGATTAACTTCATCAACCAGATTGGAAACGGCTTGTGGAGTAAAAGATGTTTCCCCGCTGTCATTTCCTAGAATCCAACAATCCAGCGGCACAACATTCGCCATCAGCCATGGACACACAACACTCCATGCAATAAACATCCATCGAATCATTTTGCCGGGTCCTTCCCTGTAACTGAGCCAAAGTGGCGCCTGACAACTTCATTCAAATTCTGTTTCGATAACACCTTCTCGGCTATTTTCCGACGCTCTGTACCAGTCCTGTAGGCCGCATCATGGGCTGCTAAAATCCGATCTGGGTAAAATGCACCTTCTAAATCAGTCTCCAATGACTCCCGTGCCATCCGAAGGATCCTAGACCGACACTTTTCCGAACATTCCTTTGCCTTGATGTCACGCGAAAGGCAGCTCCAAATATCGTTTTTGATCCGTCTGCTCCGATTTGGCTGGCGCAAAATACGCTGTGCCCAATCAAGGAACCTTGGACTCCGGCCCTCACGCGCGTGATAGGCAAAAACTGCAGATGTGACAGTAATCTCATCTGTAGCATTTTCTGCGACATAAAGCAGGTTTGTCAACTGATTTTCAGTTCCATACTGAGACAACCCCCACATCGCATTGTTCAAATTGGCTGCGTCCACGCTTCTACGAACAGCAAACATCTTCTTCCGTACTATCTTCAGATACGCACTGCCCAACATTTCATCCGTCACTCCCTGCGCCTTCAATACTCTCACTGCCGACTCTGCATCTTCACCATGCTCAAATTGGACAATTTCGTCCGCAACGACCTCATCAACTTTCTGTTGAGAAGGCACCTTATCTGCAGCCAAAAAGAAAGCAAAGGCAAAAAACAAAATTCCTACGAAGTTTCTCATCTGACCTCCAGCTGCTCGTATTCCTTGTTTACTCTATCGAAATTTAATGTTTTCATCCGTTTTAATCTCCCACAAACCTTGACTTCAAGTGCATCCTCTCATCAAATGTACCAAGAACACTAATCTCCAAATCGACCATTCCATTGCCGTCAACGAGTCGGACTTCGCGTCCAGTACGCACACCGTCGAATACCGCACGTCCCGCAACAGGTCGCCACAATACCTTTGAGTCGGGAATTGATTCTGGAATGACCTCCACGCGGAAAACAGCATTCGTCCCTCTCGAAAAATAACTCGGATTGACAATTTGCCTATTGGCATCTCCCGCCTGAGACTCAACACCGACGGTCGTTACAGGCTGCGTATAACACGTGAACACGGTTGAACGCCCAGTCACGACCACATTCGTACCTTCAGCTGGAACGAATGTGTACGAAAACTCCACGCCCTCATAATCGCTGTTTGAATTTCCCTGTATGGCACATTCAAATCGATGCGTCCGCGTGACCAGCCACCTGTTCGAAACAGCGACCGGCATGTCATTCGATACGGCCGCGTAGAGAGATATCCGATTATGCCCTCTGAGACACTGAAGGACGACATGCCCGTTCGTTGCAACGCTTGAATCGAACGACATCGTCATCAATTGACGTCCCCCCTGGCAGACAAGTCCGCGCGGCATTGACAGCGTCAATCGCACATTCCCTTCTTCCACAGTCTCATGCTCTATCGGATCCGTCTGCGCTCCCGTAATTACATTGAGAACATTAGTAATTTCAAACCCACCAACAAACGAAGCAACAAATGAAACATCACTCATTTCACCAGTCCATTGCCCCACCGGATTTGAAACCGTCGTCTCAAGCACATTGGTTTCCGTGAAAGACAAGCCAGAATCTCCCGACCAACTACATCCCAAGAACGCATCAGCATGACAGTTCGTGATGACAGCAGAAAAGGCATGACTTGTACCGGGAGGAAGGTAAACTGGGGAAAGATCACCCATCAAGACATCAGGGATACGGCTAACCCAGCCCGTTCCTGCCGACTCGAGATGGACCGTCACGTCGCCGACGCTGAAGTCCCACGGATTGTACCAATCCTGCCATAACCCCTCCCGTGTTTCGACATCAGGCATCGACACCGCCGCGAGTTCTCCACCCGAAACCGAGAACGTATAGCGCGCACCGCAGTCAATAGGGAAGACTATCTGCTCTGTCCCGTCGCACATCACTTGCACATCGCCGAAAGCCAGGCAGACAGGCCACGTGTTGTTCTTGGACGCGAGCGTGAAACTGACCAGCCGCCGGTTCGGATCGGCGGCGCGTACCGCTGCCCAGGCGGGATAGCCCATTGCGGCAATTTCGGCGGCGTTACTCGGAAAGGCGAGCATGGCCCAGGCGTCGCTTTTGTTGAAGCCCGCATTCGCCTCGGGCTGGTACGGATTGGGATCGAGCGCATTCGGCAGCCCGTCAAAATCCCAATCGTCGGGATGAATGCGCTGGAACACGACTTCGCTTGTATTCGACCCGACCGTGACGAAATGGTTCGTGCCGTTCGCCGTGACGCCGACCTCATACTGCGTATCGCCCACCGCGTGCAAGTCGTAGCGCAACGCCACCCTTCCACACTGCGGCAGCAGTTCCAGCTGTGCACTCACGATCTTCGCCGGATCGTCTCCGACTGCCGCGTTCTCGAACGTCGTGACAAGGCCACCGACACCGTTCGTCATAGACCATGCTCGGCTCGCTGGGAGATTGTAGCGCGACCAGTTCGCGGCGGGACACAGCGCCATGCGTTCGTTCAAAATCGTGATCTCGTTCGCACGGCTGTTGAAACGGGGGCGAAAATAGCCCTCGGCCCACACAAACGCATTCGTCCAACCTTCCTCGCCAAACGGGAAGTGCCAGCCGCCAACAGGAATCTTCCAGCTTCCCCACCCACGGCCACACCGCTGCGCCGACTCCCACACGATGGCATTGGTCGGCATCGTGAATGTCGCCGCCGGAAGAGCGTTCGAACTCACCGAGACGAGACGCCAGCCCTGCGCGATGTCTTCATCTGTAATTGTCTCAAACAGCTGGTCCAAGTTCGGTCGTCCGAAGAGCCCCAGCCTCAACGGACCACCGGCATTTCCCGTACCGTTTGTTCCGGTCAGGCCGTCACCCGTCTGCGTCACGACATTCGTATCTCCTTCAGTTTGCTGTGTCGTGTTTGTACCTCCCTCAACTTGAGAGACATCATTGGTCGAAGGTTTCGTTCCGGCATCATCGGTTCCCACGACCACCATGCCACCGACGAGAATCGCCCCAACGAGAGAAACGGCTGCGAGTTTCCGCGCGTTTCTTGCGAGCATCTTCGATCCGCGCACGACGCCATACGAGACAACGGAAATCCCCACGCCCACCGCGCAGGCGTAGGCCGTGTCGATGCAAAGCGCCTGGAGATTTTCAACCATTCGATTCGCCTTCTACTTCTTCAAAAAACCGTAGGCGTAACCTCCAAGGAGAGTTGAATCTCACGCGGAGATCGCGGAGAACGCAGAGTATTCGCACAGCCTCTTCCAAATGAGAAAAAACAATGATGGACGAAAATTCGAAAAACGAATCAGTCTTCGTAGATCATGCGATAGCCGAGTTTCTTGCCGAGCGCCTCGACGCTCTTGCGGAAGTCGCCGATGAATGTCACGCGATGCCAGCCCCAGAGGTCCCAGAGCTTGTAGACGCGCTCGAAATCGCCCGGGATTTCCGCTAGGATCTTCGTGCGGCAGGCGCGGTCGTCGAGGTCGTTGCCGATGATGCGGCCCGACTGGACAAGCAGGCACCCCTTCTCGCCGGCGCCGAAGAAATGGAACTGTACCGTCGTCACCGGATAGTCCACCGGCGCGAACGACTGCACCGAAGCGCCCTGTCGGTCCTCAGAATGCGTGAGAATCTGATACTCGGCGGTGGGTCCCTGCGGACCGAAGAACTTGCGCGTGGCGACACAATGGGCGAACGAGATCGCGCGGCGAGACGAATCGATCACGGGGTCGGAGATGTAGCCCATGCGGCCCTTGGTCATCGCATTGAACACGACCATCGCCACCGTCGAACGGATGTCGTTCTCGCATGTGCCGAAGAGGCCGAGGTCCTGGAGTTCCATGAACCCGAGGCACGGATAGGCCTTGAGCTTCCCGGTGTAGCAGCCGCCAAGGCAGTCGATCGAAATCGCCACGGCCTTGCGGGCCGCCAAGACGTTCTGCATCGCATAGAACATCTTCGCGACTCCAAGAAGCGTCTCCGTGGAAACGTCCTTGATTGCGACGGCCGTCCGCTGCCATTCCATCACTTTCGCCGCCGCAAGATCGTACGGAATCTTCTCCCAGGCGGCGTTCAGTTCGGCGTACTTCACATCCTCCACGACGATGCCGAAATCCCGCAATATCCGAGCCTTCGTCGCCTCGTTGCACCGCTCGACGGAGAGAATCTTCTTGCCCTTCACCGCCGCGAGCGTCTCTTCCGGCGTGAGGCACTCGATCGGGTCTTCACACGGCTTCTTGCCGCTCGGCGCGGGGGTGTGGGCGAGACGGTACTTCGTCGCCGCCGCCACGAAGTCGTCGGGTGTGCCGGTCTTCAACGTTTCAAACGCCTGCGCGACACCGAGCGTATCCTTGAAATCGAGCGAACTCATGAACGCATAGCCCTTCGTGTTCGCCCGCAGCATCGCCGCGTTCTGTCCCACCCAGCCACCCACGCCGGAGTACGGGAAGCTGCAGAAGAGCGTCGGCTTGCCCGCCTTCACGATACTCGGCAGCGCCCGCGGCGCCGTGTTCATCTGAATGACGAGGTAGCCCTTCACGTCCCCCGCCTTGGCATCTTCATCGAGAATCACCGATGCGGTCTTCGCGTCGTAGGCCATGCCGGGAACGAACTTGACACCCTTCACGGCGGCGTTGAGCGCATCCGTGACGTTCTTCATGACGGGACGGAAATCGAACCCCGCGTTCGGCCAGGTCTTTCGCACCTGCACCTCGTCCCAAATCGAGAAGACGAGACGCACCTTGATCGCGTTCGTCTTGTCGGGAATCGCGCTCGCCGGCGTCGCCTCCGGAAGCGCCGAGAAGAACGCCCCCAGGTCGCCCGGCGACTTCTTGCTCGTCACGCAGCCCGAAAGCGCCGCCGCGCTCAAAAGCCCATAGATGAAATCCTTGCGTCCACAAACGCCACAGGTCAATTCACTTACCATAGCAGTCTTCTCCTTTTCGGTTAAATTCTCGCTCGCCCAGCTTCGGGCTTCTGATTACATTAGTCATTCGTTGATCCATTAGCAAGCATATCTGCCCAACCCTTGAAAGCTCTTTCCAATTTCCAAGCAATTCGCTCTCATGCGGACACCCCCGCTCTTGCGAGCCATCGGGCAAAGATGCGGTCATAGACGGCGACGCCATTCGCATCCGAATAGAGCAATTCGCGTTTGATCAAGGCGGCGGCGGCAGAACGGATCGTCGAAGCCGCCGGCAGGTGGTGACGTTCAATGAACCCCTTTCCCGAGATCCCCTTCACCCGTCCTTCACGCGCAATCGCCTGCAAGAGCGCCCGTTCGGCCGTAGACTGGCTCATGAGCAGGTCGCGATAGACAAGTGCATTCTCTGCAACCAGCACGTCCACGGCCTCATCAACGTCCGCAGGCGTCACACAACCTCCGCCTTCCGACCACACACGGTTCAAAACCGCCTGCACGTACCAAGTGATTCCCTCAAACAGATCATACAGATGATTAAACGCCACCGCCTTAAAAGGCCGATGCTGAGCGGTGAAAAAATGCTCGGCAAATGAACGATAATGCGTTCGTTCAATGACATCAAGCGACATGATCTGCGTACTCTGATAGAAGGGTCCACGCGCGGTCGTGAACATCTCCTCCATCAAATGCTTCTTGGACCCGGCGAAAATGAGATGGGCCTTATCCAAGAACTGAATATATTTCCGCAACAGGGCCTCCACACCCTTTTCCGGGAATTCCCGCACTTGTTGAAACTCGTCAATCGCAATCACACACGCCCGTCCACAACTTTGCAAATACTTGAACGTGTCTTCCATTGTCATGGCGGCATTGGCAGACGTCACATCGAAGGAGAATTCCACCGTTCCATCTCCCTGTGGCGTCATCGTTGGGCGACAACTGCGGAAGAATCTTACGAACTCCCGCCCGAAATGAGCCAGACGTCCATCAAGCGTTTTGAGAACAGCCGACGAGAACTGAGAGACGAACGACGGCAGATCTTGAACCGAATAGATGTCGAGATAGATCGTGGCATAATCGCCGGATATTTGGTTGAAAACGTTCTTGATGAGCCCCGTCTTGCCATATCGACGCGGTGCCATCAGCGTCACATCACGGCCATTTTCAATAGCAGAAATGAGCCGTCGCGTTTCGTCTCGACGGTCGCAAAAATATTCAGGTCCCTGATAGCCCTTGATGATAAAAGGATTGCGCAGTTTCATTGAAGATATTATATCACAATCCGATTCATCGCGACGAAAATTTCGTCGCGAATTTTTCGTCGCAGAATGCTTTCACACGTTCATCTTCATCTCCTCTCAGCAACGTATCTTCACTTCCGTGATCGTACGCTCGGCCGAGAAGGAGATGCCGATTTTCACGACTGTCATTTTCCTGTCGGACCGAACACGTCGCGGATCGCTTCGAGATAGGCGAAGCCCGTTTCCTTGTCCGGCTCGATGTAGCTGCCTTCAGTCCATTCGTTCCAGCTGTTCACCGTCACGATGCGCGGCAGCTTCGGGTTTGCGTCAAGCCGCGCCTTGATGAGCTCGGCCGCCTTGCGGAAGTTCTCCGGCGTATTGTTCACGATCACGTTGCCGAACGGATAGCCGCCGGAAGGCGTCCAGGTGCAGGTCTGGTCCGTGCGCGGACTCGAATCCCACCCCATCGAGAGATTGGGGTAGTACGGCAGCGCCAGCGACTTCGAGATGTTATCCCACGCCGTGAAGTATTGGTCGCGGGCGGAATTGTAGTCCGTCTCCCGCTTCCGCAGGTGCGTATGGTGCACCCACACATAGGAGGTGGCAGAATCGAAGCCGAGCGCCTTCACGAGATCGGCCGAGTTCTTCGGACCGCCCGCGAGCCTCATGCGCCCCCAATAGACGATAGCGAGATGGAGTCCCGGGAAGCCCGCCGCCTTTACTTTCGCGCGGAAACGTTCGAACGCCGCCTTCGTACCCTCGAACCCGCCCAACTTGCTTCCAAGCATGGTGAGATCGTAGATCGAGAAATACGGGCACCCGTCGATCTTCCAATAGTTGGGATCCTTGAAATAGCGCTCGATCACGTGGTCGCAGACCTGGTCGAATTCGGCGGGCGTCACGCCGCCCGGGTAGAGGAGCGGACGCGGTTTGCGCGGCAGCGCCGGCTTCAGCGAGAGCCACTCATGGTTCGCCCACATGAGCGCGTACTTGATGCGGTTGCGATTCGGCGCGCCCTTGAGGCCTTCGTCGATCGTACGGTTCAGGAACGGTCCGTTGTACCAGTACCAGTCAAAGAGAAACGCATCGACGCCATGATCCGCCGCCGCGTCGATCTTCTTCGCCATGTCCTTCGGGTTCGCCTCGTCGAGATAACCCCACAGCGGTACCTTCGGCTGGCGATGCCCCTCAAAACGCGGCTTCGCCCCCTTCACATACTCCCATTCGGTCCAGCCCTTCCCGTGATGGGCCTCGTTGCGCGGATCGACATGGTAGTTGCCGAAATAGTACACGGCGACATCGACCGGTTTCGACGGTTTCGCATCCGCCCCCGCGCTCGACAGGCAAACCGCCGCCGTCAGGAACAAACCCAAGAACATCTTCGCTTTCATCAGTACCTCAATTTCCTTTTGACATGAACTGCCCATCATTATAGCACAACCAGCAGACAAATGGCAAAGGTTGGATGCGCATTTTACATTCACATCCAACCCTCCCCCTTAATCTTTAACTTTTAACCTTTAACCTTTAATCTTTAAGGCCGGCGGGGACTGTCCCCGCCTGTCGTTATTTGCCTTTCAGCATCGGCAGCAGGAAGACCGGCGCGGCACTCCAGGCGTGGCAAAGGCTCTTGCCGTATGGACGGCCGTAGAAGCGCCACCGCGCGTCTCCCTGCTCCTTCACGTCGAACCCTTCCCAGAAACTCGTCGCACCCGCATCGAGCATGCCGCCCCAGACTTGCTCAAGACACTTCCGCGCCGCATCGGCGCAACCGCATTTCTGAAGCGCCATCACCTGATAGGCGCAGACGTAAGGCGTCCCGACGGCCGGCAGATCGTCCGCCGCAAGGGCCGCGCCAATGGACGCCAGCTCCGCGCCCTCGGCAACGCCGAAATAGGCGGCGTAGATATTCGCGTGGCGCGTGAAGTGTCCGAACGCCGGATCCGTGACATCGAAGCGGAACAGTCCCTTCTCCCGGTCCCACGCCTTCTCGTGCAGTTTGGCCTTGAGCGCCGCAGCCCGCGCCGTCCAACGCACGGCATCCGCCTTCGCCCCCACGCGGTCTGCCAGCTTCGCGCCCGAAAGCAAGGCGCCGTAGTAGAGCATGTTGACCGCCGTCGTCGACTTGGCGTCGTTCGTCCAGTCGATGAAAAGCCACGTCCGACGCTTCTTGATCGCCGCGCGGTCGATCAGACCATCCTGCCCGACGCGCTGCACGAAGGAGTCAAGACGCCCGGCGACCTTCGCATATGAGGCCTTCAGGAAGTCGAGATCGCCGAAGTGTTCCTGGAACTTCTCGTGCGAGATCACGTGCCAGAGGGAATAGTCGATGATGCCGTTGACATCGCCCGCCTTCCAGCCGGCGGAATCGAGTACCGTGAGCGTGCGCTTGACGATCTCCGGATCGCGGTACGAGTAGGCATTGGCGATCAGCGAAACCGAAAGATCGCCACCCCACGGCAGACGATCGCGCTTGACACCGTCAATCAGGAACTCCCGCATGCACAGACGAAGCGTACGCAGGGCAACAGTACGCATGCGTACCTCACGCTCGCTTCCCGTGAACGGCACGCGGTCCACGACATCGGCGATCTCCTCGACGAATCGAACGGACGCAGGTTCCTGGCCCTTGAACCGGAAATAGCGCAAGGCGAGCGGCAGCGGCGTGCGCCAGCGGCCCTTCGCCACCTCGACCATCGCGTTCGTCTGCTCGAAGTCCTTCTCATTCTCGTTCATCGCCTCGGCCTTGGACTCGCCGACGAAGAGAAGCGGCCGTGTCGCGCTTTCGGCCTCGACATAGCCAACCGACTCCTCGCCCACGTCGTAGAACCCGCCGTCCCGGCGCAACGCAACCGAACGCGTCACGTATTTCTGCAGGCGTCGCGCCTTGACCTCTTTCGGCACTTCGAGAAACTTGCCGGGATAGCCGACATTCATCTTGAGCGCCTTCACGTCCGCCCGCATGTCGCGCAAGACTGCCGCCAGATTCTGCTCATCCATCTCTGCCCGCGCCATTCCCGCCCAAAACGAGACGGCCGCCAAAGCCACTATTTTTCCAATCATGTTAGACCCTTTCTTCAACGACGCAGTCAGAGTTTTCTTCATGCGAGGCCACCTGAAAACAACCTCTCAGTCGCTTAACGTAGAAGCACCACGAAGGTATTGTACCGGAAACGGACACCGTCGTCACTCATGTACAACCGGCCCGAGGGATTGACGGCATTCGGCTGGAGAACGAACTTGAGCGTATCCGCGTTCGCCGGCTTCGCCGCCCACGCGATCACGAGCGCATCGTTCGTAAGCTTAAAGGCGGGTGCCTTGACCGTGATCGTGGCGTCATTAGCAAAATCAACCGTGGTCTTGCCAGTCTTCGACCGGCTCGTCGTGGACCACACAGCCGTTTTGCTCGACAGGTCGATCGTCGACCCGTTCTGCATCGTGCAACCGTAGAAGAAGTCCGTGATGGGTGAGAACGTGCCGTAGACATTCAACGCCGCCGTACCCGAATGGCCCGTCGTCAGGTCATTGCGCGAGTGCGACACGTAGTTGCTCACGCTGAACGCATTCGCGAGGTTGAACTGCTCATACAGATCGAACGTGATCGTACGCGCATCCACGGCCGCAATCGTCTTGAACCACGACGCACCCGACGCCGACGTGTCCGAATTACGAGCAATGATCGTGCCATCCTTGATGCCGCTGCTCCAATGGAGGTTCTTCCCGTTCGTGAACTCGATGTCAAGCGTGTGACCGTTCAACGACACCACGCCCTGGTTTTGAATGATCTCATACCGCACAAGGTACTTCGAATCGGCTGTCAGCGTGATGTTGCCCAAGCCTCCCCATGTCATCTGAGACTGCGCGAACGCCGAACCGCCGCTCACGTCCTGAAGCGGACGGTTATTGCTCTCGAGGCGTCCACCATTGAGGCGAAACGTCATCTGGTTGAAATCGTAGTTGCCCACGATATTGAACCGCGCGCCACTATCGACATCGATCGTCGAGCCCAAGGCACCCATCGTCTGGGCGCTCTTCGGGGACCAGTCGGTCGCATTCGCCGCACTGTTCCAAAGCGCAAACAGGCCGCCCGTCACACGGGTGCCGCCGGAATAGGTCTGGTTCTTCTTGTGCGCAACGAACGTACCTGCACCGTCCTTCACGAGCTTGAGCGCACCCGCCAGCGTGAGCGTGGTGTTCTCCGTCGTCTTGCCGCTCGGCACGTCCACATGCACCTCGCCGCCCGAAGCGGACGTCAGCGTACCCGCGCCGACAAGCTGTGCAAGATAGAGCTTGTGCCCGTCCAGATTTATCGTCGAATGGAGCGGTATGTCCTTGAGGCCGCGCCAGTCGCAGTCTCCTCCGAGCGTCGCCGGGAAACGGACCCACTTGCAGACGAACGACGCATTGGCCGGCAGATTGAACACGCACCCGTCCGGCAGCTCGACCGTCGTCTGATTGTTCGGAATCCCCTCCACCGTCACACCGTTCGCATCCGTGCAGAACCAGTTCGCCGATTCGGCATAACTATCCGTCGCACCGCCGAGCCACCGCGCCGTCACCGGGAGGGACGGGTCGCGATAAGCCACCGTGACCGTAATGGCGTTCTCCGTCACCGTGGGTGTACAGACGCACCCGCCACTCGGATCGACCACCGTCACCGTCGCGCCCTCGGCGACGACAGACTGCGCCTGAACGAGCGTATAGGTACCGGGCAGGACGCTCCGCGGCAGCGTGAACGTCACATTCCCCTTCACCGTTGCCTTCTTGCCCGTCACAGTGAGCGCCGCCGTTCCCGCGTTCGGCACCGACGAAAACGTCATGTTCGCATCGGCGGCGAATTCCACATTGTAGTCGCCATACGACGTTCCCGTCGTGAGCGTGCAGGCCCCCGTATACAGATGGCACAGTTCGTGGTCATCCCCCACGCCCCAGCCGGCCGGCAGAATCGTGTTGATGTCGGACGTCACGCCGTAGAAGCGCACACGGTCGATCGCGTAGTTGATCTGGAGCTCTTCCACCGACAACGTGCGGTTGTAGAGGCGGATCGACTTGATGTCGCCACCCCACCACCGTTCACCATTAAACGACGACGCTGTAGACCGGCATCCGAGAATCGTTCCTCCGGTGGCATTTCCGCCCACATTGTCGGTTTTGCCGGTATTGGCGATTTGCGTTCCACCGTTCTTGTAAACGACGAAATCGCTGACCGTGCCGCTCTTGTAGACGACGGCCACCGTCGCCGTCTGGTTCACACCCACGTTGTGTGTGTGCGTGGACGAATTACGGAAAGCGCAATAGTAGGCACCCGGCTGGATGTTGTAGGCGATATTGGCCGTCGATTTAAGCACGGTCTTGTAGGTCGCATTCGGAATCCAGAGGGCGATTTCAAACACGCCTTTCGACGCGGTCTTGCCAAAGGTAGCGTTGGTATCCGTCCCGTTCAAAAACGCATAGGAGCTTGAACCGTTGAACTTGAGCTTTTGTCCGTTCTGCCATGCGGTGTTATGGAGCTCGAACTTTCGCCCGCCGATCAAATCGGTCCACACCGTCGCGGACGCGTTGTGTGTACCCGTACCGGCGTTGTCAATGCCATCCCATTGGGCGATGAGCCCGTTATGGATGTACGAGAGCGCCGTGACGCGCGAATTGTCGGCCCAGGCGGCAACTGCCAACGCCGAAACCATCCCCAGGCAAACCTTTCTCTGCAAAGGTGCAATGAACTGTTTCATGAATTCCTCCTATTAGGTGACAATACTTTTCAAATACTGAAAGCAAAAAATGAATGTCCTAGCGGACGAAGAGCGTGAGACCGTTTTCGTAGTAGAGGCCGGAACTCGTTTTGCGCAACCAACCCGACATCCCGGGGGCGAGAGCAAAGGTGACCGTTGAGGCCGGGGCGGTCGTTTCGGTCCAGGCGAGGAGACGCTTCTCGGGGAAACGCTGCGGCGTATCGACATCCACAAGAATCGTCGCCTGTTCGGCGAACTGCAGCCGGGTCGCGGCGGCCGTGCTACCTGAATTCTTGCTCACGAGATCCAGTGCCTTCAAGTTGCGCCCCCGCAAGTCGAGCACCGCGCCGTTCTGGAGTTCGCACCCGTGGAAATAATCCGTATTGGGACGGAACCGTCCGGTCACTTGCAAAACACCCGTCAAGTCCGTACGCGTGGACTTGTCGGCCGCCGTTGTATTGACCGTATAGTTGGCAAGGACAATCGGCGCCGCATTCGCCTGCAGATGGAGGTGTCCCGCCGAAACGAGGCTCATCTCATGCAGGTCGCCCGGCGACATCTCAAGCGCCCCCTTCTCAAGGACGAGCGTTCCGGTCGTCGCCGTCGTATTCAGAAGATAGAACGTATCTCCGGCATTGACCGTGAGGACATGTCCCCGCAAATCAAGCGTCGTTCGCGTGTAGTTGGGGCCGATGAGTCCGGCCGTCTGCGACACCCGATAGGTGGAATCGGCCGTAAGGCGAAGATTGACCACCTGCGCCTTCTTCCCCGGATCCGCCAGGTTCACCGTATTCTGCAACGTGCCGCCCGCGAGTTCAAACGTGTTGAAAAACTGATCGTACTTCGCATTCAACTCAAAGACGGCGTTCGAAGCCACGGAAACCGCGCAGCCCGGCGCCCCATAGGGCTGGGCGCTACCATTCTGCCCCGCCATAAGCGTACCCGCTTCCACCTGCGTACCGCCGCAATAGAGGAGACCCGTCTTCGACGCCGTCAGCGTGCCGCCACCCGCCTTCACGAGGCGAATGTGTCCCGCGAGCGTGGCCACCGCGCTCGTCACGGACGCCCCTTCCGGCACCGTCACGCGAAGTTCGCCGTGCGAGGCGAAACCGTCCTTGATCATCCCCGTGAAACTGAGGGATTTCGCCTTTGTGGCAACACGCATGTTCGTCTGCACGTCGAGATCCGTCCAATTGACGCCATCGTTCGATCCCTGGAGACGCCAGCTCGTGGGCGCTCGCGTAACCGTATCGTATGTGTACCACTCGTATTTCGTCACGCGATGCGGGGCTGCGTAGGTCGCCGCCACCCAGAAGTCGTCGTACTTGAAATTGTTCCAGTTGGCCCAACGTGACAGGGTATTGGAATCGAACAGCTGCGCGGCATTGTAGGCCGCATTCGGACCCGAGGTCACGGAAGTGAAACTCGTCGAGAACCGGTTGCCGTCCTCATAGAGGAATACGGCGCCGATATCGATATTGCCATCCGGCGACTCGTCCTCTTTGAAGCGATAACGCGAGAACGCCGGCCAATTCGCCGTATCCGTGAACGTGACATTCGCGGCCGCATACTGTTCGCCCGTCAGCTCCAGACGATGATTCTGCACGTCGATCGTCGCCCCCGCGGCAAAGGCCTTCGCGGGAAGTCCGCGCCAGTCGCAGTCGGTCGTCAGCTGGACATTCGTGATCGTGAGCGTCTGCCACAGTTCCTCCGCCTGCGCCGGGAAGGAGAAATTCACGTTCCCGCGCAATGTCACCTTCGTCAGGATGTTCGTGGGAATGGCGTCCGCAATGACGCCCCCCGCGAGGTTGCGGCACACCCAATTCGCGGGATCGCGGAAATTCGCACGATCGCCCGCCCCCACCCATTCAGCTGTAATCGGCATGTCGGCATTGACGGCGATAATGCTCTTTCCGTTGTTGACGAGCTGCGCCGTGAACGAAGGTTCGGAGAAGACCACCATGTCGTTGATGTCCGCACCTTCCGGCAGGGTGATTCCCCCTGCGGCGGTAAAGGCGACATCCGATGTCGCCGCCGAAAGATCGAAGAAGAGGCGTGAACCGGCCGGCAGGGACAATCGCGCCATCGTCTGGGATCCAAAGGGGAGCGGATCCACATCGTCGTGCGCACGCAGCGTCACCACGTCATACGCTTCGGACACCTCCATCGCCGCCTCAAGCGAAGCGAAGGCTCGCTCGCCGATCATGGCACGCATGGCAAAGGTGTTTTCATTCGGGCCATGTACGGCATCCGCCGCCAGCTGGTCCTCGCTCAGAACCGTCCGCCACACACGCACTTCGTCGTAGGCCGCCGGCGCATCCCCGTCGCTCCCGCTCGACCATCCCAAAGCGAATATCTCCTGCGAAAGCTCCTGGATGCTCCGCAGCGGGAAGTTTCCCGAACCACGCGCGAGGCAGACTCCCGTCGCGGCGCTTCGCTTCGACCACACCAGATGGCATCCGCCGAGCCCCTGGTCGTTCGGGGTCAACGAAAGAGAAACATAATACCGTTCCCCGATTTCGAAGGGACGAAGCGTATTGCTCCACCAAATCGAGATTCCGTCTTTCTTCATGTGGACACGCTCCGAGGGGAAGGTCGTCTCGGCCCAGGACATCATCAGAAATTCATCGTCCGTTCCTCCGCAGACTTCAATGATTCGTGCCCACGGCTGGAACGCGAGCAGACGGCCCCAGATCTCGATCGTCACACCCGCGCTTTCAGGCGGCAACACATTGGCGCCGAGGTTGAGCGAACCCGAATTCCTTTCGCCGCCCGGGAAAACGACTTCATCCGCCGTGTAGGAGATGGTGCCATTCACCGTTGCCGTCCTACCGTCCACCGCGTCCACGAGCGACCCGTTCGTGAAGCTCCACCGATGGGCGAGGAGTCCGCTCCAATCGAAATCGCTGGCGAGCGTGTCGTTCAAGGAACCCGCCTCGAGCACCGTCCCGCCCGTCTGGTTCTGTTCACCGGTAAACGTGAGCATACCGCCCCCGCGCTTGACCAGGCGAAGGAAGCCGGAAAGGTTGATGGCGTCGACCTTGCAGAAGGCATCGGCGGCAACATCGAACTGCAGCTCGCCCATCGTCTCGCCGCCGAAGCTGTCGCGCACCGTACCCTTCCCCGAGAGGCCCGTGAGCGTGAGCACATGTCCCGCTAAATCCAGCGTCGTTCCGTCCAGTTCCGGCACCACGCCAAGGCCGCGCCAATCGCAATCCGCCCCCAGCGTCGCATCTTCCACGAGGAATCGCGCGCAGGCGAACGCCGTCCCTGCGGGGATCTGCAAATTGACGTCGCTTCCACGCACGACCACGCTCGCCGTCGCATCCGGCACCGCCGCAACCGTCTCGCCGGCCACAGTAATCGTCGTCCAGTTGGCGGGCTTCGTCACGTCGCCGTCAACGGCGCCCGTCCAATAGCACGTCGCCCCGCCCACGGGGATGATCCTGGCGTTGTCCACGATGTTACCGCAATCGGCCGTCGCGGGCGGCATCCAGAACCGCAGCGTCTGCTCGCCGGCGGCGAGGTAGACGTCTTTCACAAAGTGCTGCAACGGCGCCTCCGCCACCGGCTTGAATTCGGCAAGCGGACGCACCACGTTGTCCGTCTGGATTTGAACTTGGAACGATCCACCGGTAAACTTCGCCAAACGGCTGGCATAATCGAAGGAGAGTCGATAGACACCGGCCGTCGCCACGGTGAACGTCTGGAAAAGGATCGCATCGCTGAGCGCCGGAGATGTTTGAAGGCCGCCGAGCTTCGTTCCGACGCCCGCAAGGCCGTTATACCCCCACTGGCCTGTGGGACGGCCCACGACGACGGCTCCCGAATAATTCCAACCCGGACCGGGCGCACCATAGGTATACTGGCCATTCGCGTCCTCGCACGGACTCAGCTCGAAATCCCCGTTCACGAGCAGGTTCTCGTCTACCGCCGCAACGACGAAGTTATCGTAGACATTCGACTGGTCGGTCTCCATCTCCTCCTGTTCAAGGTTGAATGTATGGACGCCGGCCGTCAGCACGACATTCGTCATAATGGAGCGAATCGGCAAGTGGGCATTCGGCTTGAACGCCCGCTCCACCACCGTTTCATCGTCCTTCGTAATCCAGAAACGCGCCGGCACGCCGGTTTGGTTCGTTCCATAGCGCGCTGCATAGTCGAAGGAAACGCGATAGAGGCCCGTCTGCGGCACCGTAAACGTCTGGCGAAGACTCTGCGCCGACGATTTGTACGACTGCATGAAGCACCCGCGCGTACCATACCCCAAACTGGTTTTGGAGAGAAAGACATTGTTCGCGCCGCTGCTGCCCACCTGGACGGGCTCGCCGCCCGCCGTCCATCCCGCCGGTACGCGATATGCGAATGTGTCCGTACCGCTGAACGCCTCCGATTCGAAATCCCCGTTTACGAGCAGATTCGGCCCCGCAAGAACCATCCTCGCCGCACACGCAAGAAAACACCCTGCGAAAATCAGCCAGTTCTTCTTTTTCATTTCTTTCCTCCCTTTTCAAATGACAATTATTTTCCGGTCGGACCGAACACGTCACGGATCGCTTCGAGATACGCGAACCCCGTTTCCTTGTCCGGCTCGAGGTAACTGCTTTCCGTCCATTCGTTCCAGGCGTTCACCGTCACGATACGCGGCAAGCGGGGATCGGCGTCCAGCCGTGCCTTGATGCATTCGGCCGCCTTGCGGAAATTCGCGGGCGTGTTGTTCACGATCACACCGCTGAAGGGATAGTAGCCGCCACGAGGCGTCCAGGCGCAGGTCTGATCCGTCCGCGGACTCGGATCCCAACCCATGGACAAGTTCGGCCAATACGGCATCGCCAGTTCCTTCGCGAACCGACCCCATATCGCCATATATTTGCCGCCGACAACATCGTAATCCGTCTTCAGTCCGTGCAGGCCCACATGATGTATCCACACGTAGGAGGTGGCAGAATCGAAACCGAGCTGCTTCACCCGTTCGGCGGAATTTGCCGGGCCACCCGCCATTCTCATGTCGCCCCAATAGACGATCGCGAGGTGGAGGCCAGGGAAACCCGCAGCCTTCACCTTCGCCCGAAAGCGACCGAATGCCGCCTTCGTCCCCTCGAACCCGCCCAGCTTGCTCCCGAGCATCTTGAGATCGTAGATCGAGAAATACGGGCAGCCGTCGATCTTCCAGTAGTTCGGGTCCTTGAAATAGCGCTCGATCACGTGGTCACAGACCTGGTCAAACTCCTCCGGCGTCACCCCGCCCGGATAGAGGACCGGATTCGGCTTGTGCGGACGGGCCGGTTTCAGCGACTTCCATTCGCAATTCGCCCACATGAGCGCGTACTTGATGCGGTTGCGGTTCGCCGCGCCCTTGAGACCTTCGTCGATCGTACGGTTCAGGAACGGTCCGTTGTACCAATACCAGTCGAAGATGAACGCATCGACGCCATGATCCGCCGCCGCGTCGATCTTCTTCGCCATGTCCTTCGGGTTCGCCTCATCGAGATAGCCCCACAGCGGCACCTTCGGCTGGCGATGCCCCTCAAAACGCGGCTTCGCCCCCTTCACGTACTCCCACTCCGTCCAGCCCTTCCCGTGGTGGGCCTCGTTGCGCGGATCGACATGGTAGTTGCCGAAATAGTACACGGCAACGTCGACCGGTTTCGACGGTTTCGCATCCGCCCCCGCGCTCGACAGGCAAACCGCCATCGTCAGGAACAAACCCAAAAAAATCTTCGCTTTCATCAGAACCTCAACTTCATTTGACATAAACCATTTTCATTATAACACAACGTAAAACGACAAGTCAAGGATTCCAATTCTGGCGATCGCGGTAAGAACGCTAATCGCTCCGCGACACACAACAAGAGGCCGGAAGTCGCGACGCGCCTGTTCAAGCGCGGACTATCGCGGGCTTGTCGAGGTTGCGTGTCTCGGGATTGTAGTTGCAGCCGATCTTCCACACGGGACGCAGATCGTCCTTGTAGGCATCGGCATAGCCGCGTTCGTCGATCTGCTTCAGGGCCTCCTCGGACGACTTCGCGTACTTGAACTCGAAGAGGTAGACGCCGTTCGGCAGTTCAAGCACGGCGTCCGCCCGGCCGAGGTGGCTCTCGTGCTCACCCTTGATCTTCGCACCGAGGAAGTGGCAGTAGAGCTGGAAGAAACGCTTCGCCTCCGCCTCGTCCTTGCACCCCCACTCGTGCGGAATACGCGAGTAGCATGCGAGCAGCGACTTCTCGAGAATGAAGTCCATTCCCTTCGCGAGCAACGTGCGGCGCGTACGCTTCGCCTCCGCGACGGTGTCGATGTTCCCCATCTCGGGCAGCCATTGCGACATCGATCCCTGGTTGATCGAATCCAGTACCTCGTAGTTCGGCACTTTCAGCGACACGATGCCATCGTCGTAGGCATCCTGGATCGTCAGATAGCCCGTCTGGAAGAGAAGCGCGAGAAGCGGGACATCCGGTTCACCGGCGGACTCAAGCTTCGTGCGTTCAACCTCCATGCCGTTCCAGTCCGAGATGATCTCGCGGTTCGCACGGATTCTCATCACCGCGCTTGAAGCAAGGCCCGTCGACTCCCAGTAATTCATCAGCACGTGCGTGACGAGTGCCTTGCCGAGCGAAACGGGATTGCACACGCGCACGTCGCAATCGGGCGAGAATCGATACGAGTCGTACCAGTCAAGCAGTTTTTGGAAGGTCTCCTGATAGGTCCAGCCCTTCGCATCGGCATAATCCTGGATGTTGTCGTGTAGGAACGTCTCCATCTCCTCCGGCGTATAGCCGCAGAGCCGGGCCGCGCGCGCATCCATCGTGAGGTCCGTCGGATTGTTGAGGCACGAGAAGAGCGAGATCTTCGTGAAACGCGTCACGCCGGTCGCCATCAGGAAGCGGATGTCGGCGACGCGCGCCTTCACGACAAGGAAGAACTGGTGCATCACGTCGCGGAACGCGAGCATCTTCTCGGGATCGTTGATGAACCCGTTCACCGGCGCATCGTATTCGTCGATGAGAATGACGACCTGCTTCTGCTTAGAGGTGGAGACAAGGTGCGTGATGAGCTGCTCGAAGTTCGACGCGGGCATCTTCGCCGCATCGAAAGGAGAGCCGACGGCATCCGACATCAACTGGAGAACGTCATTGAGACGGGCATTGAGTTGTTCGGGGGTCGAGGCGACAACGCGCGAGAGATCGAGGTGGATGACGGGATAGGACGGGAAGTCATAGTCGCTACGACCGATGAACGTATCGGCGAAGAGCTCCTTGCGCCCCTCGAAGATGTCTTTCAGTACCGAGATCATCAGCGACTTGCCGAAGCGGCGCGGACGCGACAGGAAGAACTGCGACGATCCACTGGCGCGAATCAGCTCCAGCAGGATGTCGGTCTTGTCCACATACAAGCACCCCTCGCGAACGAGGTAGGCATAGGTCGGGTTATCGGTACAAATCGGTTTCATGCCGCATATTATACCATACTTCGCAGTGGCGGACACAATTCCTTGACGTCTAATTTCAATCTGTACCATCGACCTTAAGCACATGTGATAACTCGGCTATTTCTACTTGACTAACGCGAAAAGCCCCGTCGCACAACAATTTCTGAAATCGATCTCGGAGATTTGCCAATAATTGGTCGCCGACCACAGAGTCTCGACAACCCGTTTTTCCGCCAGGGTTGGAACTGTCCCACCAGATACCGGCAGAATGGCCTTCGCCAAGATGGCACAAAACAATGCACTACGCAACATCATGATTTTCATAATCCTTCGTATCTCCTTCATCTCGGCTGCAGATTCGTGAAGGAGACACCTCCCCGCACAGCCAGGCACAGCCGACGTACGCATCCGCGAAGTATTGTCTCTCTATTTTCCCTTGCCACCACTTGACGGGACCAGGAACGTATCCACTCCGAGGAATTCCTTGCAAGGAAGACGTTCAAGGCGAAAGAAGGAAAAGTCATCAACAAGCTCGCGTAGATCGAGCGGATGGATATAACCCAGGCGTGCGTTCACATCCTCGCACCATTCGTGATAGGCTTCACCCTTCTTCTTGTCATAAAGCGCCGACCCGACATGCGGCTGGGTGCGCCGCTCCTCCTCGGTCACGTATTTCATGAAGCCGCGCGTATGCAACCGTTTCCCGACCTTTTCAAGAACCACCAGCATGGGCAAGCGTTCGTAGCGGATGACCCGGTGGAACGCCGTGCACGGAACCACTTCCTCCGTTTCGACAAAGGCCGCGTCATCAAATTTTCGCACACGCTTCGAAATCCGGTGCGTTGCACGGATAAATCCGTCTTTCCCGTTCAGATAGAGGTGCCATCGGTAGCGATCCCCTTCAGTGCGCTCGACCGAAGACGTAACATATGCGTCCACATCCCCGTCATTGTCGACATCATGGAAGACTGCTAGAACGGTGACGTCGCTCGTCGCGTTCAGGCGACTCTTCACCTCCGCGCGGTACCGTCGCACGAACGA
Source organism: Kiritimatiellia bacterium (assembly GCA_045641465.1). GTDB lineage: Bacteria > Verrucomicrobiota > Kiritimatiellia > RFP12 > UBA1067 > RUG572. The sequence goes on along the minus strand of JAZUGW010000172.1, from coordinate 1,646 downwards.
ATCAAAACCGGGCGGTTGGACAATGCTGCCCAACGGTTGTAGCTGCTCGGCGGGAATCGGCTTGTAGCCACGCCATTCGCCGCCCCACGGCACTCGCTTCATCTCGCGCCCATGGTAGTTCTCCCAAAACGACCGCTCAAGTTTTTCAAAACCGGGATTACCGATGATGTCGTCAATCTCGTTCGGTAGTTCATGCAGAATGAGATACCCCCGGTCGTTCATCTTGATCACGGCGTCTCCACGCCGACAAGACACTTGGCGTAAGTCCGGTGGCTTCTCCGACACACTGTAGGTAATTTCTATCTGCCTTCCAAGAATGGAACTGAATCCCCCTGCAAAATCGGCTCGGTAGAACAGACGCCCCCAACCGCGAATATACGCAACCGGATCCTTCCATACTTTTTCATGAGGACCACCAATCTCCACCTTTCCCTTCCTGTTTCGATAAAGGGGTTCCCATTCCCAACCATCTGTGTCTTGGAGTTCAGATACAAGTGCCTCCTCAACACCGTCCCCGTTGAAATCAAAGAAAAACGCCGTCAAGTTGAAAAATTCCTCCCGTGAAGCATTGTTCTGGTAGAAACTATCCCCCTTGACAAAGTCAGCCATGAAATCTTCCCTGCTGTCGGCGTGTACCGACAACGCACCCATAAAAACCAACATCAAGAGACTCAACCACTTTTTCATTTTTAGTACTCCGTTGTTCGTTGTATGACATTAGTCATCATGACAGTAACATAATCATTGGTATTTTTGTGCAGAATCCATCTGCCAGTTTCCGGAACGAACTCAACTGGACACAAAAACGTGTGCCTGCCTACCGTTTTCTGGGGACACCCACCACGTCCGTTGTAACATGTCATAATCCCCCACTCCCGCGCGGTAACGATCCGCCCGCCCAGATTTGTCGTCACATTCGGCTCGCACCAATTAGGCAGATCACCATACGAGCCTCGGAAATAACCAATCAAGCGATCATAATCCTGCCTTTTGGCTCGGAGGACAGTGTTCATCGAAACGATGTTCGTCTTCCAGTTGTAGACCTCCACGGTGAAAGTGTTGGTAGGGCCTGTCGTGTTTCTCGACCGGTCGATCTGCCCAATTCCCCATCCATCTGGTTTTCCCCGATTCGGTGTCTCTCTGAGATCCCCTCCGGTTGAGTTGAACTGGTTGAACAGATAGATCCCGCGCCGCGACCACTGCCGCGTCTCGTGTTGCGCGATGCGCCAGGCGAACGAGCGGAACTCCTCGTCGACGTCCGAGACGAGACGGTCCAGGGCCGCGCCGTCGCGGGGGTTCTTGCCCCGGATGCAGAAGGCCGTGTTCGCCGCCGGCGCGTTCGTCGCCTGCACCGCCAGCGTGAACTCCCCGCCGACGAGCTCGTTCATCCACGCCGTCATGTCGAAAGCGACATCACCCGCCGTGTTGGTCGGGGCATAGTCGCGGTTGTCCCAATTCTCCCGCTCCGTCCGTTCGCTTCTCAGCGTGCCGCGCCATCTGACCGGCACCCAGTCGGGGAGTCCCCGCAGCTTCGCCGTCAGCTGCGGCGCGGCCGGTCGACCGGTGATGTAGGCGACGCCGCCGCGACGCACGAGGCGGTTCGTGTAGATGCCGAAGTCGGTCGCGCTGGCGAAGTCGTTCGTGAC
>JAZUGW010000171.1:0-55586 GCA_045641465.1 Kiritimatiellia bacterium | reverse complement strand
CCCCCATCACTCCACCCGATTCCATCGAGTTCCTCCACCCGTCCCACGCCGAATTCTCATAGGGGCCCCCATCCGCCCCACGTCGAATTCTCACAGGGTTCCTTCGCCCGTCCCACTCCGAATTCACACAGGGTTCCTTCGCCCGTCTCACGCGAGTTCTCATTGGGTCCTCCCGTCCGCCCCATGCCGAATTCTCAGAAGAGATCGGTGTCGGATGATCCAGTCCCGGACACGCCGCGAGATGTGAATGGTTTTTCTTGGGTGTCTCCGATGTGAGGGGCCGGTTTGCCGTGTGTTGTTCTGTGGCCGAGGCGCTTCAGGCAAGGCCTCGGGTACGCAGGCGGGATCGATTTGTAATGCGATGGCGGCGTCAAGTGCCACCAGGGAGCCATCTCCAAAGGACAGGATGTTTTCTGCGAGCGACAGCGATTCCTTCTGGAGTGTGTTCCAAGAACTGTAGGTCCGTTCTGCCGCTTCGCGTTTCCAGCTCAGACCGCGGACAAAGTCTGTATTACCGTGAACATTCATCCATTCGGTCAACGATACAGGGTCGACGAGTTCGGGGCGTTGCGGGAAGACAGGATGTCTCGTTCCCTTGATGTCGTTGGAATTGGAGGGAGGGGTTTCGAGAGGGAGGAGCGCATCGACTGGAATGGGGTCGATTGCCTGGCAGGCCTGACGGTACTTCTTGGCACGTGCCTTGTAGTTCATCAATGTCTTGTAGTGGTCGAAGAGGTCGGGGGCTTCGCGTTGGAGATAACGTCGGATCCCGCCCGCCCGTCCGGTGATTAGGCCGGTTCGGGGATTGACGAACGGGTGGTTGTCGACATAGCATTCGAGGTCCTGCAACAAAGCGCCGAGCCGCAGGGCGTGTACGGGCGAGTCGTGGGCATGTTGGTAGGCTTCGCGGATCTGTTCGGTTGTGGGCTTGTCATTTGCGGTCCGGCGAAGGGTGGACACTCGCCGACGCTCGGCGGCGAGCGAACGCCGACGGTTACGTTCGTTGAGGTAGTGTTGGCCTCTTCGGCAGCGTCGGAGATGTAGGTTGATGGCGCGGCGGATGATCCAGAATCCATAGCATGCGGCAGTCAGGCAACCGATGGCGAAAAGGAGTCCGAGTTCCCCGTTCCGGCTGCAGGTGTGTTCTCTAAGAAAACCCTCAAGAGTCCTCGGCACATGGCCGATCGTGTGGCCTGTCCGGTTGACTTCTCGCCAGAATGCACGGCGGTACTCGTCTGAATCCAATCTGAGAACAGTACGATCAAACCAGGCGAGGTATTTCTCCCCGTCTGGATTGTCGTCGCCAAAAACATGGGTCTTGACTCCGTTCTCCGCCAAGTATATGGAAATTCGATTTGTCATTGTTTCGTCTGATTTCTGTCGTGTCCTGTCGTCGACTAGCATACCATACAGCTTCCTGATTCCGCAAGAAATCAATTGTCAAGAAAATGTCAAGATTTTTCGAAAGGGTCGTAGAGGCATTTCCCCCTTTAGATAAAGGCCGAAAACGAAGTCGCCCTTTCTCTCCTCTCCACTGATTCCGGCAAAACTTCCATCCCTATTCCACCCTGTTGGAATGTCCCACGCCGAGTTCTCGCATCTGTGGCGGGCGGTCCCATGGCGAGTTCTTATGGTGTCGAGCCGTCCGGCGGGAATCCTCGCAGAGGCCGGTTCCACGGCGAGTTCTCGATGGGTGTGAGGGTGAGAATTCGGCGTGGGACGGATGGTGCTGCTTCCCAGATGTGATCCCGCCTCGGCAGATGGTCCCACGCCGAGTTCTTGTGGTGTCGGGCCGTCCGGCGGGAATCCTCGCAGAGATCGGTCCCACGGCGAGTTCTCGATAGGTGTGAGGGTGAGAATTCGGCGTGGGACGGGGTATTGGTGTGTGCGGGGGGGCCAACGCTTGGTTTTAGAGTTGGGTGGTTGGGCTAGGAATATGGACTCGGTTGAAGGGAGCGAATTTGGGACGAGAAGGCTAGGTGGAGAAATGGAATGGAAAACAATTGACAAGTGGTTGGGTGACGGGTATACTTCTCTTGACTTTCGGCTCGGGGCTTCGGCTCGGGGCTTCGGTTCGGGGCTTCGGCTCGGGGCTTCGGTCCGTGGGCTTCGGTTCGGGGGCGTTTTTGGTGTTTTCTGTTTGATTTGCTGGAGAAAAGTTAAATGTTGAATAGAAGAGATTTTATTTGTGGAACGGCGGGTGCGTTCGCCGGGTCCTGGGCGTTGCGTTGGTCTGAGGCTTTGGCCCATCCGGCGGTGGGGCAGACTTGGGGTGGATGGCACCCTGGCGAATTCCAGTCGCATTTCATTTACACGGGGCTTGGCGAACAACAGTTCCTGATTTTCCCCGATGGCACAACTATGTTGCTGGACTGCGGTGATTTCCGTGTCGGTCCGCGCCACAGGGCCCAGGTGCCCGTGTTGCCGTCGGCTCAACGGTTCCCTGGCGAATGGGTCGCCCGCTACGTGATGCGTGTCAATCCTCATGGCGATCAGGTGGACTACATGCTTCTGTCTCATTTCCACAACGATCACACGGGGTGCAGCCGTTCGCCCGCAGGTGTTACAAAAGGCCGCAATCCGGACTATCGGCTTTCCGGTTTTGCGCGTGCGGCGGAGCTGCTTCACTTCAAGACGGCGATTGATCGCGGTTGGCCGGATTATGCCGATCCCACCCGAATTCCCGACAACATCGATGGCGGGTCGCTCGGCCTGATGAAGTCGCTCTATCTGTATCTCCAGAAACGCGATGGACTCAAGATCGAAAAGTTCAAGCTCGGCTCGTCCGATCAGATCGTCCAGCGGACGGCTCACCCCGTTAAGGGTTTTTCGGCTTTTAACTTTGCGGCCAATGGGCGCATCTGTTCGCCCGTTACCCGTCAGACGACCGATCTTGCCGCGGAGGTCCTTCGCACGCATCCGAAGGTGCTCGGCGAAAATGCGATGAGCCTTGGTACGCTGTTCACCTATGGCAAGTTCCGCTACTACACGGCGGGTGATCTTTCATTCACGTGGAAACGTCCGACCGACGGGCGTCTCTTCTGTTTCGAGGACGATCTCGCCAAGATTCTTCCGCAGGTGAACGTCGCGAAGCTCAATCACCACGGGCACCATTCGATGTCGTCCTCTTTGGCGAAGGCGCTCGATGCGCAGTGTTATGTCGCGAGCATCTGGCATCAACGGCATTGTACGGACGATACGATGGCGAATCTGGAGGCGAGTGGCCGTTCGCACATGTACTTCCCAGGGTTCTTGCCGAATCTCGCGCGCAAACCCGACGGAACGGGCAAATATCCTTGGACGGCTAAGGCTCCAAAACCTACCTGGGAAGGGACACACGTCGTGTTTAATGTGGCGCCGGGCGGAGACTCCTACACGATGACGTGTCTGACGGCCAAGGACGAGTCAATGACCGTCAAGGCCGTTTTCGACTTCAAATCCTGATTCACGTCTGAATGATGGTGTCTGATGGAATTTGAGCCAATAGGTTTTTTCCACGGTGGAGCCGTGCGAAAGTACGAGGCGCCGCGGCAAGGCGTATTCGCCGGGGGCGCGGGGCGGGTCGAACTCGTCGCGGGACACAACTTCGAGACGGCCCTGCGTGACCTCGACGGTTTCGAACGCATCTGGCTTGTGTTCGCGTTTGATCGCAACGTCGGCACGTGGCGTCCAACAGCCCATCCGCCCGTGACGGCCCCCGGCAAGGCGCGTGTCGGCGTGTTTGCGTCGCGCGCGCCGTACCGTCCGAATCCTCTTGGACTTTCCTGCGTGCGTCTGCTGGGTGTGAAGGGGCGTGTGCTCACGGTGGACGAAGCGGATCTCCTGGAGGGAACGCCGATTCTCGACATCAAGCCCTACATCCCGGCGGCGGATGCGTTTCCGTCCGCACGCGCGGGCTGGGTGGAGGCGCAGGACCATTGGACGGTCGATGCCGAGCCTGCGTTTGCAGCGGCGGCGGCGTTCATTCGCGACGCGGGCGGACCGGATCTGCTGGCGACTGCGACTCTGCAGCTTGCGGGCGAACCGTTTGATACATCGCGCAAGCGTGTCGCACGGACAAGTGAGACGACAGGCGTCTTTTCCGTGCGGATGTTCCGGCTTGATTTCTCCGTCGATCCTTCAGCGCGCCATGTCGTCTTGCACCGCATTCGCAGCGGCTATACTCCGGCAGAACTGACGGCCTCGGACGATCCCTACGCCGACAAGGCGCTTCATCGTGCCAGTCTCGAAGCCGGAATGGTCGATTTTTAGTCGTCTCCATGATGACATTGCTCTATCCAGTAGGCGGGATTTTTGATATAATTCCTTGCCTATGGAGAAGACACTCGACAATATCCGCAATTTTTGCATCATCGCGCACGTCGACCACGGGAAGACGACGCTTTCGGACCGCATTCTCGAATTGACCAAGGCCGTGCCGTTGCGCGAGCTCAAGGAGCAGACGCTGGACGCGATGGATCTTGAACGCGAACGTGGCATTACGATCAAGAGCCATCCTGTCTCGATGATGTATCATGCGAAAGACGGCCAACAGTATCTTTTCAATCTGATCGACACGCCTGGACATGTCGACTTTGCCTACGAGGTGAGTCGTTCGATGGGCGCGTGCGAAGGCGCGATTCTCGTCGTCGACGCCGCGCAAGGCGTGGAGGCGCAGACGGTGGCGAACACCTATTTCGCGCAGGACGCGCAGCTCGAGATCGTGCCGGTGTTGAACAAGGTCGATTTGCCGGGAGCGGATGTGCCGGGTGTTTCGCAGCAGGTCGAGGACATTCTGGCGATCCCGATGGACGAGCCGCTGCTCGTTTCGGCGAAGACGGGTGTGGGCTGCCCCGATGTGCTCGAGGCGATCGTCAAGCGCATTCCACCGCCCAAGACGCGCGGCGTCGATGCGCCGCTGCGCGCGCTGGTGTTCGACTCGGTGTTCGACGAATATCGCGGTGTGATCACCTACGTGCGGATCGTGGACGGCACGGTGAAGAGCGGCGATACGGTCAAGTTCATGGGTTCGGGCGTGACGACCACCCTGCACGAGGTCGGCATCTTCTCGCCGACGAAAAAGCCGACGGCGAAACTCGAGGCGGGCCAGACGGGCTACCTCGTGGGCACCGTGAAAGATCCGAGCGAAATCAAGATCGGCGATACGGTGACGACGGCGAAACTCGGCAGCGAAGAGCCGCTGCCCGGTTTCAAGGAGTTGCGTCCGACCGTGTTCTGCGGCATCTATCCGATGTCCACGGACGAATTTGAAAAGGTGCGTCAGGGACTTGAAAAACTGCATCTCAACGATTCCGCGTTTTCGTTCCATCACGAAAGTTCGATCGCGCTCGGTTTCGGTTTCCGCTGCGGATTCCTGGGATTGCTGCATATGGAGATCGTGCAGGAGCGTCTGCGCCGCGAATTCAATCTCGACATCATCTCCACCACGCCGGGCGTCGTCTACAAGATCACGATGAAGGACGGTACGGTGAAGGAACTCGACAACCCGCTGCAGATGCCGGAGCCGAGCACGTTCGAGTCCATTGCCGAGCCGATCCTCAAGGCGCGCATCATTACGCCGTCCGACACGATCGGCGATGTGATGCGCATCGTGCTGGACCGCCGCGGCGTACTGGAAGGCACTGAGACGGTGGACGGTCGGCGCGTGATGCTGCACTGCACGTTGCCGCTCAACGAAATTCTCATCGACTTCCACGATACGCTCAAGAGCGTGTCGCACGGGTATGCGTCGATGGACTACGAGCCGGCGGGCTATCAGACGAGCGACATCGTGCGGATGGACATTCTGCTCAATTCCGAGCAGGTGGACGCCTTTGCGACGATGGTCCATCGCGAGAAGGCGCGTGCGCGTGGCATTCAGATGTGCAAGGCGCTGGCGGATACGATTCCGCCGCACATGTTCAAGATCCCCGTGCAGGCGGCGATCGGACGCGAGATCATCGCGCGCGAGGATATCCGTCCGTTCCGCAAGGACGTGTTGGCGAAGCTCTATGGCGGCGACGTGACGCGTAAGATGAAGGTGCTGGAAAAGCAGAAGCGCGGCAAGGCCCGTATGAAGGAGTTCGGCCACGTGAACGTGCCGCAGAGCGCGTTCATCGCGGTGTTGAAGGGGTCTGTCAAGGAGAACTGATGAGCACGTTCGACATCACGAAGAAAAAGGCGTTCGTGTGCGATCTGGACGGGACGCTGTTCATGGGCCCGAATCCGATCGTTCCGGCCGTCGACTTCGTGATTGCTTCGACGCGTAGCGGGCGTTTCTCGTTCTTCTACTTGACGAACAACACCTCGAAGACGCCGGCCGAGTACATGAAGAAGATTTCGGGAGCGGCGATTCCGGTGCGTCCCGAACAGATCCTCACGCCGCTCATCACGCTTGAGGCGTACATCCGCGAGAAGGGTTGCAAAAGCGTCTATCTCGTTGCGAGCGAAGCCGTGACGGCGCATTTGCGCGCGCAGCTCGCGGATGCGGGGGTGACGATCGGCTACGATCCCGAGAAGAACGATTTGATGGCGCTCACGTATGACAAGGAGCTCACCTACGAGAAGCTGCGGAAGCTCACGGCGTTGTGGAACATGCGCAACGGCGGCAATGCGGCGGCGGGGTTGAAGGACCTTTCCGCGTGCGGGCCGATCGACTTTGTGGCGACGCATCCGGATACGTGCTGTCCGAGCGAAGAGGGTCCGATCCCCGATGTGGGCGGGATGCTGAAGTTCCTTGAGGCGACGAACGGGATGAAGCCGAGCCACGTGTTCGGGAAGCCGTCCCCCTCGTTGCTGGCACCCGTGTTGGCGCAGTTCAAGCCGGAGGAAGTCGCGTGTGTGGGCGACCGGCTCTATACGGACAAGGCGATTGCGGACAATGCAGGCGTCGATTTCGTCTGTGTGCTGTCCGGCGAAACGACGCCGGCGGATCTTGAAAAGTATACGGGCATACCGCCCGCGATCGTGGTGGAGACGTTCGACCAGATCGATGCAAAATGAGCGAGGAGTGAAAATGATCGAGACATTGAGGAAGGCCGGCATCGTGCCGGTGATCGTGATTGAAGATGAAGCGCAGGCGGTGCCGCTCGCGCAGGCGCTTGTGAAAGGCGGTTTGCCGGTACTCGAGGTGACGTTCCGCACGAAGGCGGCGGCGGGGGCGATTCGCGCGATCCGCGCGGCGGTGCCCGAGGCCATTGTGGGCGCAGGCACGCTGCTCACGCCGCAGATGGTGAAAGAGGCGAAGGAGGCGGGGGCGGTCTTCGGCGTGGCGCCGGGATTCGATCCCGTGGTGGTGAACGCGGCGAAGGAACTGGACCTGATGATGATCCCGGGCATTGCGACGGCGAGCGAACTGTCGCAGGCGCTCACGGCGGGCATCAAGCTTGTAAAGTTCTTCCCGGCCGAAGCGGCCGGCGGTGTGAAGATGATCAAGAACTTCCTCGGCGCGTTCCGTTTCACCGGCGTGCAGTTCATGCCGACGGGCGGCGTGAAGCTCGCGAACGTGGGCGAGTATCTGGCGGTGCCGGAAATCGTCTGCTGCGGCGGTACGTGGCTCGTGCCGAAGGACGCGCTGGCGGCCGGCGACTGGGCGACGATCGAGAAGCTGGCGGCCGAGGCCGCGGCGCTTGTTCGTGCCCGCTAGGTCTTCAGGTGCCTTTTCGGTGCGATTAGCCGGGTGAACCGATGAAAACGATTTGCGTCGACATGGGCGGTACGCGCACCAAGGTTGCGATCGTCGAGGACGGGAAGGTCGGCGAAAGCGTCGTCTTCCCGTCTGCGCCTGATTTTGCGACGACGCGTGCCGAGCTGGCGCGGCGGATTCGCGCCTATCTGGAGGCGTTGCCGGGGAATTGGCGGGGACTTGGTCTTTCAACGCCGGGACTTGTCGACGAGGCGGCGGGATGCGTGACGCAGATTGTCGGTTCGCACGCGGGGTTGGCGAATTTCGATTTGCGGGCGTGGTCGCGCGAGACCTTCGGACTCGAGTTGCGCGTCCTCAACGACGCACGGGCGGCCTTGCTGGGCGAGGTGACGTTCGGATGCGCGCGCGGGGAACGCGACGCGGTGGCGGTGACGCTGGGCACGGGCGTGGGAACCGCCGTCATGCTCGACGGGCGGCTGCCGCGCGGGCGGCATAATTCGTTTGGCCTTCTCAATGGACACATTCCCGTGAAGATGGACGGGAGGGATTGTCCGTGCGGTGGCTGCGGCTGTTTTGAGTCCTACGTGGGCACCTCGGCGCTGAAGGCGCTGACGGGCGATCCGACTTACGACTACCGTCGTTTCGAGGCGGACTGGTCGCGGGGCGAACCTCGCGCGCGCGAGTTGTTCGATGTCGTCGCGCGTGCGCTCGGGGTGGGGACGCTCTCCCTCGTTCACGCGTATGACGTCGAGGCGGTCGTCTACACGGGTGGGGCCTCGCGCTTTACGGCGCTGGTCGCGGCGGCGGAGGACTATGTCTGGCGTCACGTCTATACGCCGTGGGGCAAGGTGCGATTCGCCGTGTCAGACCATCCCGAACTTTCGGGTATTCTCGGTGCCCACGCCGTGTGGGTGGAGTGAAATGTAGATTTTGTTTGCTTGTAAAGGAGTCCGATGATGAAAAACAAGATGCAATTGGTGTTGGGTGTCTTTGCGATGGGCGCGTGGATGGCCGGTGCGGCGGTGGTGCCGATCGACAAGCCGGCGCTCGTGCTGGCGAACGCGAATCTGGCGGACGTGCAGACGAACCGCGTGAGCGGCGTCGCGCTGGGGAAATGCATGTTCCCGAGCTCGATGACGGGGTACCATCCGACGGTGCTTGCGACACAGGACGGTCGACCGTCGAAGCTGCGGCTGGAAATGCAGTATTCGGATAACTACCATCTCAAATGCATCGTGCTGGAACTGACCGAAGGTGCCGGCGGCGTGTGGGGACGTGCTGTGGCGGGACGCTATGTGGTGCCGCATCAGCCGTCCATTGGCGTTTACCGTTTTGTCAATGCGGATGGCTCGTTCAACGGACAGGAGATGGCGCTGGTGGTGGACAACGCAAAGTTCGGCTACGGCGTGCGCGATCTCACATTGCAGCCGCAGCAGATGCGTGGTCCGGCAGTCGATGCGGCGCCGGCCGTGTGCGATCCGGCGGCGCAGATCGCCACGGCGCGCGGTGTGATTGCGCGCTTTGCGGGCGCGGAGGTGGCGCAGGCGCTCAAGCTGGAGATCATTCCGTACGCACCGGGCGGATTGCCTGTCTTTGAAATTGCACAGGGCGGACGCGTCCTGCGCGCCTCGAACGGGGCGACGCTGGCGAAGGCGTTCTACGAAGACGTGCGGCGGAAGGGCGCGGGCATCTGTTCGTGGAGCGGAAACCGGTTCGACAAGGCGATGTGGGAGAAGTCCGCGCCGGACCTGCGCGTGGTGTCGCCGTTCCGGCGGCACGTCTATACGCAGCCCTGCACGGCCTCGTACTCGACGGCGTTCTGGGACGAGGCGCGCTGGATGCAGGAAATCGACTGGATGGCGCTGCACGGTTTCGATTTTCCGATTGCGGTGATCGCGTACGAGGCGATTGCCGAACGCGTGTGGCGGCAGATGGGCTTGACGCAGGAGGAGATCGAGGCGTCGTTCGCGGGTCCGGCCTACCTGGGCTTCTCGCGGATGGGGTGCATTGCAGGCAAGCCCAGCCGGTTGCCGCCCGTGTGGCGCGCGCGTGAACTCAAGCTGCAGCACGCGGTCAACGATCGGATGCGTGCGCTCGGCATGGAACCGATTCTGCAGGGCTTCGCAGGCATCGTGCCGGCGGGCATTAGACGGCTTCATCCGGATGCGAAGATGTCCCAGCTCGAGTGGGTCGGGTTCCATACGTGGTTTCTGCATCCGGACCAGGCGCTCTTCGCGGAGATCGGTCGTGCGATCACGCGAGAGTGGGAAAAGGAATTCGGCAAAGGTGCGTGCTATCTCTGCGACAGCTTCATCGAGATGTCCCACGCGATGCCGTGGCGTAAAGACGGCCCCGAGGCGATGCGCAAGGGGCTTTCCGACAGCATGCGCAACATGTACGCGTCGATTCACGACGTGAACCCCGATGCGATGCTGGCGTTTCAGGACTGGATCTTCTTCAATGGCCGCGGGGTGTGGACGAAAGACCTCGTCAAGGCCTTCCTCGAGCCGGTGCCGGCGGACAAGATGCTGGTGATCGAGATGTGCGTGGATGCCTTCAATCGGCATCGGGGGCGTTATGCCTGGCATTGGGATCTGTTCAATGCGTTCGAAGGGCGGCGTTGGGCCTGGTGCACGATTCCTGACTATGGCGGGAATACGCTGCCGGGTGGTGATCTGGAGTTCTATGCGAACGGACACCTCGCGGCGCTGGCGAGTGCGAATCGCGGCAGTCTCTTCGCATACGGCACGATGACGGAGGCGATCGAAGTGGAAGATGTCATCTTCGAGTTGATGTCCTCGGCGGGCTGGCGCGACCAGCCGCTCGACCTCACGGCGTGGTTGGCGAACTACACGCAGGGACGGTGGGGGCTTGACGGCGCGACGACGGCCGAATACTGGCGGCGGCAGCTCAAGAGCTTCTACGGTTGCGCCATTGAAGATGTCCACGCGAAGACGTTCAATTGGCAGCGCGCGAGCTTCGCCGGCAATGCCACGCTTCTGAAGGAGCACCTGGCCGTGTTGGCGGCGTTGCGCGAACTGGCGCCGAAGGCGGGGGCGAATCCGATTTTCCAGCGCGACTACGCGGTGGAGACGGCGCATGTGGCGGGGCATCTGGCGGAAGTGCTGCTGGCGAAGGGAGGGGCGCAGAACCAGGATCGGGCGTTCCATTTGCTCGAAGGCATCGACGCCGTGCTGCGGGGGCATCCGACGCACGATCTGCGGGTCACGCTGGCGCGGGCGCGTGCGGCGGCGAACGGCGAGCAGGCGTTGGCGGATTTCTACGAAACCGACATCCGCCGCATCATCACCGTGTGGGCGCCGCGGTTGGGAGACTATGCCGCGCGCGTGTGGAGCGGCTTGGTGAAGGACTACTATCTGCCGCGGTTGAAACTGTTGCGTCGTCAACGAGAGACGGGCGAGAAGGTGGATCTGCGGGCGTGGGAACTCAACTGGGTTGAACAGCGTTCGCCGCTGAGCGGCCCCGATACGTTCTGGACCGTCGACAAGTTAGCCGAAGAGACGCTTCGCGCCGCCGGCAACTAAAAGGAGCGAGCGCGCATGCTGGTTCGAGAACTCATCGTCGGATTGTTCGTCCTGTTGGCGGGATGTTCAACCGCTCCGGAAGAACTGCCTGAAAAGGCGTCCGAGAAGGTGGTGGAGACGGGTCCTTCCTGTACCTACCGGAATTTTCGGATTGAGCGGATCTCTTTCGGGGTGGACAGAAACAAAGCGCTCTTTGTCGATTTGTCGAATTGGTCGAAAAACCATTTCATAGATGTTGATCCGATCTTTATGATCAAGCACGTGGGGGAGACTTGGCGAGACGACGAACTGGCTCGTGTGGCTGACGAGACGATTGAGAAGACAAAGCTTTTCAAGGATAGTCCCACAGGAACGTCCGAACATCCGGGCCCCGGAGTGATCAGCATTGAAATCGCCGGGCAGGAGTATGTGACCGACGGGGTATGGCAGCGTCCGACAGTCTACTACAGTCTAAGGGTCAATGTCGTCGTTCGTCGAAAGGGGCCGGATGCGCGTGAAGAGGTCCTGAAGGGGGCGGCGGTCGCGCGCAGATATTTTAGTTGGGGAACGCCGTCCTATAGTCCGATGTCTGGAAGCGAGGTCTATTCGGTGTTTTCCGATGCTTTGTCCCACGCGCTTGTCAAGGCAATGCACAAGGACGCGGTTGATGAGGAGGTACTGAAATGATTCTTGCCGAGACTCTCTCTGTTTTGCCTTTTACGGCTTCCACGGTCGTACCTGACTTGGGGTTTGGTACATTCATGTTGGTTGGGATTGTTTTTATGTTGGCGATCTTGTCGCCATTTCTTGTTTCTTCGTTTCTTCGGGCGCGTCGACAGCGGCGTGAAGAATTGCGGCGCCGCCAAAAGATGATTCGTGAAAAACAGCATTCGAACGTCAGGCTAGATCTTTCGAAACCGCCCAAGGGCAAGTTGAAACATGTCGGGGTGCGTAAAATGGCTCTTGGATTGAACAAACTGGTACGGACGGGGACTCCGTATGACAGGGGATGAGGACGAAGGCCTGTCCGAAGCGACATTGCGCGTGGACGCGGTTTATGATATAATGCTCACCAAACTCTTCTGAACCTCAAAAGAAAGATACACGAATGTACAACTGGAAGTTTTTCAAGTCTGCGCGTTGTGTGCAGGTGAAGCTCGAAAACGGTGCTGATCTCGCTGCGCTGGGCGAGCTGGACGAGAAGCTTTGGACGGTCATTTCCGCTTCGACGGAGGGCCTGCGTTTCGACCCCGCGACGTTGAAGCTGCTCGATACGGATGGCGATGGCCGCATCCGCGTGCCGGAGGTGCGCGAGGCGGTGGCCTGGATGAAGGTGCGTTTCAAAGACTTGCAGTTCCTCTTCGACCGCAAGGACGTGATCGAGCTGGCGAACGTCAACGATGAAACGGATGAAGGAAAGGCGCTGCTCGCGTCGCTGAAGAGCATCCTTGCGCGCGCGGGTCGTGCCGAGGCGAAGACGATCGCGCTTGCGGATGTGACGGGTACAACGGACATCTTCAATGCGCAGCCGCTGAACGGCGACGGCATCGTGACCCCGAAGTCCACATCCGAGGCGGCGGTGAGCGACGCCGTGGCGAAGATCCTTGCGGCGGAAGGCGCCGTGGCGGATCGCGGTGGCGACGACGGCATCGACCAGGCGAAGGCGGATACGTTCTTCGCGGATGCGGCGGCCTATCTCGCGTGGAAGGGCGACGAGCAGAAGGCGTCGCCGCTGGGCGACAAGACGGCTGATGCCTATGCGGCGTTTGCGGCCGTGCAGGAAACGATCGACAAGTATTTCACGCCGCCGGAAGATCTGCCGCTCGTGGCGGCGGACCCTACGCCGAGCGTGCCGCTCACGACAGGGGTGAATCCGCTGTGGCTGGGCAAGTTCCGTACGTTTGCGAAGGTCGCGGCGGCACCGGTGCTGGGTGTGGCCGAAGTGACGGAAATCACGCGTGACGAATGGGACACCATCAAGTCCAAGCTCGCGCCGTACGGGGCGTGGCTGGCGGCGGAGGCCGGTGCGTCCGTGGCGGGTGTGGGTGATGAGGCGCTCAAGGCGCTCGTGAAGGACGGCAAGATGCAGGCCAAGGTCAACGACCTCATCAAGAAGGACCTTGCGCTGGCGGACGAGTACGCGCGTCTCGTCGACTGCGAGCGGGCGCTGCGCTATGCGGCGAACCTCGTGAACTGGCTGTGCAACTATGTCAACCAGGCCAACCTCTATGACGCCGAACGCGACAGCGTGTTCCGTACGGGCCGTCTCGTGGTCGATGGCCGCGAGTGCCGTCTCTGCTTCCACGTGGCGGACGAGGCGGCGCATGTGGCGCTGGCGGAGAAGAGCAAGTGCTGCCTCCTCTACATGAAGCTTTCGCGTAAGGCGACGGGCGAAACGCGTGAAGTCTGCGGGGTGATCACCGCGGGGTCCACGACGTCGCTCTATGCGGGTCGTAACGGTCTCTTCTACGATTGCGAAGGCAAGGACTGGGACGCGGTGGTGTCGAAGGTCGTCGAGGCGCAGGTTTCGCTGCGCGAGGCTTTCTGGGCCCCGTGGGCGAAGATCGCGGGTACGATCAGCGAGCAGTGCAAGAAGTTCCTCGGCGACAAGCAGGATGCGGCGATTGCGAAGGTGGGAACGACGGTGACGGAGACCGTCGCAGCACCGGCACCTGCTCCGGCGGCGCCGGCGGCTCCGGCAGGCGCCAATGGCGCGGCGATTGCGTCCAGCGTGGCGGCGCTCGGCGTGGGCGTCGGCATGGCGGGCGCTGCGTGCGCGGGCCTGATGGGCATGATCGCGGGGCTGCCGCTTTGGAAGGTGATCGTCGGCGTGATTGGCATTGTGCTTTTCGTGTCGCTGCCGAGCATGATCCTGGCGTGGTTCAAGCTGCGTGCGCGTGACCTCGGGGCGATCCTCAATGCGTGCGGCTGGGCGGTGAACCGTCCGCTCACATTCTCGCTCGGTCTTGCGGGCACGTTCACGCGTCCGGCGAATATGCCGCTGGGCGCGGCTGTCGCGCGTGATCCCTACGCCTCGCATGGCGTGCTGAAGACCGTCCTGCTGCTGATCCTTCTGGCTGCGATCGGCGGCGGCGTGTACTGCTGGAAGATGAACTACGGTCCGTTCGCGAAGGCTCCTGCCGACAAGCCGGCGGCGGCCGCACCGGCGGCACCGGCTGCGGCGGCACCGGCGGCTCCGGCGGAGGCTGCGAAGTGAGCGGAGCGCCGTGCAATGCGGATTGTGCCGACCTGAACCGCCGATATGGCGCGCCGGGTCGGATCATGTTCCGTCCGTCGCAGCATGACGCGCCGATCGCCGTCTTGGCGAACCAGTACGGCAGCGCGGAGATTTCGCTCTTCGGCGCGACGACGCTTTCGTATCGTCCCACGGGCAACATGCCTGTTCTCTATATGCCGCACGTCTACGATTCGAAGCCGGCGGGCGGCGAGATCCACGGCGGCATTCCGATTTGCTGGCCGTGGTTCGCGGGGAACGGTCCGAAGGGATCGAAGATGCACGGGCTGGCCCGGTACGGACGCTGGCGCGTGATTGCGAGCGAATACTCGGAGGACGTGACGGAGCTGACGCTTGCCTACGCGAGCGACGAGGCGACGCGCGCGATCTGGCCGCATGACTTTGCTCTCGAGCTGAAGATTTCGGTCTCGATGAAATTGACGCTTTCGCTGCACGCGACGAACACGGGCAAGGACGCCTTTGACGTGACCGAAGGATTCCATCCCTACTTCCTCGTGCGCGAACGCGACAAGACGGAAGTGCTGGGCGTCGACGGTTGTACGTTCCTCGACACGAACGAACCCGAGAAGGTCGGGCGCGTGTGGACGGGCGGCTATGACGTGCGCGTGGGCGGCAGCAAGATCTACGATGTCGAGAAGTACGAGTATGTGCTGATGGACCACGGTCTCAACCGGGCCATTGCGCTCGTCTCGCGGGGCAATCGGCGGCTCGTGGTGTGGAATCCGGGCGAAGAGAGCGCGGCGGACGAGGCGGCATTCGGCGTGGACGGCTGGCGGAAGTTCGTGTGCGTGGAACCGTGTTCGACGCCGCGCGACGTGGCGTATACAATGAAGCCGGGCGAGAGCCATGACCTGCTCGTGGCGATCCAGTCCGTGCCGAACGATGGCAGCGTGCATGCGCGCCATGCGTGATTGCAAGAAAGCTTTTTTATAAAACGACAAAACGCAACAAAGGAGATACCATGGAGAAGATTCAACGCCGTAGTTTCTTGAAGAAGAGCGCGACCGCCGTTGCGGCCGGTACGCTTGCGACGGTTGTGCCGACCTCGGTGCAGGCCGAAGAGAAAAAGGCGAAAATCGTTGTGGTGCACGGCACGGACATCCCGAAGATGATCGAAGCCGGTATGGAGAAGATGGGCGGCTGGGGCAAGTTCATCAAGGCGGGCAGCAAGGTCGCGCTGAAGCCGAACCTCGCGTGGTCGGTGACGCCGGAACAGGGCGGCAACACGCATCCTGATATCATCCGCGCGGTGATTCTTGCGGCGGAGAAGGCGAAGGCGAAGCAGATCCTGATCCCGGAGAACACGTGCGAAAGCGAAAAGAAGACGTTCCCGGTGTGTGGCATCTACGACGCGATCAAGGGTACGTCGGCCGTGCTGACGCGTCCGAAGCGCAATGACTACATGGATGTCGAAGTGCCGAAGGGCAAGGTCTGCAAGAAGGCGCGCGTGACGCGTGCGCTCGTCGAGGCGGACTGCCTCATCAACATGCCGGTGGCGAAGCACCATGGCGGCGCGACCCTGACGATCTCGATGAAGAACTGGATGGGTGCGGTCGACAACGGTACGCGCCAGTGGTGGCATCGTGCGGGTCTGCACCAGTGCATTGCGGACTTCAGCACCTACCTGAAGGCCTCGCTCATCATCATCGACGCGACGCGCATCCTGCTCGAGAAGGGTCCGCGCGGGCCGGGCAAGCTGGCGCATCCGCATGAGATCATCTTCGCGACCGATCCGGTGGCGGCCGATGCGTATGCGGCGACGCTCTTTGTGAAGGCGGGCATGAAGTTCCAGAACAAGCCCCTCACGGCGCCGAAGGATGTCGGTTACATCAAGATCGCCGAGGAACTCGGTGTCGGTTGTGCGGACCTTTCGAAGGTCGACATCGTGCGTGTGGAAGTCTAAGGAGTTGAGACAATGAAGTGGCTGCGGCGGAATTGGTTGCGTCTCGTCATCCTTGTGGTGGCTGCGCTTTGTGCTTTCCCGTGGGCGGACTACGTGCCAGTGGGTACGAAAACGCCGGAGGAATGGCAGGCCGTTCTGCCGCGGCTGAGTCCGCTCCTGAACATCTTCGGCGCGCTCGCGGCGCGCCAGTGGGTGGGGTGGACGATTCTGCTGGGCGTTCCGCTGGCGGTGTTCGCGTTCTTCAAGGGACGGACCTTCTGCTGGCGGATGTGCCCGATGGGATTCCTCGCGGAACTCGCGGGCAAGTTGAATCCCTGGGGTAAGAAGAATGTGCAGCACGTGCCGGCGATCAACAAGGTTTTGGCGCTTCTGATCGTCGTGTCGGCGGCGTTCGGCTATCCGCTCGCGATCTGGCTGGACCCGCTCTGCATCTTCAATGGTTTCTTTGCGGCGTGGCGTCAGCCGCTCGCGTGGACTGCCGGGGTGACGGGAATCGGCTTCGTGGCGATTCTGCTGGCGAGCATCTGCGTGCCGAACATCTGGTGCCATAAGCTGTGTCCGCTGGGCGGACTTCAGCAGGCGATTATGGAATTCGCCAATCGCCTGAAGGCGCGCAAGGCCGCGCAGGGGAAGGAAACGGCGCCGAAGGTGATGTCCGGCGCGATGGCGCGGCGTACGCTGCTGGCGGCGGTGCCGGTGGCTGCGGCCGCGTTGGTGACGAAGAAGGCCGTGGGGGCGAATGCGGCCGGGGGGATTCGTCCGCCGGGTGCGGACCTGCTGCGTTTCAATTCGCTCTGCGCGCGATGCGGCAACTGCATGACGGCGTGTCCGTTCCATTTGATTCATCCCGATTTCGGCGAGACGGGCATTGATGGACTTTTCTCGCCGGTCATTCATTTGCGGGGCGCCAGCGGCTGTCCCGACGATATGAGCGATTACTGCTCGCAGGAATGCGCGAAGTGCACGCAGGTGTGTCCGACGGGTGCGCTCAAGCCGCTTACGCTTTTGCAGAAGCATGCGGTTCCGATCGGCTTGGCGGAAATCGACCGCACGAAGTGCATCGCCTGGAAGTCGTCGAAGCTGCCGAAGGACGACGAGGGCCGTTCGGACTGCGCGGTGTGCGACGAGTACTGCCCTTACAAGGCGGTGGCGCTTGAATCGCACAACGGGGTGAATTGTCCGGTGGTCGTGGCGGACAAGTGCCGTGGCTGCGGTGCGTGCGAGGCGGGATGCCCGGGTGAAGGACTCGCCATTCGGGTGCGTCCGCTCAAGGCGTCGGAATATGGCAAGAAGCTGCTGCCGACCGAACTCGATTCGCCTGAGAAGGCGGCGAAGGGCGAGTATGGCGCGGGCGATGTCGATGCGCAGAAGACGACGAACGAACCGAAGGAAGGGACGACGAAATGAAACATTTTCTGTTGGCTACGATGGCGCTTGTGACGATGTGCGCGTTCGCGCAGTCGCCGGCGCATGAAGCGCTCCGCAAGGAAATTGCCGAGCTCCAGAAGAAGCCCGCTGTGTTCAAGTTGCCGCCGTATCTCGATGCGGAAAAGGATTTCGGCGACGTGTGCCGCGCGGCGGCCGCCAAGAACAAGAAGGTGATCGTGTCGATCGGGCGCGAGGCATGCGGACGCTGCCAGCGCTTCTACGAGTTGGTCCAGCGCGGTGTCGTCAAGATCGATACGAAGGCCTACGAATTCGTGCGCCTCGACATCGACGAGCACACGCAGCGTGAATATTTCATGGGCACCTTCGATCCGCCGAACGGCAACCTGCCGTTCGTGGGCGTGACGAATGGCGAGCTCGCGGAAGTGAAGCCCTGTTTGACCGGGTCGGCGAAGCCCGCGGAATATCAGGCACTGATGGATGCACCGAAGCCGGCGGCGAAACCGGAACCGCCGAAGCAGACGAAGTAAGGAGATGGAGATGACGATGAATCGTCGCGTTTTCCTGGGATTGGTCGCGGCGAGTCTCGTCGTCGTAGGTGGCGCGGCACCGGGTCCGGAGCCGCTTTGCTTTGACACGCCGTCCTCCAGCGATCGCGGGGCGATGTTGCTGGGCAACGGCGAAGTGTGCGCGCTGGCGTGGGTCTCCGCCGATGGTGCGCTCCATTCCGTCCTTCAGCGTTCGGACAGCTGGAACGAGGCGGGGCGCCACGTTAAGGTGGGCCAAATCGACTATGTGACGGAACGGCCGGTCGAGCCGGGAAGTTTCCGCCAGACCTTTACGAAGGACGGCGTGCTGACGGCGCGGTGGACATGCGGCGGCAAGCCGGTGAAGATTTCCTACCGCATCCAGCATGGGAATGCGCCGCTTGCCGTGTGCCATGTCGAGGGCGCGGAAAAGGCGCAAGCGAAGGTGGTCAATTGGCGTCTCTATCCAGGTGGCACGAAAAGGTGCGGCGTGACGGAGCTGGACAATCGTTTCGTCGAGGGTTCGCATGCCGTCGCGCATATCTCCTTCGTAGTCAATGCGGATCGTCTCCTGCCGGATGGTTGGTGCCATGTGAATCGCAATGAAACGGTGAAGGAGATGATGGGCTACTACGACGCCTGGCAGGCGACGGGCGACCTCGGGAAGCCCGATGTCCTTTCGAATCGCGTTTTCGGCGTGCTCACGCGGACGGATCGGAAGGGCGATGAGTCGCTCTTCGTTTCGGCCGTGACGTGTCTGCAGCCCTGCGCGAGCGTCGCGGCGTGGCAGCAGGCGACGGCCGATCTGCTCGCCTCGTCCGGCTGGACGCTCACGGGCGAAGCGGCGGCGCTCAGTCGTCATCAAAAGGGATGGGACGACTTTTGGGCGCGGAGCTGGATTACGCTTTCGCCGAACCAGGAGGTCAAGCCGCCGCGTGTGACGATTCCGCTCAATCCGAAATTGCCGCTTTCCTACGCACGCGACTCGCGCGGCGGTACTTTGTTGAAAGGACAGATCCAGCCGGCGGCGGACAATGTCTTCACGACGAATCTGATTCGCTTTGCGGCCACGTTCACAACATCGGACGCGAAGAGCAACCAGCGGCTTGTCGACAACATCACGCCGGGTTGCCGGGACGGGTTCCTCGTCGATCTGAACGACGGGCACGTGCGGCTCATCCTGGGCGCACAGACTCTTTCCCATCCGAAGCCCGTCACGGCGGGCGTAGAACATGCCGTTGCGCTCACGGTGAGCGAGCAGGGCGAGATTCTGCTCACGTTTGATGGCGACACGCTGAAGGCGACGATGGACGGAATCATCGCCGTTTCGTCGGCCGAGGCCTGTACGCGCGTGCAGCAGGCCTGGCATTGGCAGCGCTATGTGACGGCTTGCGCTGGACGCGGTACGTGGCCGATCCGGTTCAACGGTTCGCTCTTCACCACGGTTGAGAAGGGGGATCCCGACTACCGGCGGTGGGGACACGGCTACTGGTGGCAGAATACGCGCCTCCCGTATTATCCGATGCTCGTGGCGGGCGATGGCGAGGAGATGCAGCCGCTCTTCAAGTTGTATTTCTCCCTCCTCGAATTCAATTTGCGCCGTACGCGCAAGTACCTGAACCATGCAGGTGCCTACTTCCCCGAATGCGTGCAGCCGTGGGGCGACCACTTCGTGGGCTCGTATGGGACCAAGCCGTGGGCCCAACGGAAGGACAAACTTCAGGATTCGACGTGCCACAAGTACGAGTGGGTGGGACAGCTCGAGCTCTCGCTCATGGCGCTCGACTATCGCGACTTTACGCTCGACGACGCCTGGTTCCGTACGGAGGCGCTGCCGTCCATCCGCGAGTACGTGCGCTACTTCGACGCGCACTACGCACTGGGTGCGGACGGCCGTTACGATTGGCAGCCTGCGCAGGCGCTTGAAACGTACCAGGACTGCACGAACCCGATGACGGAGGTGGCGGGATTGACGCGCGTCACGGAACGCCTGCTCGCGTTGCCGGAGAGCCTTGTTTCGGCGGCGGACCGTGCGCTCTTTGCGAAGATCCATGCGCGCCTGCCGCCACTCCCCACGAAGACGCTTGCGGATGATTCGACCGTCTTCACGCCGGCGGCGAAGTGGGGGCGCTACAGCAATGTGGAAACGCCCGAACTCTACTGCGTGTTCCCGTTCCGGCTGTGTTCCTTTGAAAAGCCCACGGCGGCGATCGGGCGGCGTACGTACGAGACGCGTCGGCAGAAGACGTACAGGGGCTGGAACCAGGATGAACTCTTCGCGGCGTATCTGGGGCTCGCGCATGAAACGCGTACGCACCTTGTGAACCGTGTCGTCAACAACCGCGATGCGGCATTCCGCTGGCCCACCTATTGGCAGCCGAACTTCGACTGGCGTCCGGACCAGTGTGCGGGCGGCAACATCCAGAACATGCTGCAGTCCATGCTCCTTCAGTGGGAGGGGAAGCGCATCTTCCTGATGCCGGCCTGGCCGAAGGACTGGGATGCAACGTTCCGTTTGTCTGCGCCCTATCAGACGGTGGTCGAAGGTACGATTACGAAAGGGAAACTCACGCTCACGCGCGTGACGCCCGAGGCGCGCCGGGCGGACATCGTCATTTGTCCGGCGCAGTGAAAAGGGGGATCGAACGATGGAGAGGAACGAAGCGATGAATCTTGAAGGAAAGCGCATCCTTGTGACGGGGGCTTCGTCCGGCATCGGCCGGGCTGTTGCCGTGACGGCGGCGAACATGGGGGCGACGCTCGTGTTGACGGGACGGCGGGAGGACGCCTTGGCGGAGACGCGTGCGGCGCTCGCGCGGTCTGAGACGCATCGCATCATTCCCGGTGATCTCGCCGAGGCGTCGTTTGCTGCGGCGCTGCCGAAAGAAGCGACGGCGGAGGGCCCGCTCGACGGGTTCGTGCATGCGGCGGGTATTTGCCGGGCGATGCCGATCGGCGTGGTGGATGAACGGCTGCTTGTCGAGTCGATGCAGGTCAACTACTTCGCGTTCATGCTCCTGATGAAGAGCCTTTCGAAAAAGACGTTCGTGCGGCCGGGTTTTTCGGCGGTGGCGGTTTCAAGTGTTTCCGCCGAGGCGGGTTGGGCGGGTGGTGCGCTCTATGCGGGCAGCAAAGGGGCGATCAGCGCCGCCGTACGCGCGCTCGCGGTGGAACTCGCGCCGAAGGGCATTCGTGTGAACGCGGTGTGTCCGTCCAATGTCCAGACGCCGCTCTTCGACGCGCTCGTGGGGTCTGTCCCCGGCGAGACGGCCAAACGCGAGGCGCTGGCGGCCAAGCAACCCCTTGGTCTCGGTACGCCCGAACAGGTCGCCGCTTCGATCTGCTTCCTCCTCAGCGACGCCGCCTCGTTCATCACGGGAACGAACCTCCCCGTCGACGGCGGCTACTTGGCGCAGTGAAGGGTAAGGATGGACTCCAGATGGGGACAGACCCTTCAAAAGGGGTGAATAAGTGGCCCTCCGGATGGGGACAGACCCTTTCAAGATGGAGCGAATGTGTGACACAGAGTGTGACATTTTGTGACATAAAAATGAGTGTCTTTGCAAAGTTTGGATTATATGATGTATCCTTCGGTTTATTTTGATTTATGATTTTTGGCATGAGGTTTGCTAAATATACGCCGTCGGCGCTCGATGTGCGTTGACGACAACAATTTCAAAACGAAAGAAAGAGAGTAAAAGATATGGCTAAAGTTCTTGGTATTGACCTGGGCACGACGAATAGCTGCATGGCCGTGATGGAAGGCGGTCAGGCGACCGTGATCCCGAACAAGGAAGGTGCGCGTACGACGCCTTCGATCGTGGCGTTCACGAAGACGGGCGAGACGCTTGTCGGTCAGGCGGCGAAGCGCCAGGCGGTGACGAATCCGAAGTCCACGATCTATTCGATCAAGCGCTTCATGGGCCGTCGTTATGACGAGATGGCGGACGAAATCAAGATGGTGCCGTATGAAGTGGTGCGTGCGGCGAATGGCGATGCGGCCGTGAAGGTGGGCGATCGCCAGTACAGTCCGCAGGAGATTTCGGCGATGATCCTTCGTAAGCTCAAAGAGGATGCGGAAGCGTTCCTCGGCGAAAAGATCACGGAAGCGGTCATCACGGTGCCGGCGTACTTCAACGACTCGCAGCGTCAGGCCACGAAGGACGCGGGCCGCATTGCCGGTCTCGATGTGAAGCGCATCGTGAACGAGCCGACGGCGGCTTCGCTCGCGTACGGTCTCGACAAGAAGACGAACGAGAAGATCGCCGTGTACGACTTCGGTGGCGGTACGTTCGATATTTCGATTCTCGACATTGGCGACGGCGTGTTCGAAGTGAAGGCGACGAACGGTGATACGCACCTCGGCGGCGACGACCTCGACCAGGCGATCATGAAGTGGATGATGGAAGACTTCCAGCGCGAGAACGGCATTGACCTGTCGAAGGACATGATGGCGTTGCAGCGTCTGAAAGAAGAGGCCGAGAAGGCGAAGTGCGCGCTCTCGACGGCGATGACGTACGATATCTCGCTGCCGTTCATCACGGCGGATGCGACGGGTCCGAAGCATCTCTCGACGACGATTTCGAAGGCGAAGCTGGAGCAGTTGACGGATGGGCTCGTCGAGCGTACGACGGTGCCGTGCCAGAACTGCCTGCGCGACGCGGAACTTTCGAATGTCGACGAAGTGGTGCTCGTGGGTGGTCAGACGCGTATGCCGCGTATTCAGGACCAGGCCAAGAAGCTCTTCGGCAAGGAACCGCACAAGGGCGTGAATCCGGACGAAGTGGTGGCGATGGGTGCGGCCATTCAGGGCGGCATTCTCAAGGGCGATGTGAAGGACGTGCTTCTGCTCGATGTGACGCCGCTCACGCTGGGCATTGAAACGCTCGGCGGTGTGCTGACGCCTTTGATCGAGCGCAACACGACGATCCCCGCGAAGAAGAGCCAGGTGTTCTCGACGGCGGCGGACAATCAGCCGGCGGTGACGATCTCGATCTTCCAGGGCGACCGCAAGATGGCGCGCGACAACAAGTCGCTCGGCAACTTCAACCTCGACGGCATTCCGCCGGCGCCGCGTGGCGTGCCGCAGATCGAAGTCACATTCGACATCGATGCGAACGGCATCCTCAACGTGAGCGCGAAGGATCTTGGTACCGGCAAGGAACAGAAGATCACGATCACGGCGGCGAGTGGTCTCTCGAAGGAAGAAATCGAGCGGATGCGCAAGGACGCCGAGATGCACGCGGCGGAAGACGCCAAGCGCCACGAAGACGTCGAGACGCGCAACAAGGCCGAGTCGCTGGCCTTCCAGGTCGAGAAGACGCTGAAGGAGAACGGCGACAAGGTGCCTGCCGACAAGAAGGCGCCGGTCGAGACGGCTCTGAAGGATCTGCAGGACGCGCTGAAGGGTACGGATGTCGCCGCCATCAAGGCGAAGGAAGAGGCCCTGATGAAGGCGATGGAACCCATCGCCCAGGCGATGTACGCGCAGCAGGGTGCGCAGGGTGCGGGCCCGCAGGGCGGGTTCAATCCGGGTGCCGGTACGCCGCCGCCGAATCAGGAACCGCCGAAGGGCGGCAACGACGATGCGGTGGATGCCGACTACACGATGAAGTAAGTTGAATCGTGGTTGTAGAATTTCCAACAGTTAGTAAAAAGGAACAAAAGAAAATGAACATTAGACCCCTCGGTGACCGCGTGCTTGTT
Organism: Kiritimatiellia bacterium; assembly: GCA_045641465.1. GTDB lineage: Bacteria > Verrucomicrobiota > Kiritimatiellia > RFP12 > UBA1067 > RUG572. Next base: position 31,660 of record JAZUGW010000171.1, on the reverse strand, counting down.
GAACCGGTCGAAGAAAAAGAACAGATGATCGGCGGCATTTACATTCCGGACGCCGCGAAGGAAAAGCCGATCAAGGGTACGGTCAAGGCCCTCGGCAAGAAGTATGACAAGGACCACAAGGAACTGGCCTTCGACGTTAAGGTCGGCGACGAGGTGCTCCTGCCGAAGTATGGCGGCACGGAAGTCAAGATCGGTGACAAGAAGTTCCAGCTCGTCCGTGAAGAGGACCTCCTGGGCGTGTTTGAAAAGTAAGACAACGGACGGGGAACCCCCGGTTTCCCCGAACCCCTTCAATAAGGAAAGGTTGATTTAACTATGGCAAAGCAGATTAAGTTCGACGCCGAAGCGCGTCAGAAAATCCTCGCGGGCGTTGAGAAGCTCTCCGCGGCGGTCACCTCCACGCTCGGTCCGTCCGGCCGTAACGTGATTCTCGACAAGAAGTTCGGTTCGCCGCAGATCACCAAGGACGGTGTGACGGTGGCGAAGGAGATCGAGCTTGCGGATCCCTTCGAGAACATGGGTGCGCAGATGGTGCGTGAAGTCGCGTCCAAGACGAACGACGTCGCAGGCGATGGTACCACGACGGCGACCCTGCTCGCGGAAGCGGTGTATCGTGAAGGCCTGAAGAACATCACGGCCGGTGCGAATCCGATGGCCCTCAAGCGCGGCATCGACAAGGCGACGGAGGCCGTCGTCGAGCAGATCGCCAAGCTCGCCAAGAAGGTGAAGAGCGCGGAAGAGATCGCGCAGGTCGCCACGCTCTCCGCCAATGGTGAAGAGGCTATCGGCAACATCATCTCCGAGGCGATGGACAAGGTCGGTAAGGACGGCACGATCACGGTTGAAGAGGCGAAGACCCTTGAGACCACGCTCGACGTCGTCGAAGGCATGCAGTTCGACAAGGGCTATCTCTCCCCGTACTTCGTGACGGATCCGGAAGAGATGGAGTGCGTGCTCGAGAACCCCTACATCCTCCTCTTCGAGAAGAAGATCTCGAACCTGCAGGACATGCTGCCGCTCCTCCAGAGCGTGGCCAAGACGGGCAAGCCGCTGATGATCATCGCGGAAGACGTCGAAGGTGAAGCGCTTGCGACGCTCGTCGTGAACAAGCTGCGCGGTTCCTTCCAGGTGTGCGCGGTGAAGGCGCCGGGTTTTGGCGACCGCCGCAAGGCGATCCTCGAAGACCTCGCGATCCTCACGGGCGGCAAGCTCATCAGCGAAGACCTCGGCATCAAGCTCGAGAACGTCACGCTTGAGCAGCTCGGCAGCGCCGCGAAGGTCACGGTCGACAAGGACAACACGACGATCGTCAAGGGCAAGGGCAAGTCGGCTGACATTTCCGCGCGCGTTGCGCTCATCAAGAAGCAGATCGAAGAGACGACGAGCGACTACGATCGCGAGAAGCTCCAGGAGCGCCTCGCGAAGCTCGCGGGCGGCGTGGCGATCATCAAGGTCGGCGCGGCCACGGAAGCTGCGATGAAGGAGAAGAAGGACCGTGTCGACGACGCGCTGCATGCGACGCGCGCGGCTGTCGAAGAGGGCATCGTCCCTGGCGGCGGCGTGGCGTATCTGCGCTGCCAGAAGGCGGTCGAGGCGCTCGAACTCACGGGCGACGAGAAGGTCGGTGCGGCGATCATCGCCCGCGCGATCGAAGCTCCGCTCCGCAAGCTCGTGAACAACGCCGGCCAGGAAGCGGCGCTCGTGATCGCGACGGTCAAGGGCAAGAAGGGTTCGGAAGGCTACAACGTGCGTACGGGCGAGTACGGCGACCTGCTCAAGTGCGGCGTCGTCGACCCGGCCAAGGTCACGCGTACGGCTCTCCAGAACGCGGCCTCCATCGCGGGCCTGCTCCTCACGACCGACTGCATGGTCACGGACATCCCTGAGAAGAAGGAATGCAACTGCAACCATGGCGGCCAGCCCGGCATGGACGGCATGATGTAATTCCATTCGCGGAATGACCGCATCAAAGAACCGCTTCCACTTCGGTGGAGGCGGTTTCTTTTGTTACGACCTTGTGCCTCGACCGTAGTTTTGCTAGAATAGGTTCCAGGAGAAAAAGAAAATGGATTTTAAGGGATTGATAGGCGCGGCCGCAAGTTGCGGTGTGTTGTTGGCGTGTGCCGGAGTGTCCGATTTCGTGGACATGACGTATGGTATCGGGCATACCTGCGGTAACTGTTTGATTGGGCCGTCGTTGCCGCACGGGAGCATTCATCCGAGTCCGGATACGATGAGCCCGACGGGCAAGAAGCATCGCGCCGTAGCGAGCGGCTACTATCCGGGGGATCCTGTGGACGGATTTTCGCAGATTCACGCGCATGGCGCGGGAAATAGCTGTCCGAGCTATGGACTCTTTCTCATTCGTCCGTGCGTGGGGGAGGCGGATTATGTGCCGTCGCCCATTGAATTCCTCGAGACGCATCCGTATTCGTTCCATGCGCGCCTTACGGCGACGGACATTGATGTCAGGCTCGCGGCGAGCGAGCATGCCGCCGTCTATGCGTTCACGTTCCCGCAGGGAAAATCGGGACGCATCGCGTGGGATGTCAAGCGGAAGATCGGTCGCGCGGTGGCCTCCAATGACGCAACGCTGGTCCGCCAAGGCCCTGTCGTGTCAGGTGGCGGAACCTACTCGGGGAATTGGAATCCCGCTTCCTACAAGGCGTTCTTCTATGCGGAAGAGGAGACGAAGGGGTCATGTGTGATCGTGCGACTGGCGGTGTCCTTCCGCAGCGTTGAGCGGGCGAAGGCATGGTTTGACGCCGAGGTGCGCGGTAAGACGGTGGACGATCTTGCGCTGCGTGCGCGACGCATCTGGGACGAGCGTCTGTCGTGCCTTACGATCGAGGGGACAGACCCCGAAACGCGGCGTCGGTTCTATTCGAATCTCTACCATACGTTCATCCAGCCGCGCGACCGCACGGCGGACTACGGCGATTGGCCGGACGACGCGATGGTGATGGACGACCAGTACACGCTTTGGGATACGTGGCGCACGCTTTTCCCGCTGATGGCGATCGTCGATCCGAAGTCCGTCGCCGCCACCGTCAATTCCTTCGCGGCGCGTCAGAAGTACAATGGACGGTGCGAGGTCGCCTTCATCGGCTGCAAGGACTTCCAGGCGGGCCAGGCGGGCGACGAGGCGGATAACGTGATTGCCGATGCGATCGTGAAGGACGTACCGGGTATCGACCGTGCGGGGGCGTGGGAGGTGCTGCGGGCGCATGCCGCGCGTCGTACGACGGACTACCGTACGCGTGGATGGGCGGTAACCGAACGACGCGAAGGGTATGACGGACGCTTCCGGAGCGGTACGGCGACCTTGGGTTTCGCCTACAACGACTGGTGCGCCGCACAGGTGGCGGAGAAACTCGGCAAGACGGCCGAGGCGGCAGCCTTGCGTCGGAGGAGCGGCAACTGGACGAATCTCTGGGATGCGACGGCCGTCGATACGAAGAGCGGTTTCTCGGGCTTCATCCGTGCGCGGGATGCACAGGGTCGGTTTTCGAATACTCCGCCGCGTAAAGGAAAGGACTTCTACCAGGGTTCGGCATGGGAATATTCCTTCTTCGTACCGCACGATATTACAGAACTCATTACCCGCTGCGGCGGGCGGGAGAAGTTCGCGAAGAGGCTGAAATACGCCTTCGACAACAAGCTCATCGATTTCGGCAATGAACCCTCGTTTCTCACGCCGTGGCTCGGGTGTTTCGTCGGGGATACGGCCCTTGCGGCCGACTGTGCGGCGAAAATGAAGGCGAGTTTCACGGAGAAGGGTCCGCCTGGCGATGACGATTCCGGCGCAATGGCGTCGCTCTATGTGTTCATTCAGGCCGGGTTCTTCCCGATTGCGGGTCAGGATCTCTACGCCCTGCATGGAACGAGCGTGCCGAAGCTTGTCTTCCATTTGCCGAACGGTCGGACGTTTTCGGTCAAAGGTCGTCAAGGTGTCGGTTTTACGCGCGCCTGGCTGAACGGTCGCCCGTTGACGACGCCGTTCATTCGCCATGCGGATATCGTGTCGGGTGGTGAATTGAAGTTCGAGTAGGGTCTGTCCCCAGAGGATCCGAGTATGGTCTGTCCCCAACGGATCATTCGAGCGGGTCTGTCCCCAAAAGGGGACAGACCCGTAGTCTTGAATGGCATACTTTCTGCTAAATAAAGTTTGGTATGCCACTCATTTCCGTCAAAAAATCGCGTACCCAGTATGCGAGTTTCGCTGATGCACTCCTCAAGCGGGGAGTGCTGACGGGTGATCGTCTGTCGGTCTGCGTGGAGAATGCGCGGGCTGCGAAACAGCCGCTCGAACGTTACTTGGTTAAACGGAATCTCGTTGAACCTGATGTTTTTACGCGAACGGCGGCACTTTATCTTAATTTGGCGCCTTTGGTTCTGCCGGAAAATTTCGTTCCGCCGGTAGATTGCCTAATGGGGAAGGCGTCTGATTTTTGGATTCGTGTCAAGGCGCTGCCGATAACGAAACTGGCGGGACGGTACACTGTCGCCTTTGCCGACCCGTTCGATCTGCCGGCGCAGGAGGAGGTGGCGCATGCGGCGGGTGGACGCGTGTGGAACTGCGTCGCGTCCGAAAAGAGCGTCATGGAGGCGCTCAATCGCCTTAAGCAGCAGGATGATGCCTCCAATCCGTCTCTCGCGATGGAAAACATCATGAAGGGACAGGAAGCCGAGATTGAATTCACCTCGGCCGAAGAGAAGGAAGACACGATCGATGCCACGATGGAGACCGCAGGCGAAGCGCCTGTCATCCGCATGGTGAATACGATGATGATCGAGGCGCTGAAGACGAAGGCATCCGACATCCATTTTGAGGCCATGGAGCGCGTTTCGCGCCTGCGGTATCGAATTGACGGTGAATTGGTGGAGCGTCCGGCGCCACCGAAAGCGTTGCACGCCGCCGTTGTTTCGCGCATCAAGGTGATGTCCAATCTCGACATCGCCGAGCGGCGCAAGCCGCAGGACGGACGCTTCAAGGTGAAGGCGCTCAAGAAGGAAGTCGATGTTCGTGTGTCGATTCTGCCGACTGTCCACGGTGAAAAGGTGGTGATGCGTATTCTCGATAAAGCGAATCTGGCACCCGGACTTGCTTCGCTTGGGCTCGACGAATACGCGTACAAGGCGATGAAATACGCCATTGAGCAGCCGCACGGCATCATCCTGGTGACGGGTCCGACGGGGTCGGGCAAGACGACGACGCTCTATTCGTGCCTGCAGGACCTTAATACGCCGAATGTCAATATCGTGACGGCGGAAGATCCGGTCGAATACGAACTGCAAGGCGTGAACCAATGCCATGTGAATGTGGCGCAGGGGTTGACGTTTGCAGGAATCCTACGCTCGGTTCTGCGCCAGGACCCCGACATTGTCCTCGTGGGCGAAATTCGCGATAATGAAACGGCGGATATCGCCGTGAAAGCAGCGTTGACGGGCCATTTGGTATTGTCGACGCTCCATACGAACGATGCCTGCGGCGTCATTCCACGTCTCATCGACATGCAGGTGCCGCCGTTTCTGCTGGCGAGTTCGCTGATTTTGGCACAGGCGCAGCGTCTGTTCCGCAAGCTTTGTCCCGTCTGCAAGAAGCCCGTCGAGGTGAATCTCGAGCTGTTGGAGGCGAATCGTGTCGATCCGGCGCCGTTTGAAGGCGTTCAGGTGTATGGACCCGGGGGATGTCCCAAATGCCATAATTCGGGTTACAAGGGACGCGGTGCGTTTATGGAAGTATTGCCGATTTCATCGGCTGTGCGCGCGTTGATAGAAAAGGGAGGAAACGTCGATCGGCTCAAGCAGATTGCGCTGGAAGAGGGCATGGTGACGTTGAAAGAAGCCGGCATGCGCAAGGTACGCGCGGGCATCACCTCGCTGGAAGGGGCGTTTGAAGTGACAGGCGGCGAATGATCGGGGGGGGATATGGTGAAGCGAAAAGGCATTAAAGTCAAAGGGGCTCGGAAGATCGCCAAGAATGAAATCATTCCGTTCACACGGCAGATTGCATCGATGATGGCCGCGGGCATGACGATTCTGTCGGCGATCCAGACGCTGACCGAACAGTGTGAAAATCCCGAATTTCGCAAGGTTCTCGAACATCTGGGGGCGGTCATTGAAAGCGGTGCGCCGCTTTCGGATGGACTGGCCGACTTCCCGCAGTTCTTCGACGACATGTATGTGAATATGGTCGTGGCCGGTGAACAGTCGGGCGAGTTTGCGCCCGTTCTACGGCGTTTGGGCGGCATCCTTTCATCCGCCTCGTGTCTGCGGCGCAAGGTCAAAAGTGCGATGACTTATCCGACGGTCATCGTTTGCATCGCCTTCTTGCTGGCGGGTGGATTGATCCAGTTCGTCGTGCCGATTTTTGCGGACATGTTCCGCGATTTCGGCAAGGGACTTCCCTGGTTGACGCAGAAGCTCGTCGACATTTCAGAGTTCGTCAAGGCGTGGTGGTGGGTGATTCTGCCGGCGATCGGTGTCGCCATTGCGCTCTTCCGAAGTTGGAAGTCGACGACGCGCGGACGGCTCAAGTACGATGAATGGAAACTGCGTCTGCCCGTGTTCGGGATCCTCAACCAGAAGGTTTCCGTCGGGCGATTCTGCCGGCTGCTGTCGCAGATGGTCGCAGCCGGTGTGCCGATTCTCAAGTCGCTCAAAGTCGTCGCGGGGTCGTTGGGAAATGCCGTCCTGGAAAAGTCGATTCTCGCGGCTCGTCTGGAAGTCGAACAGGGCAATCAGATCAGTCCGTCGCTCGAGGGGAAGCCGTTCATGCCGATTCTCATGGTACGCATGTTGGCGGCGGGTGAAAAATCGGGCAAGGTCGAAGAAATGCTCGATTCTGTGGCGGACGCCTACGACGAAGAAGTCGAAGCGATGCTGGCAACTCTGACGGCGCTGATGGAACCGTTTTTGATGGTTTTTCTTGGTGTGGTCATCGGTACGATCGTGTTGGCCATGTTCCTGCCGATCTTCAACTTGGGATCTATCGCCAGTTCGTAACGTGTAGGGTTATGTAAACCCCCTTGCTTTTTAATCTCCGTTCAAGTATAATTAAACATCATGTCCACAATTCTTATCGTTGATGATGAGCCGCGCATCCTGCTGCTCCTACAGAGTCTGCTGAAGACGAATGGCTACGCCGTGCAAACGGCGCAGGACGGTGTCGCCGCCCTTGACCTTGTTCGTAAGGGTGGAATCGATATCACTGTGACGGATCTTCGCATGTCGCCAGTCGATGGAATGCAGTTGTTCCGTGAAATCCAGAAGGTCACACCGCAGATGCCCGTGATTCTCCTGACGGCGTATGCGAGTGTCGAGACGGCGATCGATGCGATGAAGAGCGGCGTGTTCGACTATCTGACGAAGCCGTTCCGTGTGGATGACATGCTGGCGTGCCTCAAGCGTGCGGAAGAGAAGATCGCGCGCAATGCGTCGACGGCGACGACCTTGGGCGCGGACCATCCGCTGCGCTATCAATTTGAGAATCTCATCGCGAGTTCTCCTGTGATGATGCAGGTGTGCGAGACGATTCAGAAGGTGGGTCCGACGGCGGCGACGGTGTTGATCAACGGCGAGTCCGGAACGGGCAAGGAAGTGATTGCACGTACGATCCATCAGACCTCTCCGCGCGCTTCCAAACCCTGGGTGGCCGTGAACTGCGCAGCCCTGCCGGAGAACCTGCTTGAAAGCGAGATGTTCGGCCATGTGAAGGGGGCGTTCACGGGGGCCTATGCCGACAAGGAAGGACTTTTTGAAACGGCCAACGGCGGAACGCTGTTCCTCGATGAGATTTCGTCCATGCCGCTCGTGCTGCAGGGGAAGCTGCTGCGCGTACTGCAGGAGCGCGAGATCCGCCGTGTGGGTGGCACGAAGGACGTGCCGGTGGATGTACGGGTGATTGCGGCGTCGAACGCGAACCTTGAACAGGCGGTGGTCAAGGGCACGTTCCGCAGCGACCTCTACTATCGTTTTGCCGTCATTACCATCGACATTCCGCCGCTCCGTGAGCGCACGGAGGACATCCTGCCGCTGGCGCTGCATTTCGTTCGCACGGAAACGCCGAAGGGCACGCGTCTGCCGTCCATCGCGGCGGATGCGGTGACCGCATTGTCGTCCTACAACTGGCCGGGGAATGTGCGCGAGCTTGAGAATGCCATGCGCCACGCACTCACCTTCCTGCAGCCGGGCGAGGACATTACGGCCGATTTGCTGCCGCCGAAGATCCGCTCGTACAAACCCGCCGAGATTCCGGCGGAGCCTGGTTCGGTGGCGCTTGGCGCCGGCATCACCTCTTCGAACACGTCGCTCAAGAGCTTCCTCAAGCAGAAGGAGCGCGAGTACATCGAACACATCCTTTCCACGACAAACGGCGACAAGGAGAAGGCGGCGGAGACGCTCAAGGTCAATCTCTCGACCCTCTACCGCAAACTTTCCGAGAATTGAGGATTCCTCGTTTGCAGAACTGCGAAGTTTCTTCTTGTTTCTGCAAACTGCCTTGTCAGGGCCGAAGCCTTTTGATGCTTCTCTCTTAGAAGAGAGTTCGCAGAGTGGCTTCGGCCCTTCGTGTTGGATGAAGGCGCGCAGGGGTTTGGCATGGCTTTTGCTCAATCATCATTGCGACCGGCATAGTGCCGATTGCGACGTGAAAGGAAAAAGAATATGAGCAAGAGATGTCAGGGTTTTACCCTCGTTGAGATCATGATCGTGGTCGCAATCATTGCCATCTTGGCAGCGGTCGCGATTCCGAACTTCCTGAAGTATCGGTCGGACGCGCGCTCTCAGGCGTGCGTGAGTAACATGAAGCAGCTTCAGACGGCTGCGGAAAGTTGGCGTACGACTCAGGCGAATCCCTTGGCGGTTCCGACGATCGCCGACCTCGTGGGGACGGAAACGACGAAGTACATCCGCAAGCCGGTTGCAGACTTCCACTGCCCCGATGATACGGGTGATTATGTTATCGGCACGGCCGATGGTGGTGTGATTACGATTTCTTGCCCGTGCGCCGACGAGCATACGGATCACATTTTGCGTTAAACGGTATCTTCTCTCAAGGTCAATCTTATGGCAACGCGGAACGGGGAAACCGTTCCGCGTTACTTTTGGGACGGGTCACCTGGCCTGATAGAACCAATAACCGCAGGAGATGTGGTCGCCTAGAACGGAAATGCGGCATGGGGACTTTTGAATCGCCTGTGCCGGAATTTGAAAACTGACATCGGAGAACCCATTGGTCGCATAGGCGACGGAAACGGGGGGCAGCGTGATGTCGTTGACGATGACATTCAGTAAAAGCGGATTGGCGAACTCATAGGTCGAAGTTCCGTGAACGTGGGTGACTTGATGTTTGGGATAAGTACGCATGACGACGGTTGCCTCTTTGTTCACTCGCAACGGGATGGTGAAGGTGTCGCCGCCGACAAGCAGCCGTCCGGCGTCGATGAGCGTGCGTCCGTTCAATTTGTCGATCAGCGTAAATGCGTCTTCTGGATGTCGCCCATAGCGGTCGAAGATTTCGTATTTAGCACTTCTCTCGCTGGCTTCGTCGCCGACATCGACCTGCGCGACGAGCGTAAGGTTGGTTGCCAGCTTGACGTACGGCTGAACCGCGGAGTCGAATGCATCCCAGTTCGCTTTGCGGACCTCGAGGCCGTTGGGACCCGTCAGCAGATTCTTTCCGCAAATGTCGTCTGTCCAGGCTCCGAAATCGGATGTCGCACTTTTGGGCGCGAGCAGCCAATAGTCGAAACGCAGTTCCGGATGCGTTTTGAGAATCTCGAGAACCGCAGATGGCGTCTTGACAAAGAATTCGGGCGAATAGATGCCGGAGAGGTGACGGTAGGCGCGATCGCCCATTTCGTAGACGAGTCCTGCGGATGAGAACGAACCGAGGGTGGCCGTCTTGGGAAGTTGTGCGTTGACCTCGGTGGCAAAACGGCGTGAGAGGTCGGTCAACACATTCGCCTGATGGAAGTTGCAGAAGGCCACTGCGGTACAGCCTATTGCGAAGAGCAGACAGACCCACCCGGGTAAAAGTGGAAACGACAGGCGCGCACGCGTGCCGAACAGATGGGCACCCTCGGCGAGGAAAAGGATGACAAGCGGAAGCGCCCAGACGAGATAGCGGTCGAAGTTCGTACCTTCCCATCCGCTTTGAGCGACCGTTGCCATGCCGCCCAATGCCGCCAGCAACATCAGCGCGAGCGGCAGAGCCCGTTGATTTTTCCAGGGATGGAAGAAAACGCCCAGCCAGATGAAGAAGGACGAGAGAATCGGCAGAAAGACGAAGTCGCGCAGCGACGGCATCGGGACGAGTCCGAAGAGGTAGGCTTTTGCGATCTTCAGGAAATCGGTCGCCGTTCGTCCAACCGCATCGGCGAAGGGCATTTGCTTGAAATAGCCCTTGAAGGCGACACTGGAGAATTGGGCGTGTCCCGTGAGCGCCCAATTAAAGGCGAAGACGCCTGCCATGCTCAAGATTGCCAATGCAAGTACGAGACCGTCGCGTCTCGGCGAGAAGAATGGAACCGATTTGCGCGTCTGTTTCGCGAAGACGAGAACAGTTGCAAAAATGAGAGCGAATGCAATGATCACGACCATGCCTTCCGGACGAATCCACGGACCGAGAATCAGAAGCGTCCCATAGATACTGCGTCGCCGCGCGGCAAGTGCACCCGCGAAGAGGCCGCTCGCCGCGAGCCAGAGGCCGATGTCGCTTTGCGACGCGGCACAGAAGGCCGGCTGTGCCGCAAGCGCAAGCAGGAGCGTGGCGAGGAGCTGGGCGGGACCACGTTCGAGGAAAGAGGTGAAGGCCCTCGTCCACCCGCCAAGAAACACGAGATAGCAGCACGCGTTGAGCAGAAATCCGCCAAGGAGCAGACGCGTGCCCGTTAATCCCAATAGATACGGAATCGCCAATAGAAAGGGATACAGGATGGACGTTGTCCCGGAACTGACAGCCGAACCGGCTGCAAAAGAAAACGGATGGCCCTCCGCAATGCGCCGGGCGGCTTGGCAATAGAGAAGCGTATCCGGTTGGGGACAGGCCATGGTCCCCTGGCCCGCCGTGATGCCGGCTAGATAATAGAATGCCATCTGGACGATTCCGAGACAGATGGCGAGACGAATCAGATCCTTGCGTTTGAGGCTTAGATTCATGGCGTTGTTTCCTTCCCATTGCAGGTCGGCGGTGCCTTCTTGTGCCACTCCTGCAGTGAAATCATCGTGCCGGCTTTGTCGTCGCTCGCGAGATAGGATTCCGCAACATATTCGCGACGCTTCTTCATCTCTGCGAGAATCCCGCGGATTTCAATCACTGCATCGTAGCAGATGTCGAGAATCGTCTTCTGCTGCTCGGGATTCTCCGCGGTGTTGATCATCTTCAAGAGCTCGATGCCGTTGAGCAGAACGGTGGCGGGCTGTCCCAGCGCATGACAGAATCCCGCGAGGGAATCCATAACCATTTTGGAACGTTCAACCTGTATTTCGGCAAGCGCAAGGCGCCGTGCGACTTCATCGACATTGTTTTCGTCAGACATGGCGATAGTATAGCGCATCTTGAGGAAGTTGAAAAGATGGAAAGTTGAAAAGTTTACACGGGGTTAGACGGGCCTGCGGCGATGTGTCATCCATTCAGTTTTTCGACTTCGTATGGCATACTTTTTGCTAACTTCCATTTGATGAAACTGCAACTGACAAAGGACAAGACAATCGACGTCGCACTCCCGTGGGAAAAGAAGGCGGGTGGTTCGGGCGGACATCGCCAGGGACCGGGCGATGTCGTCGGTGTCGTGTTGGGAGATGATGATCCGCGGGGATGTCCGGCGGTTCGTCTTCAGCGCCGCAAAGACGGCATACACATCCAGGCGGTCGGTTTCGTGCAACCGCCGGGCTATTTGCCGAAGTCGTGGGAGGAGCTGAAAAACAAGACGACCTGGGAACTCCCCGTGTCGTTTCAGGCCGCGCAGGCGGCGCTGGCCGTTGTTTCGCCGAATCTGTTCATCCGTCAGACAACCGACGACGCCCTCGCGGGCGAGTGGCTTTCGCCTGGCGCTGCGGCGCCGAAGAAAAAACTCGGCATCCGCCGTCCGGAAGCGGAAGGGCAGGACGACGCGGCAAAGGCTGCGACAACGGATGATTTCGAGAAGCCCCTGCCGTTCGAGCCTGTTTCACGCAATGGCATGCGCTCGGTGATGGGACCGTTGGCCGAAGCGCCGTTTGTCTTGCAGACCGGCCTGCCGGAGTACCAGGTTCTGTGGCTTGCGCGGCTTCTGCCTGAGGGACGACGTCCGACCGCGTGTTCTGTTCAGACGGTCCCTGCGGCGATTCTTTCCGCACTCGCGGTACAACCGGAATTCCTCGCGGCGAATGGTACGGCCGTGGCGGTGTTCGTCCTGCGACGGACAATTTTCTTCGCGGCCTATCGTGAAGGCGAGGTCGTGTTGTTTCGGGAGTGTCCCGGCGGCGTCGGTAGCCAGGTCCTCCACGAGCAGGTGCGGATCTCGCTTGGCGTGGAAGACGAGATTGTCGACTCGTTCCTCGAGGAAGGACTTGTCGATCCGACGCCTGCGCTTGAACCGATCATGCGGCCGGTTCTTCAGCAGCTCAAGTTGTTGCTTGACTATCTCGCGCAACGTCATGAGGTCCATGTGAAACACGTGTTTCTGATGGGACTTCCTTCCGGCGCGGCGTTCTGGAGTCTGTTCGCCCAGGAAGTCCTCGGGCTCCCGTTCATTTCACCGGGCGTGTTCGAGGGAATGCTCGCGAATGCGAAGGGCGATGTGGCGTCGGACCTTCTTGTGCCCGTGGCGTCCCAGGTGTTTCTCGGCGCTGTTGGTGCGGCCCTCGCCGCGATGGAGGGTAACTGATGAAGAGTCCGCATCTCCATTTGAATCTACTGCGTGAAGACGAGAAGTTCTCGTCCTCGCCCGTTCGGTTGAGGGTGATGTTGCCGATCCTTGGCTTGCTGCTCTGCGTCTTCATGGGCGTGTGGTGGAGCCTGGTGTTTACACGGCTTGAACTTGTACGTGGACAGATCCGCACGCTGAATGCGAACCTGGCGGGTACGAAGACGGCGCATTCGGGCGCGGTGGACGATCTCACGCGCGTACGCGAACTGCAGGCGGAACTCGACCAATTGAAGTTCTATGAAAACGGACGTCGCACCTATGGAGGTTTTCTCGCCCGCTTGGCGGAGACGGTGCCCGAGCATGTCCAGCTGACGACACTGACCATTCCCGAAGCCACGCCCCAGCAGTTGAAGAATCCGCTCAATCCCAAACTGCCGGCGCTTCTGGGGCCGACGAACGAGACGGAACGGGTGGTCCTTCGCTTGACGGGGCGCACCCCCAAGGCGGCACCAGTTACGGCGTTTATGGAGACGCTTGCGCAGAAACCGTTTGCCGACTGGCTTGTGGTGGGTGGTACGGGTGCGGAGTCGAGTCCGCACATCCGGTCGTTCACGCAGGAGACCGCCGGGGGCGAGTCGAGCGGACACCTGCTCACATTCGACGTCGAATACCGTATGCAGGAGAGGAGGTTCGCAAAATGAAGACGGGTTCTGCGAAAAAGGAGATGACCTCCGCTCAACGCGCCTACCTTTGGTCGTGCGGATTCTTTCTGCTGGCAGTCTTGATCTATCAGTTCGGCGTGCGGACGACGGAGGATGCCGTGAAGCGTCGTCAAAAGGAATTGAGCGCACTGCTTGAACAGCAGACAAAGGTCCAGTGCGATTTGCGAGACTCGCATCCGGCGCGTGAAAAAAGGACCGCGCTCGAGAAGGCGCGCGAGCCTTATTTGAACGCATTGCTGACGCCGCTCCTGGGGTCGTGGTCGATGCGGGCGAAATCGGTGCTGGATCCATTGGCGGCGGATGTGGGATTGAAACTTTCGGACTACACGGAACTTCCGTCTCGTGCTCTGCCGTTGCCGAAGCCGACACCGCTTCAACTCTATGCGCGCCAGCCGATTCGTGTCGTCTGTCGCGGCAGCTATGCGTCCATTGCCTCGTTTGTCCTGCGTGTCGAGAAGCTGCTGCCGTATGTGTCGTTGCAGGCAATGTCTATCAAGACGCAGAAGGATCCGTCCGTACAATATGCGACACTCGTGTTTGAATGGCCGACGAAAGGCGCTCTTTCGCGTACCGTTCCCGCAGCAACACCTGCACCCGCACCCGCGAAGGGAGGCGCGAAATGAAACACCGCATTGGCTTGATGATGATGATCCTGTTGGTGGAAGCTGTCGCGTGCATCGGTGCCGAGGAACCGGCCGGCGTGCGGAATCCGTTCTGGCCTGATGGCTATGAAGGCGTTCGCGAAGTGATTTCACCCGAGGCCCGCGTTGTCAAGGATGCGAAAACGCTGGAGGCCGAAGCGACGGCCAAGAAGGCCGAAGAGGAACGGCTCGCCGCCGAGGAGGCGCGTCGGGCCGCCGAGCTCGCACTCGAAAAAGCCAAGTCCGTCGCCGTGCCGGTGAAGCCACAGGTGCCGGCGACATCGCAGGACGACGCCTGGGTTCGTGCCCGACGTCTGCTTCGCATCGGCAACCCGGCCTCGGTGACAGATGCCGCAGGTCATGTGCGGGCTTCGGTCAGCATCAACGGCGAGATCTACGTGGAGAACGACCAGGTCAGCATTACCCAGGACGGCATCCGCTATATTTGGCGTCTCCGTCGTGTGGAAGGATCGAAGTCCATTACGCTTGTCCGCGTACGTGCCATTTCGGAATCTGAGATTAAGAAGAAGGGAAAAAGAAAATGAAAACCATCGGAATGCCTCTTGTTGCCTCCGTCCTCGTGTTCGGAGCCTTTGTTGCAGAATCGCAGGAGAATGCGCTTCTTGAATCGTTGCTTGATTCTCCTGCACCTGCGGCGGCGCCGAAGCCTGTTGAGAAGAAAGCTGTTGACGCACCGAAACCTGTTGAGAAGAAAGCAGTCGATGCGCCGAAGCCCGTCGAGAAGAAAGCGGTCGATACACCGAAGCCCGTCGAGAAGAAAGTTGTCGATGCGCCGAAGCCCGTTGAGAAGAAGGTCGTAGACGTGCCCAAACCTGTTGAGAAGAAAGTCGTCGACGCACCGAAGCCTGCGGAAGTGACGGATGAACTCGCGATTGAAACAGTGGATGACGAGACGACGAAGCAGATTGTCACGCTTTCGAATCCGGGGCAGTCGATCAAGGTACCGGTCGATCCGGCTGCGCATGCGACGGGAACGGAAATCGCGGCCAAGTTCCTGAAGGTCGACGAGACCGCCTTGGTGGACATTGTCTCCGATGATGCACCGCTCTCGGACATCTTGCGCCAATTCCGCAAGACCACGGGCGCGAACATCATCTATGCCGAGTCCACGAACCTGCAGCAGCGTGTTTCGGTGTCGTTACGCCATGTGCCGTGGCTGCAGGCCATGACGAGCATTCTCAATTCGCGCGGGTTCCGGGTTGAATCGACGGGCGACATCCATTTCATCAAGGAAGACAAGCTCGTCGATCCGCTGTTCACACGGTCCTTCCTGCTGAATCATGCGGCGGTTGAAGATCTGGCGAAACTCTTCAACGATTCCTATGGAATCAAGGGAACGGACGGCAAAATCATCAAGCCGGTCGCGACGGCATTCCCCGGGGCGAACACGGTGGTGGTGACGGCACCTGAACGCGTGCTCGTCGACTGCGAGAAGATCATCAAGGCCGTCGACAAGGCGGTACCGCAGATCTACATCGAAGCGCGTTTCATCGAACTCTCCAACCAGTCCCTCCACAAACTCGGCGTCCAGTGGAATCAGCTTGAGAGCTGGGGCGCGTCAGTGCGGGATGTCAGTGCGGGCATCGAGTACAACAACGGGCGCCTTGGCAAGTACGGTGTCATCAAAGAGACTTCGTCATCGTCGACGATGTCGAATGACGGGACGTCGTCCAATTCGTCTTCGTCACAGTCGGTGACTTCAAAAGACTTCGCATTGAGCGAACTTGTGAATCCCGAGAAGATTACCGACCAGAACAACCACACGCCCGACATGGGGTGGCGCAATGCGCGGGCGTTCTCGGGACAGTTGTCGGCGGACGACTTCTCGATCGCGATGAGCGCGTTTGAAAAACTTGAAGACGCGCGCATCTTCTCGAATCCGAAAGTGATCGTTTCAAATGGACGCGAGGCGCTCGTCGATATGACGACGAAGTATCCGAACATCACGCTCACGTCGCAGCACGACACGCAGTCGGGCTATACGAAGAGCGATGCGAAACTCGAAGTGATCCCGGGCGAAGACAAGCTTTTTGCGAAGTCGGCGTTCTTCTCCTGGGGAATTACGCTCACGGTCAAGCCGCGCATTTCGCCGGACGGTCTCATCAGCGTCGAGATCGTACCCTCCATCAGCGAACTCGACACGGATGTGACGCCGAACGGTTTCTACACCATCACGGGCGGTACCGATGCACCGTATGGTACGTACCCGATCATCAAGTACAAGTGTCTGACTACGCAGTTCACGATGAAGGACGGTTCGACGGCGGTCATCGGTGGCCTCTCGAAGACAGAAGAAGGGGACATCGATTCGGGCATCCCCTATTTGCGCGACATTCCGTGGATCGGCAACAAGCTCTTCGGTTGGAAGAGCCGCGGGAAGGTTCAGAAGGAAATCATCGTGTTCGTCACGGTAGGCATCGCCGATCCGGCGGATCTTCCGGAAGACATCGGCTTGCCGAAGAACGCGGTGCGCGGACGTGAATATGTCGAACGGCGGGCGCAGGAGCCCGGGGATCGTCCGAAGGCTGCCGTCGAGGCGCTCAAGCTCGATATGCGTCCAATGGACGTACAGCGGCGCGAATACGGCAATCGCACGGGCATTACGCGTGCGCCGAAAGCGCCCTCGGGGTCACACTGATAAATAGAGACCCGTTTTTCTAGACTTCCTCTCCTGACGATTTTGTGGTACAATGACTCCCACAAGAGTTCAACCATGGAATCCAAATCGAAGAGTGCCTTGCTCGTCGAGGACGAGCCGATGTCGCGGATGATTCTCGAGCGTCAACTTCGACGCGCGGGATTCGTCCGCACGCTTGTTGCCACGAATGGCTACGAGGCGTTGAACGTGTTGCCGGACGGCGATTGTCCGGATGTCATCTTCACAGATGTCCACATGCCGGATATCGACGGCATCAGCCTCGTCTCGTTCCTGCGTCAGTCGCCCGGGTTCGCCACCATTCCGATTGTGGCCGTTACGGTGGATGCGGCGGATAGCCGCGACTGGCAGGCCGAGGGTTTCAGCGACTATCTCGGCAAACCTTATACCTTCGAGGACCTGCAAACCGTCCTGACACGCCTTGATCGTGCCGAGTCGTCCAGCAAGTTCAGCGTTTGAACCGTCTAAAAGGAGAGTGCGTATGATGAAGAACGTATGGCGTGTGGCGTTGCCCACCCTGTTGTTGTCGACGACCTTGGCGGCTGCCGAGACGGCGAAGCCGGCCTACCAGCCGGCGGCGTGGAATCTGGCGGCGCGCGAACGGTTTGCCGCGCATCGCTACGGCGTGTTCATCGTGTGGGGAATCTATGCGAACTATGCGCAGGGCGAATGGTATCTGCACCAGGGTCGCCTTGACCGCGAAGCGTATGAGCGCATGGTGGACGGATTCTATCCTTCCAAGTACGATGCACGCGAATGGGCGCGCATCATCCGCCGTTCGGGTGCGAAGTACGTGACGATCACCGCACGCCATCACGACGGATTCGCCCTCTGGCCGTCGAAGGTGGATACCTACAACATTTCCGCGACGCCGTTCAAGCGGGACATTCTGGGCGAACTCGCCGAGGCGCTCAAGGCTGAAGGCGTGGAACTCTCGCTCTACTATTCGCTGCTGGATTGGCATCGTCCCGACTACACGCCCGGACGCTCCTATCTGCGCCGGCCGGGCAATCTCGTGGGCATCAAGGGCGACTATCCCTCCTATAAGCGTTACATGATGGGGCAGATCGTCGAACTGCTCGACAACTACCATCCGATCAACATCTGGTTCGACGGCGAGTGGGACCATCTCGACAAAGACCGCGGCGGAACGTTCGACTGGCAGTTCGATGACATCTTCGATCTCATCCATTCTCGCCATGCGCTCGTTGCGAACAACAACCACCGCGCGCCGCGTCCGAAGGAGGACATCCAGCTCTTCGAGCGTGATCTGCCGGGTGAAGGTACGCTGTTCTCGCGCAACCAGCCGCTGCTGACGGATCGTCCGGTCGAGCAGTGCGATGTCATCCAGCGCAATGTGTGGGGCTATCGCATCGGAGAGGAGTCCTTCCTGACGCCCGAAGAGTCGGTGGCGCTCATCGTGCGGGCGGCTTCGCGTGGCTCGAACCTCCTTCTGAACATCGGTCCGGACGGCTCGGGACGCATCCCGCGCCGGGCGGTCGACGTCTTCGAGGGCATCGGCAAGTGGTTCGACAAGAACGGCGATTCCATCTATGGTACGCAGGCCGGTGGCGTGAGCTTGAACAAGGACGTGGTGACGACGCGGAAGGGCGATACGCTCTTCGTGCACTTCCTCGCACCGGAGGTCAAGACGTTCAAGTTCTATCGTGGGAAAGAACTCGTGACGGTGGCGTGTCCGCCGCGTGCAGCGGGCGATGTGTCGGATCTCGTTGCGCGTGTCGCGCTGAACGGACAGACGCCGCGGCAGTACGTCGAGCCGGGAACGAAGGGCCTGTGGAAGGTCGTCGCCGAAAGCTGTACCGAGCCGGGAAACGGCAAGGACGCGATCGACGGCAATCTCGGCACGCTGTGGCATTCGCATCCCATGCCCTTCGATGTGCGTAAGCCGTTGCCGCCGCCGCAGAGTCTGACGGTGGATTGCGGCATCGTGCGTACGATGAACGGTTTCGTGTATGTGCCGCGCGCGAAGGACTGTAGCGACGGCGTGACGGACAAGTGCTCTTTCTACGTCTCGTGCGACGGAAAGAACTGGACGCTGGCGGGGAAGGGGGATTTCCCCGACATCGTCAAGAATCGCACGGCGCGTCGCGTGCCGTTTGCGAAGCCCGTCAAGGCGCGCTATTTCCGCTTTGTCGCGGAGCATGCGCTGCCGGTGAACGATCGGATGTCCGTCGCCGAAATCGACGTGTGGTAAAGAATCGAAAAAATGTGAAGGCCGTCTGAACCTCTGTGCGCATTTGGGCATTTACCCTAATAGAAGGTAGAATGCGCGCGCATGGAAGTCTGGCAGGCGATCAAGAACGACAAAGAATGCGGCGCCAAGCGGCTTGTCTCCGAATATGGAGACCGGTTGTTTGGCGCGGCGTTTTTGTTGTGCCAAGATGCCCCGCTCGCGGAAGACCTGGTCTTCCGTACGTTCAACCAGTCCATTCGGAAGATCGGGCAGTACCAGCCGTCGGGCGATTTCTTCAGCTGGCTCTACACCATTATGCTCAATTATTGGCGGATGGACGTTCGCAAGAATCGACTGAATCTTGTCTACATGGGTTCGGCGCTCGACTTGCCGCCGGTGGAGGTCGAACACGTCGGCTCGCAGATCGTCGATTCGGCGACGGACGACGAGGTTCAGGCGGCTTTGGACGAGTTGCCGTCGCAGATTCGCGACGTGGTGGTGCTGAAATATTTCAAGGACCTCTCGGTCGAACAGATCGCAGAAGTCCTTGCCGTACCGCAGGGTACGGTGAAGTCGCGTCTCTTTACGGCGCGAAAAATCCTGTTGTCGGTTTTGACGCGGGAGAAGAAAAACAGAAAGAAGGAAGTATGACGGAAGATGAATTTGATTCTGCCTTCAGTCGACGTCTGAAGACATTTTCGGAAGAGCGGAGCCTGCCGCCCGATTTCTCGGATCGTCTCGTCCAGTCTGTCCATCGGTCGTGTCTTCTGCGGCGGGTGAAACTGTTAGGCGTGATTGCGGCGCTGACGGCCGTGAGCCTGCTCGTGATCGGTATGGGACGTCGCGCACCTGATTCGAGAGCGGGTGAAACGGCCTTGGTCGCCGCCCAGACGCCGACGTCGGAATCCAACGTGTCCGGCTGGATGTTTCTCGGCTGCATTCGGGAATGCTTCCGCCGCTCGAAGACCGGCAAGCGCAAGGAAGACGAATAGCCTTGGAAGTCTTTTCAAACCAACAAAAAGGAAAATCAAATCATGATGACGAAAGTGATGATCATAGTCGGCGTGTGTGTAGTCTCTGTTGTGGGCCTGTTCGTGTGGGGACAGATGATGGGCGGCAAAGAAGAAGAGGCAGACGCGACGAACGCATCTGCCCCGGATGGGAAGAAGGCCTGATTCCCGTACAAGGGGAATTCAACGACGGCGGATGGGGACAACTCGTCCGCCGTTGCGATTTCCTGAGGGACGGTGGTTCCGGGCGGCACCGTTGTTCGTCGGACGAGAGACCGTCGGACGGGTAGTCGTCGGACGGGAGACGTTTGGCCGTATCATGCCTCCGCTTGTCTGGGGGCGGATTGGACGCGTGACGTTTTTGCTGTCTGTGGGGCGCGCGAACTTGTTGACATCCGTGGGCCGCGTCGGCCGCGTGTTCGTGAGCCGAGGGGACGGTCTGTCGATCGGGCGATGCATGTCGCCTCCGGGCCGACGATGAAGGTTGTCCTTGTGCGGGGGCGGCAGCGGACGGCGCCCGTGAGGGTGGGGCGGCGGAAGGGGGCGTCCCAGATAGCGCGGTTCCGAGAAGTAGACAGACTCCTCGTAGAAAGGTTCGTCGTAAAGGGGCGAGGCCACGGGAACGGCCGCCGGCACGGCCACGGGGACAGGCTCCTCAAATGCGGCTCCGCCGACCGGCGGAACGTAGAGCGAAGGGCCGTAAGGACGGTCGGTCCAGGGCTCGGGGACGACACACCCCGTGCAAATTGCGAGTCCTGCGGCAAGCACCGGCAACAACGTGTTGAGCATTTTGTCCATAATACACCTTCCTTCCTTTTACCTCTGGTTCGGTTGTTTTGCGTACATCGTCTGACAGCAGAATGAAATTATGTCGGAATTATATCATAAAATGGCCGACTTGTGGCCGAAATTGCCATTCGGGGCAAAAAGGCTTGCCAATTCGCCTATGATGTGAGATAATAGACGCTCATTTGCAAGAAAAAGAGGAATCGTCTCCATGCCCACCACGCTTACGATGAAAGACCATCGGTCCTTGTTCCGCCAGTTGCTGGCGGGCATGTACGATGCGGTGCTGATTACGGATCCCAACGGGCATCTGCTGCAGTTGAATCCGCGGGCGAAGGAGTTTTTGCAGTATCAGACGGACGAAGTGATGGACTGGCCCATCGGCCGTTTCATTCCCGGTGTCACGCCGGAGATGGTGGAACGCATTCGCGCGGGGCTTGATCAGGCCCGTCACATGATGATCGATGCGAACTGCCTGCGGAAGGACGGTACGGCATTTGCGGCCGAGGTGACCGTGAGCCTGGTGGACCTTCTCAATCCGGGCGACCTCGTGTTCACGATCCGCAATACCGAGCGTCGCCGTCGTCAGCTTGAGTCGTTCCGCACGCGCGAGAATGCGTATGAAGTGGCGCAGTCCGCGCTTTTCGCCTGTACGCGTGAAGGGCGCTTCCGCGCGGTGAACCCGGCATTTGTCGCGATGTTCGGACTGTCGGACGAAGACGAAGCGCTCAAATCGTCTTTCGAGGACTTTTTCGAGGATGAACCGCTGGCGGAGTTGTTCCAAAAGGCGCTCGCGGGCAAAACGGGTGCGGTGCGTCTGACGGCGCCGGAAGACGGTGCGGACGAAAAGGATGTCGAAGTGCAGTTGGGGCCCGACCGTCAGGGCAAGAAGGTTGTCGGCGTCGTGGGATCGGTCATTCGGGTTTAAGGAAGCCATGAGAGAGAATCAGAAGGGTCCGCGCGCGCCGAAGTTCGCCGCGAATGTCGAAGTGCTGGTCGTCAACCGTCCGGATGCGGGGAAGTCGTTGCAGGACTTTCTCGCGGCGCGATTGGGGTTGTCCCGTCGGGCGGCCAAGGCGGTGATCGACGGACGGAGCGTGTGGGTGAATCGCCGTTGCACGTGGATCGCGCACCATACGTTGAAGATCGGCGACGCGGTGGAGATTCCGCGGGCCGTCGTGTCGGCGGCGCGCCGTCAGGCTGGCAGCGCCAAGACGGAGATCGCGCCCGAGACGCGCAAGCACGTGCGCGTGCTCATCACCACGCCCGACTATGTGGTGGTGGACAAGCCGGCGGGCCTCGTCTCGAACGAAGATGCGAAGTCGGTGGAATCCATTTTGCGTGAACAGCTCAAGGAGCCGAACCTTCAAGCCGTGCATCGTCTCGACCGTGATACGACGGGCTGCCTGCTGTTCGCGAAAACCTATGCGGCCTATTTGGCGGCGGTGGAGGTGTTCAAGACGCGTCGCGTGAAGAAGGCCTACTGTGCCATTGTCGCGGGGTCGTTCCCGTATGCGCATCAGAAGATCGAGACGCCGCTCGACGACCAGCCGGCCGTGTCGAACGTCGCGCGCGAAGCGGTGGGGCCGGACGCCTCGTTCCTGCGGGTGCGGATCGAGACGGGACGTACCAACCAGATTCGTCGTCATTTGGCCGGCGTGCGCTTCCCGATTGTGGGCGACCGTACGTTCGGACTCAAGAGCGCGCGCGATCCGCGCCTGATGACCGTGCCGCGCCAGATGCTACATGCGGCGTCGCTCGAACTGCCGGATCCGATGCGCAAAGGCGAGCAGATCAAGGCGCATTCGCCCCTGCCCGCGGACTTCCGCGCGGCTCTGCGTCTCTTCGGCATGGGCAAGAAATAGACTCTGCGGCTGTTTTTCGCAACTTTTTCCGTGTCTTTGGACGATTTTTGTTTTCAAATCCGAAAAAAGGTTGTATGATATTCGGTGACGAGTGGATATTGTGCCGCCGTGCGGTGCTCCATTCGCCTCATTAACCGAAAGGACAGACACATGGCTACAACCAAGAAGGAAACTCCGAAGAAGGCTGTCAAGGCCCCTGCGAAGAAGTGCAGCTGCGCGAAGAAGGCTCCGGCTGAAAAGGCCGCCCCCGCGAAGAAGTGCTGCTGTGCCAAGAAGACCGTGGCTGAGAAGAAGGCTGCCCCGGCGGCGAAGGCTGCTGCGCCTGCGAAGAAGTGCTGCTGCGCGAAGAAGGCGCCGGCTGAAAAGGCCGCCCCCGCGAAGAAGTGCTGCTGCGCCAAGAAGGCGGCTCCGGCGAAAAAGGCGCCTGCCAAGAAGGCTCCCGCCAAGAAGACGACGAAGAAGTAAGTTCTTGGGTCTGATCCCAGAAAGAACGGGGCTTGTCCGAAGACGGACAAGCCCTTTTCCTTTCCTGCGATTTTTCTGAAATTACCCCTTGCACAATCGAGGGAGTTTTGATATACTACTGCGCCATGGGACAGCAACTTAGACAGAGAGCCAAGCGGAACCGCCGGAAAGCGTACAACAAGCGCGTGAACGAGCGACTCCTCGCGGCGAAGAAGGCCAAGTAAGGCACTTCGATTTTTAAAGGTGGGATGGCCGAGCGGTTAGGTTACGGACTGCAAATCCGTCTACAGCGGTTCAACTCCGCTTCCCACCTCCATTAACAAGCGAACCCGCGTGAAAACGCGGGTTTCGTGTTATCAGGAGGAAATTAGAAGATGATGCGTTTCGCATGCGTGGTGGGGAGTGTTCTGGTGGCGGCTGCGGTTGGTGCGGCGTCGCCCAAGTATGTGTTTCTGTTCATCGGTGACGGCATGAGCACGCCTCAGCGGATGATGGCCGAGGAATTCGCGCTCGCGACCGGTCACGGTGAATTGACGTTGAACCATTTCAAAAACCAGTCGTCGCTTCGTACATGCTCCGCTTCGTCGCTGGTGACGGATTCTGCGGCGGCGGCAACGGCGCTCGCGTGCGGCACGAAGACGCAGAACGGTTCGGTGGGCGTCGACAAGGATCTCAACCGGCTTGAGAGTGTGGCGGAAGTCGCGCATCGGAAGGGCCGCAAGGTGGGCATTGTCACTACGGTCACGATCAACCATGCGACGCCGGCGGGCTTCTGCGCCCATCGCAAGCATCGCGGACTCCTCTATCAGATCGGCCTCGACATCGTCAACACGGGCTTCGACTATTTCGCCGGCGGCGGTTTCGCCGGCCGTCAGAACGACAAGAAGGATCCGTTCTACAAGGGCGACCTGTTGGAGCTCGCGGTGCAGAACGGCTATGTGGTGGCCACGAATACGCCGCAGTTCCGTGCGCTCAAGCCGGGTGCGCGGGCGTGTTACCGCGGGGCGGACGGCGAGTTGCAGTATGCGATTGATGCGGACGGTACGGAGCCGACGCTCGCCGAACTTACGCAGAAGGGCGTTGAGCTTCTCGACAACCCGGCCGGTTTCTTCATGATGATCGAAGGCGGCAAGCTCGACCATGCGGGTCACGCGAACGATGCCGCGACGAACCTCCGCGAAGCGCTCTCGCTTGATGCGGCCGTGCGCGTGGCGGCGGAGTTCCAGAAGAAGCATGCCGAAGAGACGCTCATCGTTGTGACGGGCGACCACGAAACGGGTGGCATGGCGATGGGTTTTGCGGGCACGGGCTACGCGCTTTATCCGCGCCGTCTCGCCGCGCAGAAGTGCTCTTACGAGGAGTTCCCGAAGAAGGTGCGTGCGGCGATCGAGGCGGCGATGAAGGCCGGACGGAAACCGAGCTTCACGCAGGACCTGCGTCCCTTGCTCGAGACCTGGTTCGGCTTCAACTTCACGAAGGCCGATGCCGCCGCGTCGCGCGATGCCAAGGCCGGGACGAAGTTCGCGGATAAGAACACCACGGCGGACATGGACACCATCTATCTCACGAAGGCCGATGTGGACGCTCTTCGGGATGCCTTCAAACGCGACGTGGATATGCTCCGCAACGCGCCGAAGCGGCCGCGTTTCCAGTCCGGTACCGCCGCCATCCGCATCATGAGCGCGCATGCCGGCGTGGGCTGGACGTCGGGTTCGCACACGGCGCTTCCCGTGCTGACCACGAGTACGGGCGTGGGCGCCGATGCTTTCACCGGACTTTTGGACAACACCGAAATCTCCCGCCGCCTCAAGGCGTTCTTTGAATGAAGCGACTCGGCGACATCGTGGCGATCCTCCTGCTGGCGCTTTCCTGCGCGGCATTGTGGTTCGCACCGTCGCCGCCGGCATTGCTGTCCCAAAATGGTACGGCACGTCGCGCCCGTGTGTTGACGGTGGACGATTCGTCCCTCGAAGAACACGGGCTATTGAAGTTCGGGACGCAGCACCTGACGGTGGGAATGCTGGAGGGTCCCAACAAGGGCAAGACCTTCCGAGCGGCCAACGAAGTTCGCGCCCAGCTCGAACTGGACAAGCTGTTCAAGCCGGGCGACCAGGCGGTGGTTGTCGAAAAGGGCAATGAAAAGCCCGGCACGGATACGCTCGTTGCGCGTGACCATTGGCGCCTGGGATGGATCGCGACGCTCTTCCTCGGGTTTTGCGCGCTCTTGTGTCTGTTCGGCGGCTGGACGGGAATGAAGGCGCTCTTCAGTTTCCTCTTCAGTTGTCTTGTCATTTGGAAGGGCGTGATTCCGCTGGCGTTGCGCGGGTGGCCGGCGAGCTGGGTTTCGTTCGCGGCCGTGTGCTTTCTGACGGCGGTCATCATGTATCTGGTCGCGGGCTGGACGCGGAAGGGCTGGGCGGCTTTTCTCGGTTCGACGCTTGGCGTCTTCGCCGGACTCGCCATGGCGCATCTGTTCGGACGTCTGATGAACATCAATGGCGCTACGATGCCATTCGTACAGACGTTGCTCTACTCGGGCTACGAATCCCTCAACCTGCAGGATGTGTTCATCGGGGCGATGGTCTTGGCCAGTTCGGGCGCCGTGATGGATCTTGCGATGGATATCGCCAGCGGCATCGAGGAGGTCGCCCGGCATAATCCGTCCTTGCCGCGCCGCGAGTTGCTGCTTTCGGGCCTGCGGATCGGTCGAAGCGTGGTGGGCACGATGACGACGACGCTGCTCCTGGCCTATTCGGGCGGCTATATCACGCTCCTGATGGCGTTCGCGGCGCAGGGTACGCAGCCGCTCGACTTCCTCAATTCGTCGCTCGTGGCGTCCGAAGTGGTGAAGACGCTCATCGGCAGCTTCTCGCTCGTTCTGGTGGCCCCGTTCACGGCCCTGGTCGGTGCGGCCGTGCTGACGCCGCGCGTGCCGGTGAAAAAAGAGGAGACGCCTGCGGCATGAGAGTGTGGATTGTCAATCCGTTCGACAATCTGCCGCTTGAGGGGAATCGTCCGCAGCGGTACTGGTTGATGGCGCGTGCATTTGCGCGCGCCGGACACGAGGTGACGTTCTGGACGAGCGATTTCTCGCACGCGCACAAGGCGCCGCGTGCGTTCGTGTCCGACGAGGCTGTCAAGTTGAACGGACGCGCCGCCGGTTCCGACGTGTGGCAGGTCGATGGATTCCGTCTTGTGCTGATTCAGACGCCGCCCTATCGGCGCAACATCAGCTTCGTGCGCATCTTCTCGCATCGTGCGCTCGCGCGCCGTTGGACGGCGCGTGTCGCCGCCGAGCAGCCGCCGGATGTGGTGATCGCCTCGTCTCCGCCGCTCGGCCTGTGTGCCGCGGCGCGTGACTACTGTGCGGCGCATCGGATTCCGTTTGTCGTGGATGTGATGGACGCCTGGCCCGAGACGTTCCAGCGGGTCGTGCCGAAGTTCGTCCTCGCGCCGCTCGCGCGTACGGCGCGTGCCAACTACTGCGCGGCACGGGGGATTTCCGTCGTGGCGGCGCGCTATCTCGATCTTGTCCGGACGTATGGCGCCACAGCGCCGGCGCGTCTGTTCTACCATGGCATTGCGTGTACGGACGGGACGGATGTGCCGCCGCCGCGTCCGCGCGGTGAACGCCTGACGCTTGTCTATGCGGGTAATATGAGTGCATCGTACGATCTGGCCACGCTCATTACGGCCGTGAAGGAATCGCCGGATCTAGTGCTAGAACTGGCGGGGACGGGTCCAGACGAAACGGCGCTTCGCGCCTTGGCGGCGAATTCGCCGCGCATCCATTTTCACGGCTATCTCGCGGAGACGCCGTTGAGGGCCCTGCTCGCGCGGGCCGATGCCGGCGTGGTGCCGATGTTCGGCGCTTCGTGCGTGGGCGTGCCGTACAAGCTGGCGGACTACGCGGCCGCGGGTCTGCCGATTTTGAATTCGCTCGAAGGCGAGACGGCGCAACTCATCGCCGAATACCAGGCGGGCGAGACCTACACGGCGGGATCGGTTGCGTCGTTCATCGCGGCAGTCGCGCGTTTGCGCACGCTTGATCCGGTTCCGCTGCAGGCGGGTGCGCGGCGTCTTGCCACGCGCTTCGATGCGACGACCGTCTACGGCGAATATGTCGCGTGGATCGTCGACCTGGTGCACTGTGCGCGTTGAAGAGGAGGGCCGAAAATGAACGGATGGAAGTTTTGGGACCGAATCCTGAATGTCTTCAGCTGGCTGGTGCTGGCTCTCGAGGTGGTGCATGTGGCATTGCGGTTCTGTCTGCCGGACGGGGCCTGGATGGCGCAGGTGAATCGGGTGGCGGGATGGTGTCTGCCCGTGCTATTGGCTGGCGCGGTTGGCTATATCACGAACTGGCTCGCGCTCTGGTATCTCTTCAAGCCCTACGAACCGCGGATGGGCGGACGCATCCAGGGCATCATCCCACGGCAGAAAAAGCAGATGGCCGTTTCGATGGGACGGATGGTGGGACAGAAACTGCTCAATCCGGACGCGCTGGTGGAGGAGATGAAACGCGAGGTGAGCGTCTATGTGGCCGAGCCGCGGAATCTCGAGTCGATTCGTGACAGCGCGTTGAATTTTCTTCTCGCGCACACGGATGAGATTGTCACATTCGTGACACCGTATGTGGAGCGCCAGGTTGTGGACGTCTTCGACAGCCTCGCCACGGAGGAGACCTGGTCGTCGTTGTGGAACGAAGAGATTCTGCCGCGGCTCAAAAGCGAGACGTCGCGTCGTTTCGTCGTCAACAAGTTCGTGGACGTGCTGAAGGAAAACGCGGGCGGGATCATCGGCGAGGTCCGCGGCGAACTGCGTACCTATCTGCAGATGAAGTTGGGCGAGAATCTGCTCTTCGCGATGTTCGCCTCCCAGATCACGGACTACGTGATGAACAACGTGGCGGACGAGGCGAGCTTGCGGTCCAAGCTGGAGGGCTGGCTCTTGCGCGAGACGACGCAGGAGATGCTGCGCGAGAAGATGCTGGCGTGTGCCGACCAGCTGACGACCTGGATGAAAGGGGCCGAAGGCCAGGCGGTGATGGGCGGACTCATCCGCGAGCTGAAAGTACGCGGGAAGCGGTTCCTCGGCACCTACATCCGCGAGAAGGTGCCTGCACTCATTACGCGGGCATTTGCGTCCGAATTGCTGCGTGAGAAGCTGGAGCACGTCCTCTTGCCGAAGGTCGGCGAGAAGGTGGTGCAGTTCATTACGGACAACAAGCAGACGATCCTCGACAAGCTGCGGCTGGAGGCACGTGTCGCCGAGGCGGTGGACAACATGTCGGTGGCGTCCTTCCATACGACCTTGCAGGAATTCATGGCTGAAAACTTCTGCGCCGTGCAGGTGCTTGGTTTCGTGCTGGGTGCGTTTGTGGGCGCTCTCCAGCTCCTCGCCCGTTTGGGCTAACCGTTTCGGTTTTCATTTTCAATCGTCAATCTTCAAAGTCAAAGGAGGAAGAACAGATGCAGACACAAAAACGAATGCAGTCGATGAAGGTGTGGACAGTTGCTGCGGGTTTGATCCTGGCGGCGAGTGTGGGCGGCGAGGTGAAGCTGCCGCAGATTTTCGGGAATGGCATGGTGCTGCAGCGGGACCAGAACGTGCCCGTGTGGGGAACGGCGGCGGCGGGCGAACGCGTGACGGTGGCCTTTGCCGGACAGAAAGTCGAGACGGTTGCGGATGGCAAGGGCCAGTGGAAGGTGAAGCTGGCACCGCTGACGGCGAGTGCCGAAGGACGCAACTTCGTGGTGTCGTCCGTCTACGGCGAACAGTCGTCGCTCGTGTGTTTCACGAATGTCGTGGTCGGCGAAGTGTGGTTCTGTTCGGGACAGAGCAATATGGCCTTCACGATGAACCGCGTGAAGAACGCCGCGCAGGAAATCGCCGCCGCGAAGCATCCGCTGCTGCGCCATTTCAGGGTCGCGCGCAAAATCGCCTACGAGCCGCAGGCCGATGTGCAGGCGAAGTGGGAAGAGACGACGCCCCAGTCCACACCCGCGCAAAGTGCGGTGGCCTATTTCTTCGGCGAGACGCTGATGAAGGAACTCAAGGTGCCGGTGGGGTTGATCAATTCGTCCTGGGGCGGTACGCGCATCGAACCCTGGACGCCGGCGGGGCATCCGGACGATCTGTGGATGCTGCAGCACCTTCCGGCTGTGCAGCGGGCGGTCGATACGCCGACGGTGCTGTGGAACGGCATGGTCGCGGGGCTTGTACCGTTTGCGATCAAGGGCGCCATCTGGTACCAGGGCTGCTCCAACGTGCATGACGGCGACGCCTATCTTGAAAAGACCGTCTGTCAGGTGCGCGCCTGGCGGCGTGAGTGGGGGCAGGGCGACTTCCCGTACTTCCTCGTGCAGTTGGCGCCGTATCGCTATACGGGCGAGCAGCAGACCTTCCTCTCGGCGCTGCAGGAGGCGCAGGCGCGCGTACCGGAGCGCGTGCCGAATACGGGCTATACGGTCATCAACGACGTCGGCAATGTGCGCGACATCCATCCGACCGACAAGCGGACCGTCGGCATGCGCATGGCCGACCAGGCGCTGGACCGGGTGTACGGCAAGTTTGTTCGTCCGTGGAAGACGCCGACCTTGAAGGCGCATCGTGTGGAAGGGCGTGCGCTGCGCGTGACCTTTGCGGATGCGGACGGACTCAAGACGCGCGACGGCAAGGAACCGACCTGCTTTGAACTGCGCGATGCGAGTGGCATGTGGGTGCGTGCGAAGGCGGTGATCGAGGGGTGTGACGTCGTGTTGACGGCCGAGGGCGTGGAGATGCCGACGGCGATGCGCTTTGCGGCGCAGAACGGGTCCACGCCGAATCTCGTGAACGGTGCCGGGTTGCCGGCGGGTCCGTGTCATTGCGGTGTGAAGCTGGCGATGGGTGCCGCCGAGAAGCTGCCTCTGCTGAAGGGGTTCACGTGCGTGCAGCGGATCGACTTGCCGGTGGTGCCGGATTTCGCGCACCATCCGCCGAAGACGCTCGCCTCGAAGACGGGGATCACGCAGGTGGCGTACCTGATGGAAGTCGAGACGATGCGCGGAGAGGTCCAGTTCGTCTGTACGGCGATGGATGCCTGGAAGACGTCGAGCGACGATTTCGTGTTCACCGGTAAGGCCGGGGCTCATCTTGACCGCGTGCCGGTGAAGAATCTCGTCGTGCGTTCGAACGTGGCCGCCGTTCCGCCGCGCAACGGCGGTGAGGGCGGAGTCGTCGAGTTCTATTCGTCCAACTACGGGGCGCAATGCCAGGCGAATCCGCCTGGCGGCGATGACAAGCTGTGGGACTACAACGACACGCCGGTGGAGCCGGAACGTGTGGGCTACGGCTGCTTCCAGGTCCATGATCTGAAAACCCGTCAGACGATTCTCGCCTTCAACCACTTCAACCCGGCACGGGCGGTCTGCGAAATCGGTTTCGGAACGAACCGCGCCGCGGTCCGTTCGGGACACGGTCCGCAGCCCGACTGGACGTTCACGCGCAACGGCGGCCAATACAAATCGCGCCGCATTTCCGTCTGGGTCAAATGATGACCACGGAGCACATGCCAAATGAAAAACGGAAAATGGAAAATGTAAAATGGATGCAACGACCCTTTTAGCCCACGGAGCACGCTGAAACCCGCTTCGCGGGACGCGGAAGGCGATTGGAAAAATTCGCTTCGCACAGTCTATCGACTAGAAAACGTCAGAGCTGGCAGTCTTGTTACGACTGGTGGTCCCCGAAAGCGGTCGGACCAATTCTGTTAATTCTGTAATTCTGTTCAAAATCCAGATGGGGCGGGGTGGAACAGAATTACAGAATTGCGCGAAGTGCCTTTTTTAATTTTCATCCACTCGTCAGGGGTTTGTGGTATACTATCAACCGCCATGGATGAGATTCTCTCCTTTATAGTCCGTTTTGTCGACGCGGCGGTGTGGTGCCTCGCGGCGATGCTGGGTACTGTACTTGTTGTCGGGGCCGTTGCCTACTGCGGGGAACGGCTGCGACATGTTATGCGGTTGGGTCTTGTTTTCTGCGGACTGGCGGTTTGCGTGACGCTGTTCTCGGTCAAGCCGCCGGCGGGAGACACAAACGGTGTCAATCAGGCTCAGGCGCCTTTGAGGGTCCCTCGTCTGCTGTCGCCCGTCGAACCGGCCGCCGACATTGTTCGCATTAGCGAGATCGCCGTCCGTACGAATGGCATCGATCTCGTCCTCCACCGCCCGCCGACGAATGATCTTGCAGCGGTCGAAGTCGTGCTCGTCGGTTCGACGAACCTCGTGACCGCGACGTGGGAGCCCTACACGAATCTTGTCTTCGGCGCGGGCGAGACGAATGTCGCCGTCTGGGTGGACCGTGCGCAGCTCGATGCGCATGCCGTCTCGAACGCGTGCTTCTTCGCCTTCATCAACGCAGGCGACACCGACGAAGACGGCCTCGCGAATTGGCACGAACG
>JAZUGW010000170.1:0-7942 GCA_045641465.1 Kiritimatiellia bacterium | reverse complement strand
GAATAGACCAGGCGCCCGCCCGGCGCCACCTGCCGCGAGGCGGACTCGAGAATCTCGGCCTGCAGGCCTGTCAGCTGCTTCAGATGCTCGCCTTCCCAGCGCCACCGCGCATCGGGCCGCCGCCTCAGCACGCCCGTATTGCTGCACGGCGCGTCGACCAGCACGCGGTCGAACAACGTCGCGGCCGCCACACCTTGCACGGCCTCGACCCAGTCCAGCTGGAGACGGGACAGATTCGTCTGCAGGCGCGTCAAGCGGCGCGGATTGACTTCCTGTGCGACGAGACGGCCCTTCCCGTTCAACCGCCACGCGATCTGGACGGTCTTGCCGCCCGGTGCCGCGCAGAAGTCCAAAACCGACTGTCCCGGTTCCACCGCAAGCAGATCGACCGCTCCCGCCGTCGCGGGATCCTGCACGATAAAAGCGCCTTCGCGATAGCCGGCGACATCCATCACCTTCTGTCCACGCGGCAGCCGCGTGTAGGGTTCACGTACGGCTCCGGCTTCATCCAGGGTCCCGGGACGCCACGCGAGCCAAGTCTCCGCCGGCTCGTTATGCCATTTCGCAAGCTGTTCGGCCTTCTCCTCGCCATAGCGGGCCACCCAGCGCTTGACGAGCGCATTGGGATAGCTCTCGCGCGTCGCAAGCGACGACGACGCCAGCAGCGACTCGAATTCCGCCCGCCGCCGGATGAGATTGCGCAACACGCCATTCACCACGCGGTCAAGGCGTTTGTCCTGTCCGCTCATCTTCGCGGCGGCCACGGTTTCGTTTACGGCGGCGAAATCCGGCACGTCGGGCATGTAGAGTATCTGCGCAGCACCCACGAGGACGAGCGCCTCGAGCTCGCCCTTCGGCCACGTCTTCATCAACTCGCCCAATACGAGGCGGAGCGGACGGAACCGCCGCACCACTGTGTAGACAAGGTCCTGCACGAACGCACGGTCCTCGCCCTGCTGGGGCAGCAGCTCATTCGGAAATTCATGCGCCGCCAACCAGCGGGCGACAATAAAAACGGCGGTTCGGCGGCTATTCGTTTTCATACTAGCGGATCTTGACGAAGAGGATGAGGAGCACCGGCATCAGGAAAGCCTGAAGCAGCATAAAACGCATCAGCACCTGCGCGTTGGTCCACTTCAGCGTCTTCTTGCAGTGATCATGCAGCGGGAAGCGAACAGCCTGCAGCAGTTTCACGAGGAAGAACTTCTTCTTTTCCTGCTCGGGTTCCAGCATCGAAGGCGGTCGCACCTCGAGTCCGCACTTACGAAGCACGCGCAGCAGAATCAGCTTGACGAGTCCGCCGCCGCCGTTCACCAGCACCACCGGCGCAAACGCGATCACCAGGAACGGATTGCCCGTCACCAGCACGCCCGCGCCCAGCAGGAGGCCGAGGAAACGCGACCCCGCATCGCCCATCAGCACCTTCGACGGTTCCGCATTCCACCAGAGGTAGCCGGCGAATCCGCCCGAAACCGTCATCTGCAGAATCGCCCAGCGCACGGCGAGGTAGTTATGCGGCACATTCAAATACTCGGCCATTCGCCAGTTGCCGATGACGACGTACAGAAGCGCCGACAGCGATACAAGCGAAATCAACGTCAACGACCCCGCAAGGCCGTCCACGCCGTCCGAACAATTCGTCGCATTCATCACGATGAACAACACAAAGCCCATGCTCGGGATGTAAAGCCACCAGGGCAGAACCCATTCGCCTTTGAAAAACGGCACCCACACCTTCCCGCCGAGGGCCGACCACACGAACAGGGCCACACCGAGGCAGACGAGGACATCCAGCAGGCCCTTCTTCAATTCTCCCCACGGATGTTCCGATCGGTCGTCAAGATAGCCGAACGCCATCGCGATGTAGAGACAGAGCATCATCCCCAACACGGGCACCGAAAGCGGCGTCACCAGCAAGGCCACGGGCAGAATCAGGAGGGTCACCCAAAGTCCCGTTCCCGTCGGCTTGCCGGCCGACGTCATTCCGTCTTTTCCGAGGATCGCCTTTCCGTGGTCACGCGGCGAGAACCGACACAAGACCGGCAAAAGGAAGACGACCGCAAGGGCCGCGAGCAGCGTCCCCGCCGCGAACAGCAGCGCGTGCGAACGCAACAGTCGGAAAGGTCCCCAGAACTGTTCGAGATAGGATGCGAGCGTGTAGAACATAGTATGTTACTTCGTGACGGCCGCACGACCCAAGGCGAACGCCTTCTTGTTGAGGTCCAGCAGCTTGGCCTTCGGACCCGTGAAGCTCTCTTCCATCGCCTTCACCCACTGCGACTCCTTGAACGGCGTCAAAGCGGACAGCGCACCGGCGATCACCATGTTCATCGTACGGGCATTGCCCACCTCTTCGGCCAACTTCGCCGCGTCGATCACGAGCGCTTCCGGGAACGCCTTCGCGAGACGCGTCTCGAAATCCGTCACCGGCTGCTGGAGTCCGCTCGAAACCGTCACCGGCACGAGATCGATGTTGTTCATCAGCACCTTGCCGTCCTTCGCGAGGAAATGCTTCCAGCGCAGCGCCTCCAGGCGGTCGAACGCCACGAGGATGTCGCTCTGGCCTTCCGGAATGATCGGCGAATGGACTTCCGTGCCGAAGCGCACGCTCGAAATCACGCTGCCGCCACGCTGGGCCATGCCATGGATTTCGCTCTTCTTCACATCCATCCCGGCGATCGTCGCCGTCCGCGCAAGCATATTCGCCGTCAGCAGGATGCCCTGGCCGCCGACACCGACGAGAGAAACATTGAACGTCTTCATTTGAAATTCTCCTTGTTTTTTATTCAGCCCGCTCGACCGTGAGTTCCGGATCGATTTCCTGAAGCTTGGACTCCACACCCTGCTTCAACGTCATCATCGCGTAGGGGCAGCTTCCGCAATGGCCCGTCAACTTGAGCGTCACGACCTTGCCTTCCATCTTCACGAATTCAAGATCGCCGCCATCCGCCTGCAGCATCGGACGCAGCAGTTCAAGAGATTCCTTCACCTGTTCTTCGAGTGTCATTGTCGTTTCCTTTTAGCTTCTAGACTTTTCAACTTTCAAACCGAATGCTCGCGGCACGACCGTGCGCATCAAGTCCTTCCACCTGCGCGAAGGCGGCAATCGTCTCCTTCGTCTCGGCGAGGTCCTTCTGCGTGAACGCCACATACGAGTGGCGCCGCCGGAAGTCGTCCGGCGTGAGGCCGTTGAACATGTTCGCCGCGCCTCCCGTCGGCAGCACATGAGAGGGTCCCGCCACGAAGTCGCCTGCGGATTCCGGCGTCCACGCGCCGGCAAACACCGCGCCGGCCGCACGCACGCCCTTCATCAGCTTGAGCGCATCCATGCACATGATTTCGAAATGCTCCGGCGCGAACCGGTTCACGAGTTCAAGTCCTTCCTGCAAGGTCGGCGTCACGCAGAACAGCACGCCGTCGCGGTCGAAGACACGCTGAATCAGCGCCTTGCGCGACAGCGTCTCGGTCTGGGCGAACATCTCCTTCTGCACCTCGGCCGCGAACTTCGCATCGTGCGTCACCAGGAGGCTCTTCTCCCAGCCGGACCCGTGTTCGGCCTGCGAGAGCAGGTCCGCCGCCACCCACTTGGCCGGTACCGTACCGTCCGCCAGCACCGCGATTTCGCTCGGACCCGCCACCTGGTCGATGCCCACATAGCCGTAGACCTGGCGCTTGGCCGCCGTGACAAACGCGTTGCCCGGGCCCACGATCTTCTGCACCTTCTTGACGCTCTTCGTACCGAACGCCATCAACCCGATCGCCTGGATGCCGCCCACGCGGTAGACTTCCGTGGCACCCGCGAGCTTGAGCGCGTAGAGCAGCACCGGATTCGGCGTACCCGTCGGACCCGCCGGCGTGCAGGCGACGATTTCCTTCACGCCCGCCGCCTTGGCCAATGTCACCGTCATCACGCTCGTCGACGCCAGCGGCGCCGTTCCACCCGGCACATACACGCCCACGCGGTCCATCGGCGAATAGAACTCGCCCGCCGTACCGCCTCGCGGCGTCTTCATCGTCCACGGCGCCTTGAGCGACGCCTTGGAAAACTTCATGACGCGCCGGTAGGCGTCCTTCACCGCCTTCTTCAGCGCAGGCGCCACCTGCGCCTCGGCTGCAGCGAGTTCCTTCTCCGACACGCGGAACTGCTTGGCCGTCAGCTTCGCACCTTCGAACTTCTCGACATAACGCGCGACAGCCACATCGCCCTCCGCGCGAATCGCAGCCAACACCTCCGCAGCGGCCTTTTCGGCCTCCTCGGGGAATGCGCTACGCGCGAGGAACTTCGTGACGTACTTGCTCTGCGGCTTCTCTGCCGACCATTCGACGATGCGAACCATTACACTCTTCTTTCTCTACTGTTAAAATTGAACTGATATTATACCATAATAACGGGAATATGAGCAAAGAGAAATGAAAAACTTGGATTTGGCGACCATCCTTCCGTCGTACAATTTCCCGCCAGCATCAGTCCACCGCTTCTGCCAGTCAATACCGTCCTCAATGCCAGTGCGCACACAGAAAAGCTCCATACCAGGGAATGCGGCAAACGCACCTTCTGAAAAACCATCAATGTGGTTCTTCCGCAGGTTCGGTATGACTGCGTTCATCATCTCGATTCGTTTCCGTTCAACGATTGTCACCTGCGCTGGCATAGGGATTACGATGAGTGGCGGCTCTTTTGTAGGTGGGGTGTACACCTGAGACATGACGATCGGTTTCGATTTCTTCTTGAATATGAATTTGAACATCACAATACCTCTGTCAATCTGCTTATCTTTTCCCAACATACACAATGTAATCTACAACGGGTTACAATGCGTCAAGAGCTGCACGATCCTTTTCTGCAGAAGAGCCATTCCTTTGATTTTTAATCGTTTCAAAATCTTTCATCGCCTGCAGTTGCAATTCAAAATTGGTGGCGGTAATCGAGATATTACGATATTCAGTATTGAACCCTACACCACTTTGGACCTTCGCGCCAATTCGATCAGGGAATACGAAATACCAACCAGCATCTCTAGTTCCAAACTTGCCAACTTCAACCGCACCATCGGCAACGGTGATTTCCACCCCACCCTTGATTGGATTCTTCTTATACTTCGTGGCAAACAAATTGCAGACATACGCCAATTCAGGATTGGCAACCTTTTTATCAGCTCCACGATTTGGATCGCGCGGATAACGTACTTCTATACGGAACACCTCATGGCTTTTCAACGACGCATGGCATTCATATTTGACCGCGTTCAATAAAGGTTTTTCCGGAATGAAGGCATATCGCTCATAATAGCGTTCAGTCCCACCATTTGGTACCAGTTTGAACTTCTCTGGCGATTTACTAACGTCCTCGCCAAAAGCTACGCCACAAAGGCCAGGCAATTTACTACCGGGGAAATACTTGCCAAGCCGAAAAGAATCCGGCTTCTTACGCCCAGATGTAAGTGCATGCTTGTAAGGATTGGGCTTGGGCGACGGTTTGAGTGGAGAAGACTTGTAATATACCGCTTGTGCGCTCATCGCCATCAAACCGACAAAGAGCAAACTATAACAACTTATACTTCTCATGAAATTGATTCCCGTTTTAAGATGTGTGGCTCAGCCATTTACAAACAACAACGACGACTGATGCAACGGCGAAAGCGCTCCCCGCATAACATTCGTCGGCTTGGAGGCGAGACGAAATGTCGTCAACGCCATCGCACCGAACAACGCAATGAAGGTAAATCGGCTTAGACCACTGCATGACGACATTGTTGCAAAGGTATGGTACAACCGCAACCACAATGCAAACAATACAGAACCAAGCATCATTCGTTCCCTCCGACGTTTATCCACCGAAGCGGCTGGCCAGAGGAGATGAGTTCGTTGGTGACAGATGTAAAATGTCGCTGTGCTCCACTACGGAGATTCTCGCGTCCGAGCACCCAACAAGCATAATCGAGTCGGTTTGAACTTGTCGCATAGCCAGCACAATGAGACGAAAGCGCCAAATCGCAACTGACCGACGCCAAGGGCTCGGTGAATCGCTGACGATAGAACATTTTCATTGCGCGCGTCATCACCTCATTTGTCAGAGCCGAGCCACGGATGGCATGCTCATATGCCACACCCCCCATGGCACGTTCTTCTCGTGCAAATAATAAATGGTTTGTCATAATGTTCTCGACAAAACACGTCGTTTCATCCGCGAGCTTCATAAACTTCACAGCGAGCTCAATAGCATTGCTTCGGTATACCCCGTTTGTATTAAACGCCAGGCCTTTCAGCGCCTGGATCGAATTTGTATATCCGAGGACCTCGCATTGCACAAGTGCCGTTTGAACTAGTCTTTGTTCGCGTCTTGGCAAATGGCGACAGTCGTTTGTTGCGAGTTCACCAAGATATGAAGTAAACGCCTCTTTTCGTTCATCAAGTGTCCACCCAACACCTTCGTCCGGCATTAGGAACCCCTGCCAGCTATCTGGAGTGATCTGCCAATAACGCGCGTCTTCGTCAGACAACAGGTTTGCATTGGCGTAACGCTGAGCACGGTCCAACAAGAACCGAACAACAGTTCTAGATTCCTCTGGCGTGTGATTGGCTAATACCGAGGATGCCAGGAGGAAAGTCGGCACAATGGCAATCAAGAGAACTTTAGTCATTTTCATGCGTATACACCCTATTGTTACTGGGTTCAACAAAACTGGTTCCAACTTTAGATTCTATTTGAACTGTTGAGTTTGTCCCGAAAGGACGAAGACTTATAATCAATTTATCAGGGATATCCATCTTGGGGATGGGTTCGTCACTTCCACAGGTCAAGCCAAACATCAGAACCGACTCTATCACGTTCATTCGAGAATCGGTACGTTCATAAAAACCTCTGCCCTGTTCACTTCCCCAATCTCTTTCACTGCGGGGGAATGTCTCACGATCAACCGAATTCAGCGCATTTGTTACAAAAACAGTCTCTTTCCCATTCAAGTGAATTGAAGAAAGACAGTCCTCCAGTCCAAGCGCATGTCCCAATTCATGTGGCAATGTCAAATCCGTCGAATCAATGCCTATGAAAATACCCTGACATGGATAGCCCAATGGGATGGCGAAAGCCCCAACCCCTTTTTCCTTGATGATTCCCGTGAAGTACACCTTCAGGCAGTCGTTTCTTTCACAGGTTTGCAGCAACCTCAAAACTTGATCGGACAAACGATATGTCATCTTGTCTCCCGAGATATTTCGAGTAATAGGTTGAAGGTTCCAATCTTCAACCGTACCAACATTATTCGTACGTACTTCATCCAAAACGAATCGAACACCAATTTGAGAAAAGATCAAATTCGCCATGTCAAAGCGTTTACAGATGTCAGAGTCCTCCCACTCAGGAGCAATCAATTCGTCGGGAGGTTTAATCGAAAATGCTCTGACATGAAGGATACGCTCACGAACGATCGGCAGCCAGAAGCGCGGTTGCAGTTGATCATCATTAAATCTTGCCTCGGCAACGAATTCTCCACAATCAGATGTTGCCTCAACAACAGCATACCAGTCGTTTCCTGTGCGCCATTGAGAAATTATTCGTCCGGGGCCGGAAACGCGCCGAAACACCTCGTTGGTCAAAGCGAATGTATCTCCTGCCGCGAGTTTGACACTCACCTTGAGGATGGCGTTCGTACCATAGACCAACCGGGACGGATTCATGATCGGTCCCGTACCATTGAACCTTTCCGTATTGACCAACTTACGGATCGGTTCGATGACCTGGTAGTCCGCCTCGTCCGACAGGTCGCTGCCCTCGTCCGGCGTCCAGGTCGCGCGGAGCGTACCGCGCCCCAGCATGGGACACGACATGTAGACGGTCTTCACGCACTCGCGCGCAAACGAGTCGTCGGCCACGTCGAGGCGGATGCGCGTCGACGCGTCGATGCGGTTCGTCTCGCCGTTCTCAACCTGGAACAAGACTGCG
>JAZUGW010000169.1:0-7033 GCA_045641465.1 Kiritimatiellia bacterium | reverse complement strand
GTCAGATGTGGTATGATATGCGGCGCTGAAACGTTGAACGGTTAGCCGTGTCTATGGGATGGTAGTGAGGAAAATGTATGAAAGTTCAAATGACGGTTGTTCTGGCGAGTTTGTTCGCGGCGGTGGCTTCTGCCACGCTGGAAATGCCGATGATCATCTCGCACCGCGGCGAGTCCAAAGAGCGCCCAGAAAATTCGATGGCGGCGTATCGACTTGCCTTCGAACGCGGCGTGGACGGCGTCGAATGCGACGTCTACGCGACGACGGACGGCAAAGGTGTGCTGATCCATGACGCGACAACCGGTCGGACGGCCGGTAGCGCCAATAATCTCACAGTCACATCCTGTTCGTGGGACGATCTCAAGAACATCGCCATCGGCAACTTCAGTCCGTGGGCCGGCGGCGAGTATGCGGGCGAAACCATTCCGCTTTTAGACGACTATCTCGCGCTTCTGTCGATCAACTCGACTACGAAGTGCGTGATTGAACTGAAGGATTCGCGGGCGGATCTCATCCCCGTGGTTGTGGCGGCCATCCAAGCGCAGCCGCTTGCGACCAAGGACCGTGTGATTTTCATTTCCTTCGAGACGGCGCAGATCGCCGCCATCCGTACCGCGCTTCCTGACTATGAGGCGTGGTTGCTGTTGGGTTCCGGCACCTACTCCGGCGCGACGATGGTTTCGAAAATCCAGGCGTGCCACGCGACCGGCATCAACGTCAGCATCGGAGCCACCTACACGGCGGACGACGTCGCGACGGTCAAGGCGGCCGGTTTCAAGTTTGCCGCCTGGACTTGCGACGACGCCGACACCGCCTATTCACTGGTCGGGAAGGGGGTTCAGGTAATCGCCACCAACACCGGCAAGGCGCTGAAGGACGCGCTCGCGCCGCGTATCGACGAGGTCCTCCGGTGGGCCGAAATCTACGATCCCGCCCAGCCGCGCGGGGCCAAGCTCTGGGATGTCGGCGACTACGTGCAGAACGGGCTTGTGGCTCATTTCGACGGCATCCGTAATGCCGGCGCCACGCAGCCACATGATTCCGGAGCCATAAAGTGGAAGAACCTCGTCGATGGCCAACCCGACGCGTCGTTTGTCCTTGCCAACGCCAACGGCGGCAACTGGATGGCCAACGGTTACTATTTCAATGGCGCCGGTTATGCCCAGGTGGATGCTCCTGGCATCGCCATGGGGGCCAACTGCCTTGACTGTACTATCCAATTGGCGACGGACATCGACTATTCCATCCAGCCGGCGGGGACGAGTCGCTGGCCGAATCTCTTCGCTTTCCCGAACGACTTCGCCCTCTTCTACAACAACAACAACAGCAAGGGCACGCGCATGAATGCAATCACTTGGAAGACTGAACCCTATGGCGAAAGTAGCAACACCCTCCGACCGGTTCTGTCGGGGTGGGGCGGCAAGTCCCTCACTGCGGTCCTCGGTACGAAGAAGTACTTGACGCAGAATGCGTCGTATGCCACCGAAACTAATCGCGGCAAAAGGTCAGAGGCCATCCTCGAAACCCGCATGACCTGGGGTGGTTCGGCCAACACGCCGTCCCAACGTTACTCCTACGGTACCTTCCACGCGGTACGCTTCTACAACCGCGCGTTGAGCGAAGCGGAATTGGCGCAGAACGACAAGGTGGATGACATCCGCTACCGCAGCAATGGTGTGAACGTGGTCGTGGAATCGAACGTCGCCGGTCTCGAGGGAACGGGCGGGAACGGGAACTACACTGTCAACGGCACGTACACCTTCACGGCCCCTGAAAGTGTTGAGCTGGATGGTCGCACCTGGGCACCGATCGGCTACAAGGTCGAACTGTGGGATGGTACG
This sequence comes from Kiritimatiellia bacterium, assembly GCA_045641465.1. Taxonomy (GTDB): domain Bacteria; phylum Verrucomicrobiota; class Kiritimatiellia; order RFP12; family UBA1067; genus RUG572. Next base: position 5,192 of record JAZUGW010000169.1, on the reverse strand, counting down.
AAACAGACCTGGGACGTGATCGAAAGCGAGGCGGCGTCGGAGTTCGTCTACACCAACTGCCCGGCGCGCGCCAAAGTGCGGCTCACGTGGAACTGGCGCCTCGCACAGGGCGTCAAGCGCATCGACGCCGACGACTATGTGCAGGCGGGTCTCGTCCATCACTTCGACGGCATCCGTAATGCCGGCCTCGACCAGCCGCACGATGGGAACGCGACCTCTTGGTGTAATCTTGCGTCTACCCGCAGTAATGCCGCCCGCATGACATACAACGGCGACAGGCCAGGTGCTTGGCATGTGAAAGGTTATGAGTTTTCCGGCGGCGAATATTTCCGAATTGGAGCGAAAATCGAGATCGGCCGCCAGGCGACGTTGCAGTTGGCATGTGACTACAACGACGATGCGCAATGCAGTACCTGGCCCGTCATGTTCGCTAGTGACGAAGACCGTTTCTGCCTTTATACGCAGGTTGGCTATAGCAGCAGTAGCTCCAACGATCGGGGTGACCGGGTCAACTTCAAGGTTGATGCGACTACGGGGTTCAATGGTGCCACCCGTTCTTTGCTTCAGCCTTGGCACGGCCGCATCGTCAATGCGGTACTTGACTACAATCGCACAGGACTTGGACAGGGTGCCTCCCTCGATTATAAGTCAGGTACCTTCAAAACGGAAGCCGGCCGTCAATCGTTTGGTATTGGCTCCACTGGTGCTGATAGCACTGCCCTGGGCCAGCGTATGTTCGTTGGGCGCATCTATGCGGTGCGCCTCTACGACCGTGTGCTGACTCAGGCTGAACTGGCGCACAACCTCGAAGTGGACAATATGCGCTTTTTTGCCGGCGCGGGCCGTTCCACCGAGACCGACCTCGTGGAGGTGACGAGCGAGCTGCCGATCTACAAGAACGACGACTTCGGCTGCTGGATCGTGCGCGGTGCCGTGGAGAAGACCGTCACCGTGCCCGCCACGATCGAGACCGCGAACGCCCTCTACACGTGTGCCGGCTACCGGCTTGAGACCTGGAACGCCACCAGCCGCATGTGGGAGAATCCGCAGACGGTGACCGATGCCACCAGTTGTACCCTGCAGGGCACCGAAGGGACCGCCAACCGCCGGGTGACTTGGCTGTGGAGCTGCACCCGCGCGCTGCGTACGGCGGCGGACTATGACGTCTATGACTATGTGCAGAAAGGCCTCGTCGCCAATTATGACGGCATCCGCAACCGCGGCGTCGACATGCCCCATGCGAAAAAGGGCATGGGCTGGCGTGACCTCAGTTTTCGTGACAACTTGATGGTTGCCAATGCCAACGAATTACACGCCAGTTGGAACGACAAGGGGTTCGTCTTTAATGCGAACGGGTATGTGCGCATGGAGGAAAAGATCGACTTGGGTTTGGCGCATACGGAGCAAGGTGTGATGGATGTCGATGTTTCGGTACAGCCCTCAGGTTACCCGGTTTACTTCGCCGTGTTCAATGACTACAGTATCTTCACGCGTGGAAAAGGCAACACACTGGAGTGGAAATACGACAATCTTGGCGGCGGAAACAGCACCTCTACGCGCCCGACCTACTCGAACTGGACCGGGAAGTACATCAACAGCGTGATTTCCTCCACTCACATGAGTCTCTTTGAAGGCACGACGATCCCTACTGGCAAGACGCGTTCCCAATACCAGGTCTGCAATGGTTACCGTTGGGCATTGGGTTCCGCTGGTGACATGGCGAAGGCGGACATGGAAATCCGACGGATGAAGGGCTGCTTCATGGCGGCGCGTTTCTACAATCGCGCCCTCAGCAATGACGAACTGGCGTTGAACCGCAAGGTGGATGAAATCCGCTACCGCGGTGCCTTCCCCGACTATTGCAACGTCGAGGTTTCGCGCGAACAGCCGTTCGAGGGCGCGGAGGCGACCAGCTCCGTGGCGGATGGTTCATACGAAGTGGTGGGTGCGTGGACGTTCACCGCGAGTGACTACGAATATGAACAGCCGAAGGCGAACAGCGACCAGACCGTTACTAGGACATTGCGTCCGCACTATACGATTTCGCGTCTGCGGGACGGCCAGTGGACAAAACCTGAATACCACGGCGGCAACAGCTACACCTATACGGCGGGATCTGCGCCCGTGAAGCTCGTCTGGTCTTGGACCCCGCGTGCCGGTACGCTGCTGATCATTCGATAATCTGTGGGCCTCCAGCAGAGGCAATTGCAAACCCCACATGGCGGTTTCGTCGAAACCGCCATGTGGGGTTTGTGGAAATATGTGGGATTCTGGTAGGGAGGACTCCACGTGACCGCCGCTGTCGGTGGAGCGGGGAGAAAATACATTGGATTGTGGCGTGCGATTTGTGGTATAATTACACACACTCAAAGGAGACAAAACGATGAACGTGAAGTATATGGTTTTGACTGCGCTTGCGGTCGCCGCCGTGGGTTCGGCGGAAGCAAAGGTGGCGACGGGTACTCCGTTTGCCGATAACATGGTGTTGCAGCGTGGACGCGCGGTGGCGGTGTGGGGGACGGCCGACGCGGGCGAGCAGGTTACCGTGTCCTTTGCCGGTCAGACGAAGACGACGAAGGCGGATGCGAAGGGCTCCTGGCGCGTCGATCTCGATGCGATGCCGGCTTCGAAGGAGAACCGCACGCTTGAGGTGAAGGGTGCGGCGAATGCCGAGGCGTACAAGAACGTGCTCGTCGGCGAAGTGTGGTTTGCGAGCGGCCAGAGCAACATGGAATGCCCGATCTGGGGTCCGAACCCGCGCTATCGCGACGGCAAGGGCGGCGTGATGACGAAGAGCACGGTGCGTCCGTTCATCCGTTACGCGAAGAACAATCGCGTGTGGAGCGCGACGCCGAAGAAGGACTGGAAGGCCGTGTGGCGCGACTATTCGCCGGCTTCGTTCAAGGCGACGTTCAACAACAACCTGTCCGCGACGGCTTTCTACTATGCGCTCGAGCTCTACGATGCGCTTGACGTGCCGGTGGGTATCGTCGATTCGAGCTGGGGCGGCACGAACATCGACGCCTGGACCCCGCGTTGCGGCTACGAGAACCATCCCGAGCTGAAGGACGTGGCGGACTTCCCGGTGACGGCGAACTGGAAGAACACGATGCGGCGCGGCCCGATAGGCGGTCCGCAGCAGCAGCCGACGGCGCTGTGGAACGGCATGGTCGACGCGTGGGCGCCGTTTGCCATCAAGGGCTTCATCTGGTATCAGGGCTGCCATAACAATGGCGAGGCGCATCGCTACTGCGACAAGATGCACGCGCTCTACGACGGCTGGGCGAAGGCGTTCCAGAATCCGGACCTCAAGCTCTACTTTGTCGAGCTCGCGCCGTTCAAGGCGAATTGGTTCAATCTGCAGATGAACCAGGCGAAGTTTACGGCCGAGGAGAAGAACGCGGGCATGGCGGTGACGTGCGATGTGGGCAATCTGGACGACATCCATCCGAACGACAAGCTCACGGTGGCGAAGCGTCTGGCGTTGCACGCGTTGAAGCGCGACTACGGTTTTGCGGACATCATCGACAACTCGCCGACGCTCAAAAAGTGGCGCGTGGACGGCGACAAGTTCGTCCTCTCGTTCAACGATGCAAACAGCTGGTACGTCTACAATGACGACCGTTCGCGTGCGCAGGGCTTCGAGATCGCGGGTCCGGACGGCAAGTTCGTGCCGGCTCAGTTGTGCAACAAGGGCGACGGCTATACGCTCACGGGCAGTGACCTCATCGTCGCCGCGCAGGGTGTGACGAAGCCGCGTCGTCTGCGCTATCTCGGGTCCGCGCCGTGGAAGGGGTCGCTCTATTCGTTCGACTCGGGTCTGCCGGTTGGTCCGTTTGAAGTCGATGCGCGTCAGCCGGGCGAAGAACGCCGCGGTGCGCCTGCGAAGATGGGCACTGCGCTTGCGATCCCGGAACTCGCGGGGTATCGTCCGCTGTTCGCGGCCGACTTGCCGGTGGACCGCTTCAACGGCTATTCGCTCGACAAGACGGCTGAGGCCGGTGCGTTCTCGCGCGTGGCGTATGTGCTCGAGCTGCAGCGCCGCGATGGTTCGGTGGACTGGGCGATGGCGTCGATGGATGCCTTCACGAAGGAAGCTGTGCTGCTCGGCGTGCCGGCGGTGACCAAGGTCTTCTTCCAGCAGCGCGTGGCGAAGCTCACGGTGCGTTCGAACCTCAAGAGCGTTACGGAAGTGACTGATTTCGACGGGGGCTCGATCGAGTTCTTCAACTCGAACTACGGCATGCCTTCGGCGCTGGCGAACATCGGCGGCAACGACAACCTCTACGACTTCAACGATACGCCGCACAATCTGAGTGTGAGCGGCTACGGCTGCCTGCAGATCCACGACTGGAAGAACAAGACGACGATTCTCGCGTACAACAACTTCAATCATGGTCCGGCGGATATCGGCATCGGCAACGGTACGGAACAGCATCTGGACTGGACGTTTGCGGGTAACGCCTCGTGGTACACGGCGCGTCGTCTGACCGTGCTGGTCAAGTAAATCTGATAAACTGAAAAATCGAAAGTCAAACTAAAGGAATTAAAATGAAGAAAGTGATTCTCGCCTCTGTTGTTGCAGGTCTTTCTGCGACGGTTCTCGCCGGCCTCTACGGCGACACCCCCAATGCGAAGCACGCGTGGGCCGTGCATGACTTGAACCGTCCGAATCCGGTGAAGGTGACGCCGGCGGATGTGCCCGGTCAGCCGCCGAGCGATGCGATCGTCCTCTTCGACGGTTCGCAGAAGAGCTTCGAGGAGAACTGGTGCGATTCGAAGGGCAACAAGACGCGCTGGAAATTCGTGAACGGCACGCTGGAGTCCGTCCGTTCGGCCGGCAACATCTGCTCGCGCCGCGAGTTCGGCGATGTGCAGCTGCACGTCGAGTGGCAGGCGCCGGTGAAGGTGCAGGGGTATGGCCAGGGCCGCGGCAACTCCGGCGTGTTCGTGCTCGGCGGCATGTACGAAGTGCAGGTGCTCGCCAGCTACGAGACCAACCCGGCGGACATGAAGAACCCCAACTGTGCCGAGGGCCAGGCCGGTGCGGTGTACGGGCAGAATCCGCCGCTCGTGAACCCCACGCGCAAGCCGGGCGAATGGCAGGCGTATGATATCGTGTTCCATCAGCCGGTGTTCGAAGGCAACACTTGCGTGCATCCGGGTTCGCTCACGGTGTTCCTGAATGGCGT
>JAZUGW010000168.1:0-4957 GCA_045641465.1 Kiritimatiellia bacterium | reverse complement strand
GCCCTTCAGGCCGAAGTACACCAGGCCGAAGTACATTCGTACGATACACCGCACCCCCCGAATAGCACCGCAGCCCCTCCGTCGTCGCCCAGTCGCCCAGCTTCATCGGCGCAGCACGCATCTTGAGCTTGATCGGCCCGTTGAACGCCGCCCCGCCGACCAGCCCTGGCGCAAACGCAACCTCAACGGTCAAAAGCCCGTCTTTGATCTCGTTCCGAAGCACGGTGCCGTTCGTATCGACCTCAGCCGCATACGCCCCTGGCGGCACCGTGGCCGTGAACGTACCGCGCGTCACCTTTCCGCCAAACGGGTCGTATCGAAGAACAGATGGATCGCGGTACCAGCACATCGAGAGCGGCAACGTACTCGCCTGCGCGGCGACATCCGTCCGACGGAACACGAGCGCCGCGCGCCCAAACCCGTTGTAGCTCACTTCAACGGGCGTATAGCCCTTCGCGAGACGCACCTTCTCGCCCCGCGCCACACGCCGACCTGCCACCGTAATCGCCGTCGGCCACGGTTTCGCCGGCTTCGCCGGACGATCGATCTTCTCGCGCGCCGCCTCGGCCGTACACACGATCTCCGCCTCCAGGTCGCACGGCGTATAGACAAAGGACGTAAACGTGGTGGGCGAACTCTTCCCGTGCACCCGCCGCGGATTCACATCGTAGAACGCATCCCATCCGTTCGAATACGGACCGAGAATGAAGAACTCGTCGCCCACGCGCGCATTGAGGCCATGATGGCGATTCTGCTGCTGGGGCTTGTCCGCCACGTTCCAGCGCCAACCGAAGGAGAAAACGTTGGTGCCGTCCTGCCAGAACTGCGGACCGAACTCGAGACGCGTCTTCTCCCCGCGTTCGACCCATGTCATCTCCCGCACTTCGGGTCCAATGAATTCCGGCGTCGCGGGCAAATGGAAATCGCCCCACCGGTTGTCCAGAACCGGTTTCAATTCGAACTCCCAGACATCCGGCAGCGTGACGAGCGTTTCACGCACGAGGGTCTTCGGCACCAGCGGTGCCGCAACACCCTTCCGCGTACGATCGAAGACGAAGAGAAGCGCACGGCAGGAATTCTCTTCACCGGGATCGAACGGCAGCTGAATGGTTGTCAGGCCGTTTCGCGTCGACGCCTGGAAGCGTTCACCCTCCGAATGGATGGCTCCGGTCCACGGATCGTAAAGCGACGGCACGCCGGTCGTACGGAATGTCAGCGCGCTCTTTCCATCCCAGTCGACGACGTAGTAGATGTCGGACTCTGCCGTACGCCGATGGTTGATCTTGAGGCCGGGATTGCCAGCCACATCAGGCGTGGCGACAAGAGGCAGCTTCACATCGTCCACCTTCTTCGCATCGACGACGGTTCCACCCGCCGCGCGAAAGGCATCAAGCTTCGCGCGCGAAGTCGGACGCAGCGTATCCATCAGCGGAATCACAATCGCCTGATAGTGCTCGCCCGCCACGTCAAGCGTCACCGCGCCTTCGGTCCGCCCGATCGTCGCCGCCGCAAGCGAATCCGAATCGATCACATCGCAGTCGCACGAACCCTCCACCGCAAGTTTCCGGATGAACGCGTGCGAGAGGGCCGTCGACTTCGTACCGACGAACGAATTGACCACCATCATTTCCTGCGGCATCACAATCGCCACATCGCAGACATGCACACCGCGCGTCAGCATCCACGACAACCGTTCGAAATACTTGAACGTATGCGGCATCAGCTTCCAGTAGGGCTGACGGAAGTGATAGCACGGCGGAGCCCATTCCCACCAGCCCCCTTCCGTCGTGTAGTAGAGGCCGTGCAGATTGAAGAGGTTGGCCCCGTAGACATAGTTTCGCACCGTGGCAGCGAAGATCGTCTCCGTCGACGCCTGCCACCCTTGCGAATGATAGCCTTCAAGCCACACGCGCGGACGATGATAGAGATGCGAAATCGACGAACCGACCTTGCATTTCACAGGGTCGGGACCACTCCCGGGCGTATCGAATCCGGGTGCCGTATACCAGCGTGTCGTCCGCATATAGTCGCCGAACTGCATTGGATTCTTGCCGCGCGAAGCATGGTCGCACCCGTAGATGAGGCCGCGTTTGGCATGCCACTCGTAGAGCGGCTTGAAGTAGCGTTCTTCCGTGAGCGCAACCTGCACGTCGTTGAAGTCGAGCCGCACCTTGTAGGTGTCGGGTCCGATGTCCGTAAAGAGGCCACGCAGTTTCGGCACGATGTCGTAGCCCTTGCGCTTTTTGAACTCGTCGGCGAAGTCGGCGGTCCAGATGCGCTGATGGTCGGTCAGGATCAACTCGTCCTGGAAGAAATAGTTGAGCGCCTTGTGCGCTTCAGGCGGCGTATGCGCAAGGAACGGATCGAAAAAGCGTTCGATCAGGCGGCGGGCCGTTTCCGCGTTCATCGGATCGAGCGTACCGGGACGCACGACCGGCACGACCTTTCCGTCTTTCTGGAAGACGAGATGCTGGCTGTATGTTTCGGGCGTGCAGATTTTGAGCCGCTTGTAGAGATTTTCTCGTCCGGGAAACGCGAGCGCGTAATCCGAGACGCCGACCCCCATATTCCGCTTCGCGCACTCGACCGCCACGAAGGAGAAAGCATCCCACCAGGCATCCGTGAAGATATCCGGATCGCCCGGCACTTCGTCCCACGGACCCGTAATGAGATGGCAATAGTTGATCTGAACACCGGAAATTCCCGCCCTGTGAAGTTCGTCGAGCTGCCACAAGAGCCGCGCCTTATCGAGCCGGGCGCCGTTCCACCACCAGAACGGCACCTCGCCATAGCCGGGCGGCGGCGTACGGAATCCGTCCACCAGATTTTCGCCCCAACTCGAGCAACCGATCAAAGCCGTCGCTAAAACCGCGAAAAGGATTCGACTCGTTTTCATTTTCTCTCTGGACCTCTCTCAACGATTAACGTGGCGGGACAACACCCAAGGATTCTCCCCAAGCATTCCCGCCACCGATTTTGCTCCCTTCTTCAAGGAGCCACACGTCAACGAATGATGATGATCATCGAAGAATCGATCATCCACACGCCGTCGTCGCGCACCTGGACCTTCTGGGTCTTGCGCTCGCCCTTGAAAGTCAGCGTCGAACAATTCACCGGGGCGGTCGCCCACGAAACGACCTTTGTCCAGCTGCTGAGAGTACGCTTGCCGAGGCCAATCGTAATAGTGGCACCATCCGCGAACGAGGCGGCGTAGGTGGCATTGTCAGAAGCGAGATTCCACGCTTCCGTCTTATCCGAAAGATCGAGCGTTGCACCATCCACCAGCTGGACCCGATAGAACGCCGCGCCAACCGGCTTGTAGGTACCGCTCACCACGAACTGCCCCGCGCCGCCGCGGTTGAGCGCCGACGTATCGGCCTCCCACCGGTCGATGAGCGAACCGCACGAGATGGTATGTGCGATCCACGAGGGCACGGCGATGTCGAAATTCGCATCGCTGCCGTTGACCGCCGTCGCGTATTCGTCGAACCAACCCGCGCCGCTCACCTTCAACGTACCGTTCTTCACCACCACGCCCTGGAGGTAGAACGTGCTGTTGCCGGTGAGAACCACGTCAAACGTGTAACCGCCCAGGTCGAGCACCGAGTTCGCGTTCAATCCAAAACGCGTATTGAAGGCGAACGCACCGTGCGAAGGCGCCGTGAGCGTGAGATTGGCGTACACGCCCCAGTCCGACTTATCCTGGTTGCACCCCGTGTTTGCGAGGGTACCACCATCGAGGACCAAATGGTAGACGCTGAAGTCGTAATTGCCCTTCGTGTCGAGCGTCGCCCCTTCGGCCACGGTGATGACGCGATCGAAGGCGCTCTTCTTGCCATAACCACCCCACTGGTACTTCGACGCCGCATACGTGGAGCTCGACGCGCCGCTCACCGGCAGAGCCGCCGTACCGGCCGCGATGAGCGTGCCGCCCGTGTAGGTCTGGTTCTGCTGGGTGGGGATGAACGTTCCGAGGCCATCCTTGACGAGCTTGAGGTTGCCGGTCAGGGCCACCTTGTCGTTCGTGAAGGTCGCCCCCTCGGCCACGTCGATGTGCAGTTCGCCCGGATGCGCACGATCCGTCGTCGAGTCGGTGAACGCGGCCGCACCGGCCGTCGTCCCGCTGAAGGACGACACCGTGAGCTTATGTCCCGCGAGGTCGACGATGAACAGATCGCGCAACGCCACCGTGCCGAACCCGCGCCAATCGCAGTCCGCCGTGAGCGCCACATGATCGGAAACGACGAGCGCGCTATATTCAACCGACGTGCCAGCGGGCACGTTGAGCGAGGTTGCACCGAAGATGAGAATCGCCGTATCCGAATCCGGGATCGCCCCTTCCACGCGCGCGCCGTTGTTGGTCACGGCCCAGTTCGCGGGATCCTGCGGATTCGCGCGGTTGCCCTCACCGGTCCATACCGCGGTCTTCGCAAAGTCCCCGACGAGAATCGACACAGAACCGTCCGCCTGAATCAACTGGCCCTGCACGTTGTTCTTTTCAAGGTCATGCGTGACGGCAAGTCCGTCCGCTCCCGCACCGCCGTCCTTGATGAACTCGTAGAGTCCCGGAACCGGTGAGGCGCCAAGCGTGAGGTTGACCCCCTCGCCGCCCGTCACGGTACCAATCAGGGTCTGCCCCTTCGCGAGCGCCACCGTGCCGTCAAGCTGCCACTTTCCGTTGCCGGAAGCCACCGTGACCCTGCCCGAGGTCGGATACTTGGCGATCTTCACCGTGCCGTCCGTCACCGTGACCTCGCCCTTGATCGGCGTCGTCAGCGTGAGCGTGCCCGTGCCCGCCATTTGCAGGTCCCACGCATTGTTGAACGCGGTCGATGAGAGCGTGCCCGCCGTGTAGGTCGGCGCGAAGGAGACATCATGCGGACCCTCGAAAACGTCTTTGGCCCGCCCAGTGCGGTTGTTGGACAGGAGGAACGTGTTGTTGCCAAGTCCGATCGTT
>JAZUGW010000167.1:0-2308 GCA_045641465.1 Kiritimatiellia bacterium | reverse complement strand
AACGTGGTACATTCACCTCGGGCCTCGCTTCAGTACAATGCCTGTACGCACCCGAGTTCGGCGCCCACTCCGCCACAACCACGCTCACCGTCAAATGAGGCATTGTAAAACTCAGTAGTGTGGTGGCCCCGCTCGCGCTGCCAGCTCTCGAGCGTGCGCGGGGTGCGGCCGATCGAGTGGCCCGTGCGGCGGGCCTCGCGCCAGAAGGCGCGGCGGTAGTCCTCCGAGTCGAGGCCGAGCACGTCCTGCTCGAACCACGCGAAGAAGGGCTTGGCGGGCGGTTCGTCCGGGGCGAGGGCGTGGCCGGCGGCGAGGAGGCGTTTCTGGATTTTTCGGTTCATCGGGTACGAGTATAGCAAAGCGGGCGGGGAGGTTCAAGGAGAAAATTTGATTTTATTGTGGAACGATTGAGGTGCGGCGGATGGATTTTGATTTTTGTCGGCGTTTGCCGCTCTCGGCGGGGCGTAGGGTGAGATGACGGCGGGAGAGACGAGACGGAATGAACTTGGACCTTAAGTTGACTGGTAGTTCAAAGCGGCTGACACGAGAATCAAACACGTGTCGCCGCATCCGGCTTTGAACAAGCAAGGCCAGAATGTCTAGATGTCAATATGTCAAACCTATGAAGCTCAACGAGACCGGGCCTAGCAGTCCGGATGGCTGCAACGGGTCGGTCGGCTTGTAGGGGCTGTGGTTTGTCTTTGTCAGACGTTCATTCTCCGGAAGCCCCGAATCGCGGATCAGGCGATTCGGCCAGAGATTCGTCACGCGCACTTCCAGAATGTTGTCTTTCGCGTTCAGCTTTGACGCCTTAACCGCAAACGGCTTTGTCCAGACCACGCCCAGATTCGTACCGTTGAGGATCACCTCCGCGACATTCTTGACCTCTCCAAGATCGAGAACGACGGGTGTTCCACTGCGATAGCCCTTCGGCGCATCAAACGAAGCCGTGTAGACCGCCGTCCCGGAGTAGTACTTGATCCCGACGTTCTCATGCTGCGTCCAATCGACGAGCGTCCCGAATTCCACGGGAGCCGCAGGACCGCCCCATTTCGGATCGAAAGCGACTCGCCAACCGAGTTGAAGCGGTACCGTACGGTCGAGAGACGGTGCCGATGCACGTCCGTCCAACCCGTACCCCGACACCACGAACATCGATCCATAGGACGGAAGATCCAGCGTCAAGGCGCCATTTTCCGCGGCCGCCTCCTGACGTTCACCGGTGACAGGATTCCAGATTTCCACGGGACCCTTGCAATCCCGCAGGCGCACCGTGGCATGGACGGATGCGTTCTTCTGGTTCGACAGGAAATAGACATCCCCCTTCTCGAGCTTGCGATGAATCCAGTCAAGCGGCTCGTCGGCGGCAAAATCCGGGGCGATCAGCTTGCGGGCTTCCTCACAGTTCCCGAGCACGAGCCCCTTGCCGACCTTGCGCCGCGCCGGCTGCGCCGAACCCCGCGGCCCCCACAGCACATCCGCAGCGGCATGGTAGCGCGCGCTTGAGTCGTTCATCGACGTCGGGCCGTTCGGACGCGCCCCGACCAGCATCGCCCCCGCCTCCACCAGCTCCTTGACCTTGAACATCGCATCCTCGCGGAAGTTGAACGCGACCGGCGGGAACTCTTTGATCTCGAACTGCCCTGGACGCAAATTGTTGTTGCGCTTCGGATTGATGTCGCAGAACTTGAGCACCTTGTAGCGGATGCCGCTTGGCAGTACGATCTCGCCGTCTTCCACGCGGGCGCGCAACAGCAGCTCCGTTGGACAAATATCGTAATCATAGCCCGCGCCCAGTCCGTCCGACGGCCGCTTCATGCCCACGAAAACGTTGATCGCATCACCCGCGTACAGAAGGCAGTCCATCGAGGCCCGCCCCTGCGACAGCATCCAGCCACAGCGGCTCAGATAGAGGTTAAACGCCCTGGACTGCTCGAACCAAGTATTCTGCGGATTGTAGTGGGTTCCCCAGGCATAGACATCCCCCGGACGATCCGTCAGCGAGGGCGAAATATACGTGCCATGGAAACAGGTCCGAGTGAATCCGTCGCAGAATGAACGGTCGGCACAGGGTTTCATGATTTCAGGGTAGTTGGTCCAGTGCGTGCGGCCGGTAAAGGCCTCCGCCAACACTTCCCGGATGCCATAGACATGGGCGGCCGAAGCGGCATCACGAACCATGAACCGCTGGGGCGGCGTGGGACGATGCGGCGAGGGCATCCAGAACTCACCCATTGCGACATCGCAACGTCCCTGCATTCGGCGGACATCTCCCTGGCGCTGATGCGGACCGGCGGCCTCGGCGATG
>JAZUGW010000166.1:0-64906 GCA_045641465.1 Kiritimatiellia bacterium | reverse complement strand
CTGTCGGTGCCACCCATATCGAACCAGAAAACAGAAAGGTGTTCTCGAAATGAAGGCTACAGTAAGATTTTTCTTCGCCGCCGCAGTCGTTCTTGCGGTCTGCCGGTGTTCTCGGGCTTATACGCCGGCAGAGACGAACCGTGTCGTGTGGCAGCTTGTGAACATGGCCAACCCGCATGTCGACGATCTGGACAAGATACAGAGGGGCATTGGCTTCTTCGACACTCGAACTCCTCGGAAGTTCTTCCGTCTGGCGGTCGACGGGGACTGGACGCCCAAAGAAAAGAAGGCCGCGTTCGACGCATTCCTTGAAGGTATGGGGCGGCACGACTACAGCAGCGAGACGAACGACTACCGAAGCGTCACCGAACTCGCGGTGTCGCAGTGCGCGTTCATGAACTATACGGCCGCGCTGCCGTGGATCAAGGAACTGTTCCTCAATCCGACCTGTTCGCACCGCATGCGCATGCATGTGATTCGGAATATTGTTCCCATGCTTCCGTTGAATCTTGAAAGTGCGTGTTTCGTTGAAAATGTTTTCACGAATACAACTGCATTTGCTGCTAAAGAAAGGGGGTTCCTGTGTGGCTTTTATACAAACAGATTGCTTGAGGGCGTGACCAATGGGACGTGTGCTGTCTCTCATGTTGAAAGCGTTGCCAATAGGTTTTACGGTCATAGGAAAAATAATTCGTCGGGAGGGAAGCATCTTGATAGACTTTTCGTTTCGGCTCTCGAAGGTTATTCGACAAGTTCCAACCGTCTTGACTTTGCAGTGTTCATGTTGAATTGCCAAGACTGCAGTCAGTATAATCGCCAACATTTTACGGCCGTCACCAACCAAATTCTGTCTTCAGGTCAACCCCTGTGGCAGTTGACTATCGGCGAAGGAGGGAATGAATGATGGTCGGTGCAGTCTTGTTTGCTGTGGCATCACTTGCGGTGACGAACGCGCCTTCCTCGTTTTCGACGATGGTTGAGCGGACGGTGCCGTGTCCTATCGTCTCGGAGCCGAAGGTGGGGATGAAGTTCGATCTGGATCTGCCGCAGTCGTCGGACTGCCGGATCGAGGTCGCCGTCGGGCACGATGCCGACGGTGACGGATGTCTGTCCGATGATGAGTCGAAGATCGCCGTCGAATGGTCGCGGAATGCGTTCGTAGTTCGCGGCGTCAACGGAGAGGTCAAGGCGTCGTCCGTCGCTACTCCGTACGGTTCGCGGATGTCTCTCGTTCTCAAGCCAGGGAGGCGGGCAGAGCCACCGCTTTGGCAGCTGGGGGAACCCGGTTCCATGCCGCTTTGTGCCGGTTCGTTCGATCCGAACGTCCGCATTCCCGATTTCGATCGGACGCGTATACGCATCACGGGCCCGTCGGCGTCGTCGCTCACAGTAACCCCGAAGCGTGTTCACGACGCCCTTGTTCTCACGATCCGATGAGGTGACGAAAGTCGTCTCGAATGTAAAACTGAAAATGGAGAAAGTGAAATGGGCGTTGAGGCTTGGTGCATTTTCCATTTTCCGTTTTCCATTTTCCATTTGACAGTCATCGGCGTTGTCTCGGTTTCGTCTAATTCCGTTGACGCATCGGTCTTTGCAATCGGACAATCTCCCGTCGTCTGGGAGGCCGCCCAGCGGCGCGGGCGTCGTAGCCGGATCGGATTTCGCCAAAACTGCGTATGCCGAAGGCATCTGCGTACATGATGGGATGAACCCGGCGCCAGACTGACCCACACTTATTCCCGAAGAGCCTTAGAAGTGAGGGCGGCCAATTACGATACGGCTGCAGATGCGTCGACTCTTCAAGTGAAAATTGGGTTCACATGGGGGGCTAAATCGTGTATAATTATCATCACACGGTATAGCCGAGATGGGCCAAGTGTATCGAGGGAATGGTACCTGGTAAAAATCGAGAAGAGAAGAAAGAAATGAGTGAAAGAACCGACAGATGGTCCAAAAAGCTTTTGGACCTTTCTTTGCGGAATCGTCTGCTGAATGTCCGCGACAGCAAGCAGGTGCTACCGCTTTTCTGCCGTGACATCGCGACATTTGAGGACCGTTTGTCGTCTGAAGAGGTCGTGCCGATCGAGACGGGTGATCCCGAGGACGGATTCCTCGTTTCAAATGTCACGCCGGAGGAAACGCAAAAGCGTTTGAAGAACCTCTTCCGCGTGGCGAAGACGGATCTTGAAGAGGGTGGCGTGAACACGCTCTTCGTCGCGATCGGATTTCTCTCGTGGCGTCCCTCCGAAAGCGATCCGAAGTTCTATCGCGCCCCGCTCATCCTCGTGCCGGTCAAGCTCGTTCGCAAGTCGCTGAAGGACATTCGCCTGACGGCGCTTGACGACGATACCGTTGTGAATGCTACGCTGCTTGAGCTGCTGAGAAGCGAGTTCCGTATCACGGTGCCGAACATCGATCCGTTGCCGACTGATGAAAAAGGCGTCGATGTCAATGCGATCGTAGATGCCTTCATTCAGGCGACGGCTGAACAGAAGGGCTGGACCGTGACGCGCGATGTCGCACTCGGACAGTTCTCGTTCGGCAAGTTCGTGATGTGGAAGGACATGACGACGCGCATGGACGAGTTGCGGAAGAATCCGCTCGTCGACCATCTTGTCAAGGGCGGCGGTCTGTATGACGACGGGGTCAAGGTCTTTCCGCCGGAGGCGATCGGCGAAAAGATCGTGCCCGGAAAAGTGTATTGTCCGCTGAGCGCCGATTCGTCCCAGATGACGGCCGTGCTCTATTCCGCGATGGGCAAGACGTTCGTGCTGCACGGTCCGCCCGGTACGGGTAAGAGCCAGACGATTACGAACCTGATTGCGCACAACCTGGCACTGGGGCGGCGCGTGCTGTTCGTCTCCGAAAAGAAGGCCGCGCTCGATGTGGTGCATCGGCGTCTCTCGTCGATTGGCCTGAAGCCTTTCTGCCTCGAGCTGCATTCGAACAAGTCCGGCAAGGCCGAGGTGCTTGCACAGTTCGCCGAGGCGCTCGACGTGCCGGACTGTCAGGGACCTGCCGACTGGCAGACGACGTCGCAGAATCTCGCCTCGTCGCGCGAGGAACTTGATGCCTATGTGCGTGCACTGCACAAGATCTATCCGAACGGACTCACCGCGTGCGACTGCTTTGCGCATCTGATTGCGTCCGTCGATGAAGAAACCGGCAAGTCCCATTTAAAGGACGAGGGACTGCTTTCGATCGACACGTTGCACGAGGCGCGCGCCGACCATGAAGCGGCCGAACGGCTCACCGAGGAGCTCGCGAACGGGTGGCGCGGTACAACGCCCGAAGCCGTTGCCGCGTTGGCGCCGCTGGTCGCGCAGGAGTGGTCCCCCGGTTTTGAACGGGAGGTCGCGACCGTGGCGCAAGATCTCGTTCAGGGAAGCCGTAAGGGTTTCTTTGGACGCGTTTTGACCGCTTTCCGCCATCGTGCGCTCGTCCCGTTCGGACAGGCCTTCAAGATGAAACCCGAAGACGCCGAACGACTTGCGGGGGCGACCGACGAACTTCGCGGCGTGCTGAATTGGCGTCGCGCCAAGGAGCTGGCCGAAAAGGCCGGCCTGGCGGGACTCGCCCGGGCGGTCGAGGCGGGGACGATTGCGCCGGACGACATCCTCGCACGCTTCCGCGATGCCTACGCGGCGAAGATGCTGGATGCCGTGACGCGGGAGGAACCGCGTTTCAATGCCTTCAACGGCCTCAACCACGACAACTGCGTGAAACTCTATCGCGAGTTCGATGCGCGCTTGGCGGAACTTGCCAAGGGCGAGGTGTTCGCCAAGCTCGCGACGCGCCTGCCGCGCCGCCGCGGAGGGGATTGTCCGGCGGCGAGCGAACTCGGCATTCTGCGGCGCGAGTGCGAAAAGAAGGCGCGCCAGAAGCCGGTTCGTCAGTTGCTGGCGGAAATCCCGCACCTTGTGGCGGACATCAAGCCGTGCTTCCTGATGAGTCCGTTGTCGGTAGCGCAGTATCTGCCGGCCGATGCGTCTTTCGACCTGGTGGTGTTCGACGAAGCCTCGCAGATTCCCGTGTGGGACGCGATCGGCGTCATTGCGCGCGGTAAGCAGTTCGTCTGCGTGGGCGATCCGAAGCAGATGCCGCCGACGAACTTCTTCCAGAAGGGTGAAGCGGAGGTCGAGGACGAGGAGGATGAATCCGTCGCGGACATGGAATCCATTCTGGATGAATGCCTTGCGGCGGGTGTCCATTCGGCCTACCTCAATTGGCACTACCGCAGCCGCCACGAGTCGTTGATCTCGTTCAGCAACCATAACTACTATGGCGACCGTTTGAATACCTTCCCTGCTGCGAGCGATTCGCCGCGTCTCGGCGTACGGTTCGAATTCGTGGAAGGTGGTACCTTCGAACGTCGTGCGTCGCGGACGAACCGCAAGGAGGCGGAAGCGCTCGTCGACTACGTGTTTACGCACTTCGCGGCCCCCGGCTATCGTCGCCGTTCGGTGGGCGTGGTGACGTTCAGCCAGGCGCAGCAGACGCTGATCGAAGACCTCATCGAAGAACGGCGTGAAAAGGAGTCGTCGTTGGAGAAGTTCTTCGGCGACGATACGGACGAACCGTTCTTCGTGAAGAATCTCGAAAACGTCCAGGGCGACGAACGCGATGTGATCCTCTTCAGCGTCGGCTATGCGCCGGATGCGGACGGCAAACTCGCGATGAATTTCGGTCCGTTGAATCGGGATGGCGGTGAACGCCGGTTGAATGTCGCCGTGACGCGTGCGAAAGAGCAGGTCGTTGTGTTCTCAAGCATTCACGGTTCGCAGATCGACCTCAACCGCACGTCGGCGACCGGTGCGGCACATCTGAAGAGTTTCCTTGAATTCGCGGAAAAGGGCGGTGTCGCGTCGTCGGTTGAAGCCGATCTCGCCAACACGGATCCGTTTGCCGTCGAATTTCCCCAGGCCGTGGCGACGATGTTGCGCAACCATGGCTGGACCGTGGACGAAAATGCCGGCTGCGGGAGCTTCCGCATCGATCTGGCCGTTCGTCGCCGTCAAGGCGAAGGCTATCTGTGCGCGATCGAATGCGATGGTCCGTGTTACGCGAGCCAGCGGACCACCCGTGATCGTGATGTGCTGCGCGCCTCGGTGCTGAAGGGGCTCGGCTGGCATGTGACGCGTCTGTGGAGTGTGGACTGGGCTTATGATCGCAAACGCGCCGAAGGGGCCTTGCTTTCGCTTTTGGAAGCATTGGAAACGCGTGATGAACAGATCGCGCAGGAAGCTTCGGCGAAACAGCCTTCGCCGGCTGCGAAGCCGGCGGCTTCGTCCTTGCCGCCTGGTGTGACCGCCCTGAAGGCCAAGCCGGTACGCGAAGTGAAGAAGACGCGGTCCATTGATCAGATTCCGACGGAAGAACTTGTCGCGGCGATGAAGGAGGTCAAGAAGGACTTCGGCAACTGCGAGGGTGAAGCGCTCTATCACGAGACGCTCAAGCGGTTCGGTCTGACCGTGTTGAATGCGAAAGCCCGCGTGGCTCTTGATGCGGCCCGTCGTGCTTTGGGCGTGCTGCTTGTCTGTCTTGGGATGCTGACGGCGCTTTCCGCTTCGGCGGCGGATCCGTATGTCGGTTTCATCTATCCGGCAACGATACAGGCCGGTACGACGAATCGCGTCCTTGTCGGCGGACAGTATTTTTGGGGTGCCCAGGGGGCCGTCGTGAGCGGATCGGGCGTTCGCGTCCTGAACGTCGAGCTCGTGCCGGGTTTTCCGGTGCCGACAGGGGATCAGCGCAAGTACTTGGTGAAATGGCTCGACCAGATTGCGCAGGGTGATCGCACCCAACCTCCCTTGCCGGTTGAAAACGAGCACTACAACGAATGGCGCAGCAACCGCTGGTGGAATGTGCTGGGACAACTCGATGCGCGGCAGATCCAGCAGGTGGAACGCTGGCTGTTTATGCCGCGTAATCCCCTGCAGATGACGCCCTCGCTCAATCAGGCGGCGCTCGTGACGCTGTCGGTCGAGACCAATGCTCCCCTCGGTGCACGTGATTTCCGCCTTGGCGCCGGATCGGGATTTTCTCCGCCGCGTCCGATCATCGTGACCAAGCTTCCCGTCGTTGAAGAGCCGCTCTACGTTCCGCCCCATCGCAAGCAGCCTGAACCGCCGGCCGTTGAAAATGTGCCGTGCATTTTGAACGGCCAGATTTATCCGGGCACGACCGATACATGGCGTCTGCCCAACATGAAGAAGGGGCGTGTACTGACGTTTCAGACCATCGCCCGCGAGTTTCAGCCCTACATCGGCGATGCGGTGCCTGGCTTTTTCAATCCCGTGTTGAGCATTGTCGATACCAACAATCATGAAGTCGCTTTTAATGACGACTATTTCTTCCATCCCGATTCCGTCCTTACGTTTACCGTGCCCAAGGATGGCGACTATGCGCTGAAGATCCATGACAATCTCTATCGGGGACGTGCGGACTTCGTCTATGCGATCCGCGTGTCAGAAGGTGCGAAGGCACGTCCCCAGTTGCGTTATCTTTCGCTCTCTCCGTTGCCGAACTATGCCTTACCGACGAATGCCGTGGTGGCGCAGTTCTCTGGTTGCGTGGCGAAACCCGGCGCCGTTGTAACGAATGCGTTTGAAATCAAAAAGGAGGGCGTCTATGTGTTCGACCTCCTGTCGCGTCGACTCGGTTTGCCGCTGGATGCACGCGTCACCGTTTTCAATGAGGCCGGCAAGATGATTGCACGCTTCGACGATGTGACGAATACCGTTCATGTCGGAAGCGTCATTCAGGCGGAGTGCGATCCAATTGGACGAGTCCGCCTCGCGCCCGGCAAGTATACCGCACGCGTGACGGACGAAGCGAGGAAGGGTGGAGGGACTTATTTCTACACGCTCCGCATCCACCGGCCTGTCCCGCGCTACGAGATCTATGCCAAGCGGAGCGGTCTTCTGATGCGCCCGTGGTGGCGTCAGCCGATTCCGCTTGAAATCATTCGCCATGATGGATTCAACGCGCCGATTACGCTGGAGGATAATGCCTACCTTACGTTCAAGCCGAAAGTCATTCCGGCTTCGTCCAACAACTTCACGGTCGTGGCGACTGCCAAGAAGATGCCGCCGACGATTCAGCCGCAGATGAAAATCTGGACGGTTGCGAAAGACGAGAAGCAGAAATGGCGTGTGCCGATCACCCCGGCGAACGAATACAATCAGGCCTTCGCGTGGGATCATCTCGTGTTGGCACGCGGGTTCGTCTATCGTCTTTTGCCGCCCTTGCCGCCGAAGCCGCCGAAGAAGAACCCCTAATGGTTCGAGGTGAAGCGGTTGAGGGTTTGAATTCTGAGAATGGAAGAAGGAGAAGGAAATGAAGCTTTATCGAACGAGTGGTACGTGTTCACAGGCAATTCAGTATGAAGTGAAAGACGGCATTCTGACGGCGTGTCAGATTATCGGCGGATGCCCGGGCAATACGCAAGGTGTGGCCCGTCTGGCGGTCGGACGCAAGGTCGAGGATGTCATCGCCTTGTGCAAGGGCATCAACTGCCGTGGCGGAACATCGTGTCCGGACCAGCTGGCGCGGGCGCTTGAAGCCGAAATTGCGGTCAAGCCGGATGTCGTCGTTTAAGGTGCGTACACGTCTGTCAGTTTTCTTCCGATCCCTTGTCTGCATTCTGGCATTGGGTGGCGCGAGCTTGTCTTCGTCCGCGCAGATGACGACACTTTCGCCGCGTGAAATCATTGAAGTCACGCAGCTCGTTTCGGAAGCGATCAACATCAATGCCCGCGCGCAGAAACGCGAAGCCGAACACAAGAGAAAACTTGCGGCGAAGGGGATCGCAGAAGTTCCACCTTCGGCGGCGAATCATTTCTATCGCATCAACACGGGCGGCAACTCGTTCATCTTCGATATCTGGGGACACTTCTGGATCGATCGTCGTTTCGTCACGGACGACGAGATGAAAGTCGTTCATAGACTTGAGCGTTATTATCGCCGGATTTTCAGGGTGCGTCCGAAGAAGAATAAGAAGAAGGTCGTTGATTTGGCCTTGCGTCCCGAGGTTCGCAATCCGCTTGAGATCCCCGTGTTCGCCGGGTTTGAAGACGCACGCTATCAGGCGCACGACGATCTGATCGTTCAGATGGTTGTTGCTTTCAATGCCAACAAGCAGATTTGGTGTGGCGGTAGCGCCGTACAGACGGCGAAGATTTCAGACCTGACGCCGGCTCTGGTCAAATCCATGATGATCGAAGAGTCCGGTGGGAACGGTCCCGTGGCGCGGGCGGCTTGGTGGTGCGATCCGCTCCAGGTGAATGTGCCGGGGGACTGGGACGCGGCCAAACTCGATGTGGGACTCAAGAAACCCGAAAAGCGTAATGAAGGGGAACTTGAGACCAATGTCCGTGCGGCGATTATGTTTCTTGTACGGAAGGGGTTCGGAACTTCAGGACAAGCCGCCTGGCGACGTCCGAAAGGCTTCTTCGACGGTTGGCCGGAAGCCTTGCGGCGTTACAATGCCCGTCGTGACCGAACGGCAGATGGCCGTTTCTACAGCGAGGCCTATGCGGAGAAGATTCGACGGCGGGCCGAGTATCCGACTCGTTTTGAACCGATCGAAATCCGCTTGGCCGCTGCCAAGAAGAAATCGACGACGCCACCCTCGCGCCTCCAATCGATGGGTGAATGGCTCGAAAAGAACCCGGCCTTTTGGCTCTGGCCTTTTTAATCTTTAACCTTTAATTTTTTGATGACTTTGAACATCACGGAAGGATAGTCGGTTGAGAATCCGTCGCACCCGAGTTCCCAAAGGCGATAATAGCAGGCCTCATTTTCGCCGCCTTCAAACGGGATCGAGCAGACCTTGACGCCATGGGCGTGGAACTCGTCGATGAGCTTTTTCAAGTAGTCCGTGCCAAGGATGAACGGATCGACAGGGTCCTTCGGATTCCAGTAGGTATGCAGTGAAACCGCATTCACGTACTTGAAGTTCGCCTGGCGCAGTTCCACCATGTATTTTTCGAAATGCGCCTGGACCTCTTTCGCCATCTTGGCCCGTTTGACCGGGTCGAAACGGTCTTTGAATTTCGGAAACCGTCCGATCCACAGCAAGGACTTGCCGCCCGGCACGACTTCGTTCCATTTGACGATATTGGGATAGCTGCAGCCTGTGTAGTAGACTTGGTCCAGTACGCCGGCCTTGCGTGCTTCAGCGGCAATGCGCGCAGGCCCCGCGCCTTTTTCGTCCACAAAGAGAAGATAGGAGGGATGTCCCGCCATCGCCGCCATCACCGCTTGGATCGTGGGAATGCGCTGGGAGGCATACTGTGCGTCGAGATAGGATCCGACGTCGATATCGCGGATGTCGGCCCAGTTCATTTCGCTGATCTTGCGTGTCTTCCACGTCTCGGGAATGCCGCGCGGCGTTCGACGCAAGTCGTTGTCGTGGAACATGATACCGACACCGTCTTTCGTGCAGCGGCAATCGCATTCGAGCGCGGAACCGTTCCCCCAGCACCAGAGGAACGTTTCCAATGTGTTGTCGGGACGTTCGAACTTCCCGCCACCCCGATGGACATGGGAGATGAAAAGACCATCTTCACGTGCTCCCGCATAGACCGAAACAGAAAGTCCGAATAGGACAAGTGCTGTCATCAACTTTTTCATTTTTCATTATCCTCCAGGTGACGGTATGGCTAAATTCGGTAGGGCGCGCTCCCCGAGCGCGCCGCCGCGGTCAGTCTTTCTTCGATTGCTTGAATGTCAGATTCTTTCCTTCCTTGTCCAGCGAGACCTTGATCCGGCCCGGCACCAGCGTGTCGCGCAGCAGAAGGTCGGCCAGCGGATCTTCGACCCAGTGCTGAACGGCACGACGAAGCGGACGCGCACCCATTGCATCGTCGGAACCTTTTTCGCAGAGGAATTCGGTTGCCTTCTTGTCGAGCTCCAGCGTCATATCCTTCTCGGAGAGACGTGCACGCAATTTGGCGAGTTCGAGGTCGAGAATGCACGCGACTTCGTCCTTGCCGAGTTTCTTGAACACGACGGTTTCGTCGAAGCGGTTGAGCAGTTCGGGACGGAAGGTGCGCTTGGCCTCGTCCATCAGTTTGTCACGGAGCGCCTCGTACGAGGTCTGGGCGGTTTCCTGAGAAAAGCCGAAAGACTTGCCTTCGCGGGCAAAGTCGAATCCGAGGTTTGCCGTGGCGATCACGATCGTGTTGCGGAAGTCGACTTGGCGTCCCTGGCCATCGGTCAGACGGCCGTCGTCCAGCAACTGCAGCATCATGTTCATCACTTCGGGTGAAGCCTTTTCGAATTCGTCGAAGAGAACGACGGAATAGGGCCGCCGTCTCACGCGTTCGGTGAGCTGTCCGCCCTCATCATAGCCCACATATCCAGGCGGCGCGCCCACGAGGCGAGAACTGGTGAAACCTGACGAGAATTCCGTCATGTCGAGCGGAATCAGGGCCTTCGGATCACCGTAGATCTTCTCGGCCAGCATTTTCGCGAGCAGGGTTTTACCTACGCCGGTGGGACCGAGGAACAGGAACGAGCCGATCGGACGTTTCGGATCGCCGAGATTTGCACGCGAACGGCGAAGCGCGCGGGCGATGGATTCGATGGCCTCGTTCTGGCCGATGACGGACGCATTCAGTTCGCGCTCGATGGTCAGCAGCTTGCCGGCGGTCGATTCCGTCATGCGTTCGACGGGAACGCCTGAAATCGAAGCCACCGTCGCGGCGATATCGTCCTCGGTGATGTCGATGGTCTTTTCCAGATGTTCGTTCCGCCAGGTTTTGAGTTTTTCCTCAAGAGCTTGGCGTGCGGCGAGTTCGGCGTCGCGCAGTCTGGCGGCTTCCTCGAAATTGCTGACTTTGACGGCCGCATCCTTCTGGGCATGCAGTGCCTCGATGGCGTCTTGGTCGGCCTTGAAGTCCGGCGGACGCACGGCGGTCTTCATTCGCACGCGCGCACCAGTCTCGTCGAGGGCGTCGATTGCCTTGTCCGGCAGAAGCCGCGCAGGCAGATAACGCGCCGTCAGTGTGACGGCCGCACGAAGGGCGGCGGGCGAGAACTTCACATTGTGATGTTCTTCGTAGCGCGAGGCAATGCCGGTCAGAATCGCCACCGTGTCGTCGATCGAAGGCTCGTTGACGAGGATGGACTGGAAGCGGCGCTCGAGCGCGGCATCCTTTTCAATCGACTTGTGGTATTCCTTGAGCGTGGTCGCACCGACCACCTGCAGTTCGCCACGCGCGAGCGCGGGCTTGAGGATGTTGGCGGCATCCATTGCGCCTTCCGATCCCCCGGCGCCGACGAGCGTGTGGATTTCGTCAAGGAACAGAATGACGTTCTTGACGCGCTTCGTTTCTTCGATCAGCTGTTTCAGGCGCTCTTCGAATTGTCCGCGGTACTGCGTTCCGGCCACCACGCGCGCCATGTCGAGCGAGATGACGCGGCGGTCTCGCATCCGCTCCGGCACATCGCCGAGCACGATGGCCTGTGCAAGACCTTCGACGACGGCGGTTTTTCCCACGCCGGCTTCGCCGATGAGAACGGCGTTGTTTTTCGTGCGGCGGGAAAGCACCTGCACAATGCGCTGAAGTTCGCTTTTGCGTCCGATGACCGGATCAAGCTCGCCTTTGCGTGCAAGCGCCGTGAGGTCGCGTCCAAACGCATTCAGCGCCGGCGTTTTGCTCTTGCCGTTCTTGCGCGGCATCGGGCCCTCGCCAGGTCCGCCGTCAGGACCGTTGTCCTCATCCTCCGAGGTACCTTCTTCTTCGGGATTCTCCTGCGAGTCGGATGCGCTGGCTCGCGTTGGAGATTCAACGGGCTTGCCGGCAGCAAGATATTTCTCGGCATCCAGGTCGTGGTTGAAAAGAATCTGGGCACCTGCGGAATCGCCTTCGCGCAGCATGGCGAGAACGAGGTGTTCGGTGCCGACCAGATTGGCCTGCTGGTGCTGGGCTTCGATCTTGGCGAGTTCGAGGATCTTCTTGGTCCGCTGCGTGAAGGGGATGTCCCCGAGAACGCGGGCGTCTCCTCCCCGGCCGATCAGCTGCTCGAGCTGAAGACGGAGTTCTTCCGGATCGATGCCAAGTCGGACAAAACGCCGGCAGGCTTCACAATTGGGAATTGCAAGGATGGCGCAGAGAATGTGTTCTGTGCCGATGTAGGTATGGTTGAAACGGCGCGCGGCGGCAGTGGCTCCGTCCAGGGCGCGTTCTGCATTTGGTGTGTAGTCGATGTTCATTTCTTCGAATATTTAGTTGAGACAGGATTCTGCGTATGAATTTAAATCCACGGAGGCAAATCGCTTGTTGATCCGATCGGCCAAAGCGGCATCGCGGGCATCGCGCTTGCGATCGTCCTCTGCCGAGTTGGACGGCATTTCCGGCGCATTCAGCTGGGTTCGCATCAACTTGATCGTTTCCGACCGCGTGATACCGTCGATGAACCCCATCGTGGTGCCGAGAAGAATCGGCGAAAGCAGGTCGAGCAGTTCCCCGGGGGCGAGGAGACGGGCGGAACGGAGGATGGCAAGCGCACGCGACATCGAATCCTCGATGATGCGCGGCGAATCTTCGACCAGCGCGCGACGGGCGTTGAGCTCCTGCGTGGTGAGATCGTCGAAGAGACGATGCGCCCGCTTGAGCAGTTCTCGCTCGGGGAGACCCAGCGTCGCAAGATTCCGTACACGGAAGATGTGGGCCGCCTGGCGGATGCCGTCTTCGACGATGCTTGAACTCATGAAGCGCATGGCCTCAAAGGCATTCAGCACGGGGGGCAGATCGCCGATGAGATGCAGGGCTTCGAGATGGAACTCGCCCTCGATGCCAAGACCCGTTCCGCAGTGAAGCGGATCCGGCGAAAGATACCCGAAGTCGGTATCCCAGGCAAATGTCTGAGTCTCGGCGAGTTTCTTCTCGTCCGCTTCGAGTTGCGCATAGGCATCGGCGAAGTCCTGGGTGGAATTCCATCCGGCGGTCAAGGCCCATTTGTCGTTTTCGCCAAATGGTTGGTCCGCTGGATTCCGCCACAACGTCAGGGTGCCGCCTGAAAGGACGTCGCGCGCGAGCAGATTGGGATATTCCCCGGCTTTATGACGAAATCTCATGCGGGGTTCTCCTTTTCGGCGTCGAGAGCGTCAAGTTTCTTTTTAAGGTTCGCGGCGGCATGGTAGTCTTCCCGCGCGATGGCGTCTTTGAGTTCGCGTTCAAGTACGGCGCGGACCGATTCGACATTCGACAGCTTGGAAACGGCGGGAGCGGACCCGACATGGTTGAGCGCATATTCGCCTGTGAGGAATTCGTTGCGAATTTGCTTGGCGAATGTTTTCCAGCAGCTGGGACAGGGAATACGACCCGAGTTCTTGATCTTCTCCCAATTCGATTTGCAGACCGGACAGACACGGTGTTCGTTTTCTTCGACTTCGGCAACGCCTTTCATGAAGTCGATCGTGGCCTTGACCAAGCCGTCGACGAGCGGCTGCGGCAGATCGTCGGCCGACTTGCCCATCACGGACAGCTGAGGATGCCCCGGATGCGCGCTGGGTTTCTTTTTGCCGGGTACCTGTACCTGGGTTTTGTTCTTTTCAGCGCAGGCCTTGCAGACGTAAAGTTCCTTGGATTTCCCGTTGACGGTGAGGGTGATGGCAACTTGCGCATCACCCTTATGGCAGAGTTCGCATTTCATCGAGAGATCAGTCCATGTAGAGCGACGGGACCTTCTGACCGGTCGTCCGGAGTTTGCCGGGTGCCTTCGGCTTCTGTGTCTGCTGTGCTGCGGCCGGTTTCGTCGTACGCGTAGTCGCAGGCGCGGGCTTCGCCGGGGTGACCGCAGGTTTCGCGGGAGGCGTCTGTTTCGGCTTCGTCTCTTTGGTGCCGGGCGTTGTCGGCAGATGCGAAGTGGCCTGATAGAGCTTGACGCACCCGAAGACGATGAGCGCGAGCACGAGCAGCGAGGCCAGCACGAGCAGGCTGATTCGCCAGGCGCTACGCGGAATCTTGTGGACGCGGTGGATGAGGCTGGACGAAATGTCCATAAAACCATCGCGCAGACGCTGAGTCGTTGACGGTCCGTTGTCCTCGTAGGAGGAACCGGCCAGGAACGGCGACGACGCGTCGATCTGCGGCGGCAATGCCGTCGGCGCGGCCGGTCGAACCGGCGGCGGTTGAGGTGCGGTGGCCTGTTCAAAGAGGTCAAGGCCCTTGACAACCGAAGGCTGCGGCTGAGGTTCCGGCCGGGGCGCGGGCTGCGGCTGTGCCGGTGGATCCCAGAGGTGTTCGGGCTCGGGACGCGACATCGGCTCGGGTTCCGGTTGGGGAATCGGCTGCGGTGTCACAGGCGGTGGCGCGAAGGGGGTGATCGTTTCCGGCACTTCCACCGGCTGGGTCGGTGGCGCATACGGCGTGGCGGGAATCGGGGTCGGCTCGGGCGCGGGAGTCGGCTCGAACGCCGGCGTCGAAATCGGTTCGGGAATCGACATCGGCTGGGGGACCGACAGCGGCTCGGGCATCGACATCGGCTGGGGCGCCGAAATCGGTTCTTCGTCCTGCGGTTCGATCGGTATCGGCCGCGCCGAAGCCGGTGGACGGCGGCCCTCGAAAATTTCCATGAATTCATGAATCAACGGCGTCGGATCGAGGTCGACGCATTCGGCATAGAGCCGCACAAACCCGCGGCCGTAGATCGGTGCGGGGATCCGGTGGAAGTCTTCGTTCTCCATGTCGGTGATGATCTGTACGAGGATGCGCGTTTTCGCGGCAACCTGGGCGAGTGTGAGACCTTTGGCCTCACGGGCGGTACGAAACGTTTGACCGAAGCTCATGTGAACCTTTCTTGATTAGGGGTAAATGTTAAATGACTATTTTTGAAACGTGTTAAGACTCGGGCGGGAAACCAAAAGGATCGTCGTCGCCTGTCGGAACGCCCGAACTGGGCGGTTGCGGGGCGAAACCGGCCGCATCGGGGGCGCCTGCCACAAGGACATCTCCTTCCGGTGTGGTCGGTGTCGGAGCGACCCCGTCCATCTGATTGAGGATCGCTTCGGGGTCCAGCAGAATCTCGCGCGGACCGGCCCCTCGGTTGACGCCGATCACACCGCGCTCTTCCAGCAGGTCGATGAGGCGGGCCGCATGGTTGTAGCCGATGCCCATTCGTCTTTGCAGATGCGAAGTGGACGCGCGTTTCGTGTCGCGCAGCACTTCGAGCGCACGGCGGTAGAGCATGTCTTCCTTGTTCTGCGTCATGCCGGAAGGCGCGGGCATGCCGCTGGCGGTGGGGGCCGCCATCGGATCCATCGGAACTTCCTTCGAATTGTCCTCGCCGTCCTCGTCGTCCATTTCCTCGTTCGGATCGGCCTCTTTGATGCGTTCCAGGCGCTTCGTGAGTTTTTCGTCGAACTGCACGTTGGCGTGTTCGCCGATGAACGTGACGATGTTGTTGATCTCTTCGTCCGAGATAAACGATCCCTGGGCGCGCAGGAGGCGGCCATCGGACATTTTGAAGAGCATGTCGCCCTTGCCGATGAGCAGTTCCGAGCCCGTGGCGTCGAGGATCGTACGGGAGTCGATCGAGGAGGACGTCTTGAAGGCGATTCGTCCGGGGATGTTCGACTTGATGACGCCGGTGATGATGTTCGCGTCCGGACGCTGCGTCGCCAGAATGAGATGGATGCCGGTCGCACGCGCAAGGGCGGTGAGCCGGGCGATGACCGGTTCGACTTCCTTTTTCGCGGCCTGCATGATGTCCGCCACTTCGTCGATGATGATGACGATGTAGGGGACGGTCTTCGGGATTTCAGGATCGCCGTTCACCACTTCGTCCGCACCGAACATGTCGCCTTGCGTTACGGTCTTGCGGTTGTTGAAGTCCACGATGTTACGGCTGCCGACCTTGGCGAACATCTTGAGACGGCGGTCCATTTCGACGACGGCCGAACGCAGTGCGAACACGACTTTCTTCGTGTCGTTGATGATCGGCACGAGCAGATGCGGCAGCTTGTTGTAGGCCGTGAATTCGACGCGCTTGGGGTCCACCATGATGAGCTTCAGCTGTTCCGGCGTACGGCACATCAAGAGACCGTTGATGATCGAGTTGAGGCAGACGGACTTGCCTTGGCCCGTGGCGCCGGCGACGAGCAGGTGCGGTAGCTTGGCAAGGTCCGCCACGAGGTCGTTTCCGGCGGCGTCCTTGCCGAGAAGAAGCGGCACCTGGAACTTGCCGGGCGAATTCTTCTGCCAGAGTTCGCCGTCGATGATTTCGCGGAAGCTGACGGAGGCCGGCTTCAGGTTCGGCACTTCGATACCAACGGCGTTCTTGCCGGGGATCGGCGCTTCGATACGCAACGAGGTTGCCTGCAGCGCCATCTGGATGTTGCGCTGAAGACCGGCGGCTTTCTCGACGCGCGTTCCCGTTTCAAGCGTGAGGGCATATTGCGTCACGACGGGTCCGGCGACGTAATAGGCGAGCTCTGCGTTCACGCCGAACACCTTGAGCGTGTCGATGAGACGCTGGGCCATGGCCGACGTGTTTTCGGCTCCGCCTGTCTTGGGCGGGACGTCGTGCAAAAGCGCAACGGTCGGCAGCAGATAGGGCCCCTTGTCCTCGACCGGCTCGGGTGCGGGCGCAGGTTCCGCTGCCGGTACCGGTGCAGGTTTGGGCGCAGGCGTCGGTGCGAATGCCGCGGCGGGTGGAAACACCGGAGCCGGTGCCGGGGCGACCGGACGCGGCGCCGGTGCTGCCGGGGCGACGGATGGACGCAAGGGCTGGGGCATCGGATTGACGGAGCGTACCGGGCGGACAACGGGGTCGGCCGCGGGGAAGGCGTCCGGCACCATCAGCGGCGGAGGCGCGGACGGCGTGGGCGTCGGCGTCTGGGGCAGGGGGGCTTGCGGAGCCCAGTCCAGCACGGCACCTGAGGTCGTCGTGAGATCGGTCTGCAGACGCTCGCGCAGCTGACGGCGTTCTTCCTCGGCGGCGAGCTTCGCGGCTTCTTTCTGGCGCCGCTGCTCTTCGCGTTGCTGACGCAGCAGTTCGCGGGCGGCTTCTTTCTCGGCCTTCTTGGCCGCCTTTTCATCGGCGATGCGCTGCTTCTCGGCCAGACGCTGGGCCTTGGCTTCTTCGCGCGCGGCCAAGGCGGCTTCCTGCGCCTGGATCTGCGCTTCTTCTTCTGCGGCTTCGGCGGCGGCTTCCGCCTCGGCCTTGCGATCGGCCGCCCAGGCCGTCAGGCGGGCGAGTCCGTCGATGATCGTGTGGAAGCCGATGGTGAAGAAGATCGAGAACAGCATCAGGCAGATCATCAGCACGCCCGAGCCGAAAGGCGAGAGCAGCTGGGCGAGTCCGCGCGTCATCACGAGATAGCCCACGGCGCCGCCGGCATTCGGGGCGATGTTCAGCTCGTACAGCTTGTTGGCGATGACGGGCAGGTGGCCGGTCAGCTGCAGCAGGCAGGTGCCGGAGAAGACGAACAGCAGAACGCCGACCGTGCGGCGGCCCGGATGGAAGGAACGTCCAAAGGCGAGGCGGAGTCCGGCGAACACGCAGATCGGCGGAACGGACCAGATGCCGAGGCCGATGAGCTGGTAGCCGAGGTAGGCGAACCAGTTGCCGACTTGGCCGATCAGATTCACCGTCGGCGTGTGTGGAGGAATCACCAGGGCCGAGACGTCGCGCCAGTTGTAGGTGAAGAGCGCGATGAACGGGAAGAAGGCGATCGGAAACATGAAGAATCCGATCAGCCGGCGACGCAAGGACGATTCGTAAGGATAGTTGGATTGTTCTTTATCGGTTGTCTGCATTAGAAGGGCCTCTCATGAAATCATCGGTGTAGGACGTGCCGTGGATGGATCCGCGCACGCCGTAGAAGACCGCCAGCGCCAAAGCCAGCGCCAGAAGCTTGAGCCACCAGTTACGTGTGAAAAGGGAAAGAAGATTTTTGAGGAAGTTTTTCATTTGGACGTTCCTTCCTTCTCGGCGGGCGTTCCCTCGGTACCGTCTTTCAAAGTGGGCCGATGCGGGATCGGCGCCGTGTCGGGAGTCGGGGGCGTTTCCGGTTGCGGGGTTGGTTGCGTCAGGCGTTCACGCCGACGCCGAAGCCAGTCGGCAATTGTTTCCATCGCCGTCTTCTGCTGCGGCATGGCCTTGCGCACCCAGCGCAAGACGGCCTTGCGCGAATCGTCGGACAAGTCCGGATAGCGCAGGAGGCGTCCGTTGTGGGCGACGGAGACGCGGCCGCGTTCCTCGCTGACGGCGATGACGAGCGCATCCGTCTCTTCGCTGAGGCCGACGGCCGCGCGGTGGCGCATGCCCGAGTCGAAGAGGCTGTCGAGATTGCTCGAGACGGGGAAGAGGCAGTGCGCGGCGGCGAGACGGCCGTGCCGGATGATGGCGCCGCCGTCGTGGAGCGGCATCGGTTCGGTGAAGATCGAGAACATCAGTTCGTTCGAAATGATCGCGTCGAGCGTGACGCCCGTGGTTTCAACGCCGCGCAGGGAGATGCCGCGTTCGATGGCGATGAGTGCGCCTGTACGCGCCCGCGCCAGCTTGAAGATGTACGAGACGAGTTCCTCGGGGGTGACGTGTCCCTTGCTGGCCGGACCCTGGTGGCGGTTGTCGGCGAACAGGAAGGCGCCGATCGTCGCGAGGATGCGGCGGATCTCCGGCTGGAAGATGACGACCGTTGAAAGGGCGAGGTAGCCGAGCAGACTCTTCACGATGAACGCGAGCACGTCGAAGTTGAAGAGGAACGTGAAGGCGATCAAGAGCGCGAAGATGATGCCCGTGCCCATCAGCACCTGGCCGAAACGCGAACCGCGCGCGGCCTTGAGGATTGCGTAGATCGAGAAGTACAGGATCGCAATCTGAAGGATGTCGGGAATCCAAGTTGAAATTGTCTGCCAGTTCAAGTGCATGGCGATCAAGCCTTTGTGAATGAGACGGGATTTTCAGCGGGGAAGGTGGTCGCCAGCAGGCGGGCGACATCGATTGCCTGCCGCGTTTCCTTGACGTCATGCACCCGCACGACGGAAGCCCCGTTCATGACGCACCAGACGGCGGCGCCGACGCTACCGCCCAGGTTCTTGCCCGCGACGCGTTCCCCTGTAAGCTTCTTGACAAAGCGCTTGCGCGAGACGCCGACGCAGACGGGCGCAAGCTGGGCGAGCGTCCGAAGCGAGCCGAGCAGCGCAAGGTCTTCCTCGCGCGTCGTGGCGAAACCGATTTCAGGATCGATCAGCACCTGCGTACGCTCGCCGCCTGTCAATGCGGACGGCAGATTCAGCGCGGCAAGTTCGGCTGCCGAACGGCACGGTATGATGAGACCGCATCCGGTACGGCGTGCGAGCAGCGCCATGGCGGGAATCGGTTCGGCATAGACGCAGTTGATGATCGACGCGCCTTCGGCCAGCGCGCGTTCCGCGGTTTCGGGATGATAGGTGTCCACCGAAATCGGCGTGTTGGCGAATTCGCGGACGAGAATGTGCAGCACGGGCTCGAGCCGCAGCCACTCGCGCTGCCAGTTGAGAGGCGTCGCGTCCGGCCGCGTCGATTCGCCGCCGAGGTCGATGATGTCAGCGCCCTCGTTCACACAGTTGCGGGCGCGCGCAATCGCTTCGGCGGGCTTGTAGTAGAGTCCGCCGTCCGAGAATGAGTCGGGTGTGACATTGACGACGCCCATCACGCGTGTCGTGCTGGACAGGTCGAGCTCGTGTTCTCTGCATTTCCAGATCATGTCAGGCCTCGGTAGTCTTCGGTTCTTCCGCCTTAGGCGTTTCGTCCGCCAGGGGTGTGTCTTCCGCCTTGGGCGTCTCTTCGGAGGGGGCGGCGGGTTCTTCCGGCTTCGCCGTTTCTTCGGGGTGCTCGCGTTCGAGTCCCAGAAGCGATTCGACCTCGCGTCCGTCGAGCGTCTCCTTTTCAAGAAGGGTCTTGGCCAGCAGCTCGAGTCTGTCGCGGTTGTCGTTCAGCAGCTGTGTGGCTTTGGCGTAGGCGGCATCGACCAGCGTCTTCACTTCGACGTCGATCGCCTCGGCGGTCTTCTGGGAGAAGGGCGGCGGCGCTTCTTCGACGGCCAGCACGTTGGGCTCGATGAAGGACTGGAAGCCGAACGATTCGCTCATGCCGAAGCGGCAGACCATCGCACGGGCGACGGCGGTCGCCTGCACGATGTCCTGTGCGGCGCCGGTCGAGATGTCCGACGTGTGGATCTTCTCGCCGATACGGCCGGCGCAGCAGATCGCCATGTAGTCGAGGAACCAGGACTTGGTGCGGTTCAACACATCCTGTTCCGGCAGGGACATCGTGACGCCGAGGGCGCGCCCGCGCGGAATGATCGAAACCTTGTGGAGCGGATCCGAATTCGGCAGCAGCAGCTGCACGAGGGCGTGTCCCGCCTCGTGCCAGGCCGTCGTCTCGTATTCCTTCCGCGTATAGCCGGCGCTCTTGCGTTCGCTTCCCCAGAAGACCTTGTCCCGCGCCTCTTCGAGAATGGCGTGCGGAATCGCCTCGAGGTTGCGCCGTGCGGCGAGAAGGGCGGCTTCGTTGATGATGTTCGCGAGGTCGGCGCCCGAGTGGCCCGAGGTGCCGCGCGCGAGGCGCGAGAGGTCGACGTCGTCGGCGAGTTTCACCTTGGCGGCGTGGATCTTGAGAATCTCCTCGCGGCCCTTGAGCGTCGGCAGGTCGACATGCACCTGGCGGTCGAAGCGCCCCGGACGCAGCAGGGCGGGGTCGAGGATGTCGGGACGGTTCGTCGCGGCGATCACGATCACGCCGTCGTTCGTTCCGAAACCGTCCATCTCGACGAGCATCGCGTTCAGCGTCTGGTCCGCACAGCGCTGGGCCGTCATGCCGCCCGCGTTGCGCTTCTGTCCGACCGAGTCGATTTCGTCGATGAAGATGATGCACGGCGCGTTCTTCTTGCCCTGTTCGAACAGGTCGCGCACACGGCTCGCACCGACGCCGACGAACATCTCCTCGAAGTCGCTGCCGCTGATCGAGAAGAACGGCACCTTCGCCTCGCCGGCGATCGCCTTGGCGACACAGCTCTCGCCAGTGCCGGGCGGCCCCACCAGGAGAATGCCGCGCGGAATGCGCGCGCCGAGCTTCGTGAACTTGCTGGGGGCCTTGAGGAACTCCACGATCTCCGCGACATCCTCCTTGGCCTCGTCGACACCGGCGACGTCTTTGAACGTCACCTTGCCCTTGCCCTTGTTTTCGTCCAGCAGCTTGGCGCGCGACTTGCCCATCGAGAACACGCCGCCTGAACCGCCGCCGCCCATCATCTTCCGGTAGATGAGGAACCAGAGCAGGGCGGCGAACACGCCGAAAATGAGCAGCTGCTGCAGGAAGGGGCCGAAGATCGGCGACTCTTCCTTGATGGGACACTTCAGGTTCCGTTCGAGCAAGTAGCCCATCAGGCGGTCGTTCTCGCCGGGGACGAGGTTCACGCGGAAATCGGACGCGGCGCCTTTGAGGCGGCCGCGCAGATACGTGCTGCCGCTGTCGAGCACGCGCACGCGCTCGACCTTTTCGACGCTGTTGGAGGCGACGGCCGCCATGAACTCGTTCTGCGCGAGCTCCTGGGTGGGGGCGTTGGCGGCTTTGTCGTAGAAGCGCGAAGCCAACAGCACGGTGGCCAGAACAATCAGCATAATCCAGCCTCCGCGCATCCCTTGCGGGGCGGGGGCTTTCGGGATCGGACGCGACTTTTTCTGCGCGTCGGTTTGTTTGTCAATCTTTTCTTCGGACATAGGTTCTCTATTATAGCATATATCGCGCGCGCGTGTACGAAGAAAGTGTTGAATATTCTGACTTGTCACCGGACGGAGAATCTTCTATAATACTACTCTCTTTCCGCGAGGTGTCCACCTGGTTGGCGGCGCCCTCGGTTAAGGGACTAAAATTGTAATAAAGAGGTTTCAAATGCCAATAACAGTGCCAGTCGTGTTTTTTGCCGTGGTTGCGTTCATCGTCCTTGTGGCGATCCTCAAGACCGCCATCGTCGTGCCGCAGAAGACGGCCTACATCGTGGAGCGGCTCGGCAAGTACCGCTGCACGCTCGAGGCGGGGTTCCACATCCTCGTGCCGTTCTTCGATAAAATCGCCTACAAGCACACGCTGAAGGAGCAGGCCATCGACGTGCCGCCGCAGGAGTGCATCACGAAGGACAACATCGCCGTGTCGGTCGACGGCATCCTCTACATGCAGGTGATGGACCCGGTCAAGGCGTCCTACGGCATCGGCAACTACCTCTTCGCCACCACGCAGCTGGCGCAGACGACGATGCGTTCCGAGATGGGCAAGCTCGATCTCGATCGCTCCTTCGAGGAGCGTACGGCGATCAACTCGGCGATTGTCACGGCGGTGGACAAGGCGAGCGACCCGTGGGGCATCAAGGTGACGCGCTACGAGATCAAGAACATCACGCCCCCGCGCACGATTCGCGACGCGATGGAAAAGCAGATGCGCGCCGAACGCGAGAAGCGCGCGATGATTGCGGAATCCGAAGGTGAACGCCAGGCGAAGATCAACCGCGCCGAGGGCGAGAAGCAGCAGGCGATCAACCTGTCCGAAGGCGAGCGTCAGCGCAAGATCAACGAAGCCGAAGGCCGCGCGAAGGAGATTCTCCTCGTCGCCGAGGCGCAGGCGGCCGGCATTCAGAAGGTTGCCGAGGCGATCAACTCGCAGGGCGGTCTCGAGTCCGTGAACATGCAGCTGGCGCAGCAGTATCTCGCGCAGTTCGGCAACCTGGCGAAGACGAACAACACGATGATCATTCCGGGCGATCTCGCCAATGTCGCCGGCATCCTGAAGGCCTGCACGACCATTGTCAAGAAGACGACTTCCGAGGAGGCGCATTAATGGCCACGCGTCGGCAGGCCCGCGAATGGGCACTTCAGCTTCTGGTGCAGTTTGATCTGAATCCGCCGTTCGATGTCGAAGCGGGCATCACCGCGTTCTGGGATCAGCAGGCCGAGCTCGAGCTCGAGCTGCTGGAAGACGATACGAAGAGGTGCCGTCCGCTCTTCACCGCGCAGGATCCGCAGGTGCAGTGCTCGCTCGCGGAAATGCGCGGCTTCACGGAAGAGCGCGTGCGCGGCGTGTGGGCGGCACGCGAGAAGCTGGACGCCCAGATCGAAAACTATCTCCGCAATTGGTCCATCTACCGTCTCGGCACGGTCGAGCGCAATGTGCTGCGCCTCGGCGTATGGGAGCTGACGACGTGTCTGGACATCCCAGCGCCGATCGTTGTGAACGAGGCGATCGACCTCGCGAAATTCTTCTCCGAGACGAAGAGCGGCCGTTTTGTCAACGGCGTGCTCGACAAGCTCGCCAAGGATGTTCGTGCGCCGAAGGCGGAGACGTTCACGCCCTGAATGCATTTTAATCGAGAGCTTGGGAATGTGGATTCACGCAAAGCTCTCTCACGTTTAGTCAAAGAATCAGAAGGAAATCAAAAGAATGAGACCAGTCGTATTGATCATCCGCGATGGATGGGGTGTTAACGATCATCATGACGGCAATGCCGTGGCGGCCGCGAAGACGCCGGTTATCGACCAGATCCGCGCGCGTTATCCGCACTGCCTGCTGGACTGCTGCGGCGAGGCCGTGGGCCTGCCGGACGGCTATCAGGGGTCGAGCGAAGTCGGCCATCTGAACATGGGCGCGGGCCGCATCGTCGTGCAGGAGCTCAAGCGCATCGACGACGGACTCTCCTCGGGCGAGCTTTTCCAGAGCCCGAAGTGGGCGAACCTCATCGCCAACTGGAAGAAGAACAATTCCCAGCT
The DNA here is from genome assembly GCA_045641465.1 of Kiritimatiellia bacterium. Lineage (GTDB taxonomy): Bacteria > Verrucomicrobiota > Kiritimatiellia > RFP12 > UBA1067 > RUG572. The sequence continues at coordinate 41,153 of JAZUGW010000166.1, read as the reverse complement.
CCATTTCTTCGGCCTCCTGCAGGACGAAGGCGTCCACGCGCACCAGGAGCATCTCTACAAGCTCATGAAGCGCGCGCGCCAGGAATTTCCGGAAGGCCGCATCGTGGTGCATCCGTTCCTCGACGGACGCGACACGCCGCCGCGTTCGACGCTCGAGTACATCGCGCGCCTGAAACAGGAACTCGCCGCCGTCGGCAATGCGAAGATCGGCACGGCGATGGGCCGCTACTACGGCATGGACCGTTCCAAAAACTGGAAGCTGACGACCGAAGCCTATAACTGCATCGTCTCCTGCGAGGGCAAGAAGGCCGCGACGATCGAGGCGTGCGTGAAGGACGAGTACGCGACGGGCAAGACCCCGGATGCGACGCCGATGACCGACGAGTACATTCCGTGCTATGTGATCGGCGACTACGACGGCATGAAGGACGGCGATGTGGTCATGCACACGAACTACCGTCAGGACCGTGCCATCCAGCTGACGCAGGCGTTTGTGTCGGCGGACTATCCGGACGCCGCGAACCAGAAGGCGAAGCCGCAGGTGACGTTCCTGGGCTTCACGCGCTATTGGGACGAGTTCGAGGACTACCTCCTCGGCGCGATGGGCGCAGGCGGCGGCATGGATAATCTCCTCGGCGAAGTCGTGTCGAAGGCCGGTCTCAAGCAGCTCCGCCTCGCGGAAACGCAGAAGATCAAGCACGTGACGAGCTTCTTCAACGGCAAGTCCACCACACCGTCGGCGGGTGAGGACCAGATCGAAGTCAAGAGCCGCTTCGATGCGGCGACGTTCGCGTCGCACCCGGAAATGGAAGCGTACAACGTGACGGACGAACTCCTGAAGCGTCTCGAGAACAATCCGTACGGCCTCATCGTCGTCAACTACGCGAACTGCGACATGGTCGGTCACACGGGCGATTCCGCCGCGGCGACGAAGGCCGTCGAAGTGACGGACGAATGCATCGGCAATATCTTGCCGCGTCTGATGGAGCTCGACGCGCACGTGCTGATCTATGCGGACCACGGTAACGCCGAACAGATGGTCGACTACAAGACGGGTCTCACGAAGACGAGCCACACGCTCAACCTCGTCGACTGCTTCTACGTCGCCAAGGACGCTGCGGGCGTGCGCCTGACGCCGCTCGCGAAGCTTTCCGCGATTGCTCCGACGGCCTTGCAGCTGCTGGGCATTCCGGTGCCGCCTGAAATGACAACGCCTTCGCTCCTCGCGGGCAAGGAACCCTGGAGCAAGACGTCGCTCAACATCTGAGCGCGTTTCTGCACAGGCGAAAGGTGAACGGTGAAAGGTGAAAGGTTCAGATTGCCGATGCGCAGTCTCCTTTCATCTTTCGCCTTTTTTTTGACGGTGTTTCTCGCCGGCGTCTGCGCCGCGGCGCCGCTGGTGATCAAGGACAACTATCGTTCGCCGCGAAACAAGGAGCGTGATCCGCGCCAGGCGACGAGTCTCATCGTGCTGCATACGACCGAGGCGCACGCGAAGAGTGCCCTGAACAAGCTCAGCGAACGCGGTGAAGCGCACTACTGCGTGACGGATGCGGGTGAGGTCTACCGCATTGTCGACCGCAATCTGGAGGCGTTCCATGCGGGACGCTCCATGTGGAATTCCAAGGAAGACTGCGACGAATATTCCATCGGCATCGAGGTCGTCGGCTATCACAATAAGACGATGCCCGTTAAGCAGCTCGAGGCGTTGAAGGAACTTCTGGCGCGGCTGAAGAAGATCTACGGTCTCAAGGATTCGCAGATCGTCTGCCATTCGCAAGTCGCCTACGGCGCACCGAATCGCTTCCACAAGAAACGCCATCGGGGACGCAAGCGCTGCGGCATGTTGTTCGCCATGCCGAGCGTCCGTGCGAAACTCGGCTTGACCTCGCGCGTGGCCTACGATCCGGATGTGAAGGCGAAGCGCCTCGTCCAGGCGGATCCCTATTTGAACTGTGTTCTGTATGGTAGCGTCGACACGATGGCGGCCTACTATGGAAGAGGGCGGGCGCAGATCGGCGCGCGTCCTGCACCGGTTGCAGCGGTGGCCGCGCGTTCGGTTCCCGCGAAGCCGAAACCGGTGGCACGTCCGCCGGCGAAGAGTCCGCCGGTCGTTGCGCAGCGTACTGCTCCGAAGCCGTCGGCGCGGCCACCGAAAACGCCTCCGCCGATTGTGAAGCCGCCGTTGGTGGTGCCGAAGCCGGAAGTCGCCCCGACCGAAAAGCCGGAACGCAGCTGGCTCCAGCTGGTCGGTCTGAAGGGCGGGTTTTTCAAGAAGGACGCGAAATTGATCGTACCTCCGGCCCCCAAGGAAGAGACGGCGCCTGCAGTTGACGGGAAGGACACTGTTTTGCCGTTGCCGGCGAACTTGCACGTGGGGCGCATGGGGGATGACGTACGCGATCTCGCGGCGCTTGCCAAGCTGCCGGGCTATACGCGCGGAGGACCTGTGAGTCCGTCCCTGTCGCCGTATAAAATCGCCGGTGCCGCCTGGCGTTCGCCCACGACGTACTACTATAGTCCTGAAGGGAAGATCGTAACGGGCGACAAGATCAACGAGAAGTCGGTCGAAGCCGGAACATTCGTCTTCTACAAGAAGAAGTGATTTCAGTTCAGTAAAGGATCAAAACGAAAATGGAAGGAAACGAAAAGGTTGTCGGGACGAAGGAGCCCGAAATCAAAGTGAAGGAAATGACCTTGACGGCCATCATCCTCGGTGTGCTGCTGGCGGTCGTCTTCGGTGCGGCCAATGCCTATCTGGGGTTGCGCGTGGGTTTGACGATTTCAGCGTCGATTCCCGCCGCCGTGATCTCGATGGGCGTTCTGCGTTTTGTGTTGCGGCGCGACTCGATTCTCGAGAACAACATGGTGCAGACGATCGGCAGCGCGGGCGAGTCGCTGGCGGCCGGGATGATCTTCACCGTGCCGGCGCTCTATCTCTGGGCGGCTCAGTGGGCGAAGGAAGGCAAGACGGACTGGGTGCAGGTCGTTTCGAGCGCGACGGACATCATCCCGGTGACGATCATCGCGCTTGTGGGCGGTGCGCTCGGTACGCTGATGATGGTGCCGCTACGGCGTCCGCTGATCGTCGAAGAACAGAAGTCGCTCCCCTATCCGGAAGGCCGGGCGTGCGCGGATGTGCTGCATGCGGGCGAGAAGGGTGCGAAGCAGGCGAGCATGGTGTTCATGGGCCTCGGTCTGGCGGCGCTCGTGAAGGTGATTACGGGCGGCTTCAAGTGGATCCCCGAGGCCTTCCTCTTCCCGGTTCGCTTCGTGCGCGGCGCGATGGGTTTCGAGGTTTCGGCGGCGCTGCTCGGCGTCGGCTACGTGGTGGGTCCGAAGATCTCGACGCTGCTTGTCGCCGGCGCGTTCTTCGGATGGATGGTGCTCGTGCCGATCTTCAGCTGGTTCGTGCCGGAAGCGTCGCAGCTCTGGTCCGCCGAAGGGGCGCAGGCCGTGTGGAAGCAGTATGTGCGCTATGTGGGTGCGGGGGCGATTGCGATGGGCGGCTTCATTTCGCTCGCGAAGTCGATGCCGCTCTTCGCGCGTACGTTCAAGGCGTCGCTGGCGGGCGGACTGAAGGGCGCGGGAAATGCGGCGGCGAATCTGCCGCGCGTGGAACGTGACATTCCGATGAAGACCATCCTCGGCGGTGTCGGCTGCGTGATTCTCTTCATCTGGATGGTGCCCTATGTGAAGGTGGGACTTCTGGGGGCGATGCTGGTGGCGCTCTTCGGCTTCTTCTTCGCGGCGGTTTCGGCGCGGATGGTGGGCTTGGTCGGCGCCTCGAACAATCCGGTTTCCGGCATGACGATCGCCACGCTCGTCGTCGCGTCGCTCGTGTTGAAGGTGACGGGCGTCGTCGGCGCGGTGGGCATGGTGGCCGCGATTTCCGTCGGCAGCGTCGTCTGCATCGTCGCGTCCATGGCGGGCGATACGGCGCAGGACCTGAAGACGGGCTACCTCGTGGGCGCGACGCCCTGGAAGCAGGAACTCGGCCTGCTCATCGGTTCGGTCGCCTCCGCGCTGGCCATCGGCTTCGTGCTTGTTCTGCTCAACAAGGCCTGGGGCTTTGGCAGCGAACAGCTCTCGGCGCCGCAGGCGAACATGATGAAGGTGATCGTGGAAGGCATCATGGACGGACAGCTGCCGTGGCAGTATCTCGGCTATGGCGCGGTGATCGCCGTCGTACTCGCGATCTTCCGCGTGCCGGTGATGCCGTTCGCCATCGGCATCTACCTGCCGTTCGGCCTTAACGCGACCGTCTTCGCGGGCGGCATGATCCGCAAGTGGGTGAACCATGTGCGGGGACAGAAGGCGGAAGGCGAAGATGCGGGTACGCTCTTCTCCGCCGGTCTGATCGCGGGCGAGGGCCTCTGCGGCATCCTTCTCGCCGTTTTCACTGTCCTTTCAGGCAAGTAGTCGGCAACCCCACAAAGCGCTATGGGAAAGTACAACAGCATAGAGACTTTTGCGTCGTTCGCCACCACCGGTCGGGTGGTGGTGTTCGACACGGAAACGACGGGCTGCACGAGTTCGGATGAAATCTGCCAGCTGGCGGCGGCGGAGTATGTCAATGGACAGCTCGAGCGGACGATGAACGTCTACATTCATCCGTCCTGCGAGATGAATCCCTTTGCCGAGCAGATCCACGGCATTTCGATGGATTACCTGGATGAGCACGGAATCGAACCGTCCGATGCGCTGCGCCAGTTCTTCGACTTCCTTGGATCCGACGTGCTGCTGGTGGCGCACAACAACCGGTTCGACATGCGGATGCTGCAGCAGGAGTGCGCGAAGTTCGACGTGGCGTTCGAGCCGGAAGGCGTCCAGCTCTGTGACACGCTGGCGCTGTCGCGGCGGCTGCGTCCGGACCTGAAGAGCCACGCGCTCGGCAATCTTCTCGAGCCTCTCGGAATCGAGGGAATCAACAGCCACGACGCGCTCGATGACACGCTGGCCTGTGCGGGCGTGTTTTTCAAATTGGTGGCAGATGCGACTTGAAGTCAAGAAAGGAAACGGGTCATGAAGAAGACGATGTTGGGCATTTTGATGATGGCGGCCGCCGGGAGCGCCCTGGGGGCGGTGCCGAGCGAGCGGATGAACCGCAAGAACCTCTTGATCGGCGCGTATTGTCTGCAGGCGAATGCGCGTACGGAAGCGCATGTGAAGGCCATCCACGACTGCGGGGTGGACTTCATCATCGGCGTTTCGCACAGCGATCGGCCGACGTTGGACCTGTTCGCCAAATATGGCGTGGGCGCTATCGTCGGCGGTCTGATGCCGGGCTGGTGGGGTGGTGACGGCGATCGTGCCGGACAGATGAAGACGATCAACCCCCCGGAGAAATATGCGGCGGCAGCGGCGGCGTACAAGGACCATCCGGCCATTTGGGCCGTGGATATCGGCGACGAACCGTCCGCGCTCGATTTCCCGTACTATGGCGACGTGGTGCGTCAGCTCAACAAGGCCTTGCCGGGTGTGCCGCTCTACTTGAACCTCTACCCGAACTACGCGAGCGTGTCGCAGAATTCGGCGAAGCAGACGGTGAACCAGCTGGGCACGCCGACCTACTTGGAGCATATCGAGGCGTATTGCCGGGATGTGCCGCTCGATTACATTTCGTACGACTTCTACCCGTATACGGGCCCGCAGGCGGGCGACCGGTTCCTGCAGAAGTGCTACGACAATTTCATCATCGTGGCGAATGCATGCCGCAAGACGAAGCGGAGCTTCTGGTATATTCCGCAGGTGAATTCGCGCGAGGGGCTGCCGCCGACGAGCCTGAACCGCCTGCGGTTCCAGGCGTATGCGGCGATGAGCTTCGGCGCCGAGGCGATCACGTGGGCCTGCTGGTGCGCCGGCTGGTGGACCAACAATGTCATCGACAAGGCGGGCAATCTGACGCCGCAGTACGCAAAGCTGCAGACGATGAACGCCGAGCTGAAGCGATTGGGGCCGGCGTATATGAAGTATCGGTCCGTTGCGACGCACTTTGTGGGCTTCCCCGAAAACTCGCCGCGCAATCCGCTGCAGCCGTGTCCGAAAGCCGCGCAGCTGACGACCGGCGGCGTCACGAATCTGCATGCGGCGGACGGTTCGCCGCTGCTCGTGGGCGTGATGGAACCGCGCGCGGCGTCGGCGAAGGGTGCGCGGGCGTTCTTTGTGACGGCGGCAGGCGATCCGCGCGACGACAAGCCGGGTACGGTCGAGGTCTGTTTCGTCCCCGCGCCGAAGGCAAAGGTCTCCGTGCAGGGCGGTCAGGGACCGATCCCCGTGAAGCGCCTCGAGAAGGGCATGTACGCCTTCCCATTGCCCACCTGCGCCGGTGCGCTCGTCGAAATCAGGTAATGCCCGACAGACGGCAAGTCGCCCGTTCGAATGAATGGGTTTTCTCCTTGCGATTGGCGTCCGTTTTCGGTATAATATCTACCCGATTTGCGATTTAGTTTTTGGCCTCGGGGATTCTGTTGATTCTCGGGCTGAAACGAGGAAGGTTTGAGTATGAAGAGAACGGATGTTAAGAAGGTCCTGATCATCGGATCGGGTCCTATCGTGATTGGTCAGGCGTGCGAATTCGACTATTCTGGCACGCAGGCCTGCAAGGCCCTTCGGGCTTGCGGGTATCAAGTTGTTTTGGTGAACTCGAACCCCGCGACAATTATGACGGACCCGGTGATGGCGGATGCCACCTACATCGAGCCGTTGAACGCGGAGCGTCTCGAGCAGATCATCGCCAAGGAAAGGCCGGATGCCATTCTCCCGAATTTGGGTGGGCAGACCGGTCTTAATCTTTCCATGGAGCTGGCGAAGAAGGGCATTCTCGACAAGTATGGCGTCATCGTGATCGGCGTCAACCTGGATGCGATCGAGCGCGGCGAGGACCGCGAGGTCTTCAAGGCCACGATGCAGAGTCTCGGCATCGATACGCCGAAGAGCGGCATCGTGCACACGGTGGAAGAGGCCGAGGCGCTCGTGCGCGACACGATCGGCTATCCGGTGGTGGTGCGTCCGGCGTACACGATGGGCGGTTCGGGCGGCGGCTTCTGCTACAATGTCGAAGAGCTGCGCACGATCTGCCGCCGCGGTCTCGACCTCTCGCTCACGCACCAGTGCCTGATCGAAGAGTCCATCCTCAACTGGGAGGAACTCGAAGTCGAAGTCGTGCGCGATGCGAAGAACCAGATGATTTCCGTCTGCTTCATCGAGAACATCGACGCGGTGGGCGTGCATACGGGCGACAGCTTCTGCGCGGCGCCGTTCCTGACGATTTCCAAGGAGCTTGAAGAGAAGCTCAAACGCGATGCGTTCCGGATCGTCGAGGCGATCGGCGTGATCGGCGGCTGCAACGTGCAGTGGGCGCACGATCCGAAGACGGGCCGCGTGGTGATCATCGAAATCAATCCGCGCACGTCGCGTTCGTCCGCCCTCGCTTCGAAGGCGACGGGCTTCCCGATCGCGCTCGTCTCGGCGAAGCTCGCGGCGGGCATGACGCTGGACGAAATGCCGTACTGGCGCGATGGAACCCTGGAGAAGTATACGCCGAGCGGCGACTACGTGGTGCTGAAATTCGCGCGTTGGGCGTTCGAGAAGTTCCGCGCGGTCGAAGACCACCTCGGTACGCAGATGAAGGCCGTGGGCGAAGTGATGTCCATCGGCAAGAACTACAAGGAAGCGCTGCAGAAGGCGATCCGCGGACTCGAGAAGGGTCGTGCGGGACTCGGCTTCGCGAAGGACTTCCACGAGAAGTCGCTGGACGAGCTGCTGAAGATGCTCGCGATTCCGAACAGCGAGCGCCACTTCCAGATGTACGAGGCGCTGCGCAAGGGCGCGACCTCGGAACAGCTGTTTGCCATCACGGGCGTGAAGCCGTACTTCATCGACCTGATGCGCGAGCTCGTGCAGGAAGAAGAGGAAATCCTCAAGTACAAGGGCACGCTGCCGCCGGATGCCTTGCTGGTGCAGGCCAAGAAGGACGGCTTCAGCGACAAGTACCTCTCGCAGCTGCTGAAGATCGCCGAGAAGACGATCCGCGAAAAGCGCGAGGCGCTCGGCTGCGTCGAAACCTGGCACGCGGTGCCGGTTTCGGGCGTCGAGAACGCGGCGTACTACTATTCGAGCTACAACGGCACGAAGAACGAAGTGCCGGTTTCGGACAACAAGAAGAAGATCCTCATCCTCGGCGGCGGACCGAACCGCATCGGCCAGGGCATCGAGTTCGACTACTGCTGCACGCATGCGGCGCTCGCGATGCGCGACCAGGGTTACGAGACCATCATGGTCAACTGCAACCCCGAGACGGTGTCGACGGACTACGATACGTCCGACAAGCTCTACTTCGAGCCGGTGACGCTGGAAGACGTGCTGCAGATCTACCGCGCGGAAAAGCCGCTCGGCGTGATCGTGCAGTTCGGCGGCCAGACGCCGCTCAACATCGCGCGCGGTCTTGCGGAAGCGGGCTGCAACATTCTCGGTACGAGCGTGGACTCGATCGACGCCGCCGAAGACCGCGACCTCTTCCACTCCATCATGACGCGTTTGGGCATTCCGATGCCGGAGAGCGAGATGGCGAGCGACACCGACGGCGCGATCAAGGTCGCGAACGATCTCGGCTATCCGCTGATCATCCGTCCGAGCTTCGTGCTGGGCGGCCGCGGGATGGAAGTCATCTACGACGAGCAGATGCTGCGTGAATACGTGGCGAAGGCCGTGGGCGTGACGCCGGACCGTCCGCTCTACCTCGACCGCTTCCTCTGCCACGCGCTCGAGTGCGAGGCGGATGCGCTGTCGGACGGCAAGCAGGTGTTCATTCCGGCCATCATGCAGCACGTCGAACTAGCGGGCGTCCACTCGGGCGACTCGGCCTGCGTGCTGCCGCCGGCGACGATCAGCGAAAAGAACAAGGCGACGATCCTCGACTACACGCGCCGCATTGCGGAAGAGCTGAAGGTCGTGGGGTTGATGAACATGCAGTTCGCGATCGAAAAGGACAAGGTCTATGTGATCGAGGCCAATCCGCGTGCGTCCCGTACGGTGCCGCTCGTGTCGAAGGTCGCCGGTACGCAGATGGCGCCGATCGCCGTGCGTCTGATGCTCGGCGAGACGGTGCAGGACCTCGGTCTCGACCGCCGTCACATCGTGCCGTACTTCGGCGTGAAGGAAGCGGTGCTGCCGTTCGAGAAGTTCCCGGAAGTGGACCCCGTGCTCGGTCCGGAAATGCGTTCGACGGGCGAAGTGCTCGGTTTGGCGGATTCGTTCGGCCTGGCGTACTACAAGTCGCAGGAAGCCGCGGGTTCGCCGCTTCCGACGAAGCCGGGCAAGGTGCTCGTGTCGCTTTCGACGAAGCCGGACGATGCCGCCGTCGCCGCGAAGAACTTCACGGACCTCGGATTTGAGATCGTCGGTACGGAAGGTACGGTCAAGTTCCTGTGGGAGAAGGGCGTGCCGGCGACGATGGTCGCCAAGATCGGTCAGGGACGTCCCGACGTGCTCGACTTCATCAAGAACGGCGAAATCTGCCTCATCCTCAACACGCCGAGCGGACGTCGCGACGCGCGGGCGGACGACAACTCGATCCGCCGTGCCGCGATCAAGTACCGCGTGCCGTATCTCACCACGGTGGCGGCGGCGCTTGCCGCGAGCGAAGGCATCAAGGCCGCGCGCGAAGGCAAGGGTGAGGTGCGCTCGCTGCAGAGCTATCACGCCGCGATCGAAGAGGCGATGCTGACCAAGTAAGTAAGAAGACTTAACCCCAAAAAACACTAGCAAAGAAAAAAAGATCATGAAGATTGCAATTTGTTCCGACCACGGTGGATTTGAGTTGAAGCAGGCGATTCTTGCCAAGTACAAGGATGCCGAATTCCTGGATATGGGTCCGGCGACGGCGGAGTCCTGCGACTATCCGGACTACGCCGATGCCGTGGCGGAGCTGGTTGCTCTCGAGGAGGTCGACTTTGGTGTTTTGGTCTGCACCACGGGCATGGGCATGACGATGGCCGCGAACCGGTTCCAGAACGTGCGCGCGGCGCTGTGCCGCGACGAGCGTGATGCCGAGATGGCGCGTGCCCACAACGGTGCGAACGTGCTCTGCCTCGGTCAGGACCGCACGAAGCCGGCGGCGGCGATCAAGATTCTCAAGAAGTTCGTCTCCACGAAGCTCGATACGGCGACGCGTCATGCGCGCCGCCGCGGAAAGCTCGAGCGTGCGATGCGTCTGAGCGACTTCTCGTACCTCGCGAAGGCCGATCCGGAAATCTACGCGGCGATCAAGGCGCAGGTGGTTCAGGAAGATACGGAAATCAACCTGATCGCGTCCGAAAACACGTCGAGCCGCGCCGTGCGCATGGCGGCTGGCAGCGTGCTGATGAACAAGTACGCCGAAGGCTATCCGGGCAAGCGCTGGTACTCGGGCTGCGTGCCGGTGGACAATGCGGAAGAGCTCGCGCGCCAGCGTGCGTGCAAGCTCTTCGGCGCTGAACACGCCAATGTGCAGCCGCACTGCGGCAGCGCGGCGAACATGGCCGTCTACTTCGCCACGATCAAGCCGGGCGACACGATCATGTCGCTCTCGCTCGACCAGGGCGGACACCTCTCGCACGGTTCGTCCGTGAATTTCTCGGGCAAGATCTACAACATCGTTCCGTACACGGTCGACAAGAAGACCGAGCGTCTCGATTACGATGCGATGGAGAAGCAGGCGATGGAAGTGAAGCCGAAGATCCTTCTGACGGGTGCTTCGGCCTATCCGCGCACGATCGACTTCAAGCGCATCCGTGAAATCTGCGACAAGGTCGGCTGCATCATGATGGTCGACATGGCGCACATCGCGGGTCTCGTTGCGGGCGGGGCGCATCCGTCCCCGGTGCCGTATGCCGACTTCGTCACCACGACGACGCACAAGACGCTGGGCGGTCCGCGCGGCGGCATGGTGCTCTGCAAGGAGAAGTGGGCGAAGGCGCTGGACAGTGCCGTGTTCCCGGGCATGCAGGGCGGTCCGCTCGAGAACATCATCGCCGCGAAGGCGATCTGCTTCCGTGAGTGGATGAGTCCGGAAAAGAAGGGCTATGCCCAGCAGATCGTCAAGAACTGCGCGGCGATGTGCAAGGTTGTGAAGGATCGCGGCTATCGCATCGTTTCGGGCGGCACCGACAACCACCTCTTCCTGGTGGACGTGAAGACCTCCAAGGGCATTACGGGCAAGGAAGCGGCGGCGGCGTTGGACGCAGCCGGTATCGTCGTGAACAAGAACGCGATTCCGTACGACACCGAGTCGCCGTTCAAGACGAGCGGCATCCGCGTGGGAACGGCCTCCATCACGACGCGTGGCATGAAGGAAAAGGAAGCCGCGAAGATCGGCGGCTGGATCTGCGACATCCTGGACGACATCACGAACCTGAAGATGCAGGCGAAGGTCAAGGCGAAGGCGAAGGCGCTTACGGCCAAGTTCCTTGTGCCTTAACATTGGGTTGATTGTTCGATTGTTCGGATTGTTCGGATTGTTCGATTGTTCGGATTGTTCGATTGTTCGGATTGTTCGATTGTTCGGATTGTTCGATTGTTCGGATTGTTCGATTGTTCGGATTGTTCGATTGGATGATTGGGCGATTGTTCGGATTGTTCGATTGGGCGATTGGATGATTGGGCGATTGACGATTGAGATTGTTTGAATTGATGTAAAGAAGATAGAAATGGAAAAGAAGAGTCATCTTTTTAAGGCTGAGATCAAGGAAATGCTTGATCTCGTCGTGAACTCGTTGTACTCGAAGAAGGAAATCTTCCTGCGCGAACTCATCTCGAACGCGTCCGATGCGATCGACCGTGCAAAATATCTCGGTCTGACGCAGCCGGAGCTTGTGTCGGACAATCCTGAATGGCGCATCCAGATCGTCGCCGACAAGGATTCCAAGACGTTGATGATCTCGGACAACGGTAGCGGCATGAACGCCGAGGATCTCGACAAGAATCTTGGCGTCATCGCCAGCTCCGGGACGAAGGCGTTTCGTGCGGCGCTCAAGGAAAAGGGTGGTTCGAATCTGCCGGAACTCATTGGACAGTTTGGCGTGGGTTTCTACGCGGCGTTCATGGTGGCGGACAAGGTTCGTGTCGTTTCCAAGAAGCGCGGTGAAGCGGCCGCCTACCAGTGGGAGAGCGATTGCAGCGGCACGTACACGATCGAAGACGGCCAGCGCGATGAATTCGGTACGAGCGTGATGCTGCATCTGCGTCCTGAGTTCGAGGAATATCTCGACCAGTGGCGTATTGAAAGCCTTGTCAAAGACTACTCGGACTTCATCGCCTACCCGATCTTCTTCAAGGGACTGCCCGAGAAGAAGGAGGAGAAGAAAGAGGGCGAGGAGGCGAAGCAGCCGGAAGAGCCGAAGCCGCTCAACACGATGACGGCCTTGTGGAAGCGCGCGAAGAAGGATGTCAAGCAGGAGGAGTACAACGAATTCTACAAGCACCTCACGCGCGACTATTCGGATCCGCTTGAGACGATTCACTTCTCCGGTGAAGGTGCGGTGGAATTCAAGGCGTTGCTGTTCCTGCCGAAGCAGGCGGGAATGGACATCTATATGCCGAACACGAAACGCGGACTCTCCCTTTACGTGCGCAACGTGTTCATCGGCGACGATTTCGAGATGCTGTTGCCGGAGTATCTGCGCTTTGCGAAGGGCGTGGTGGATTCCGCCGACTTGCCGCTCAATGTGAGCCGTGAGATGCTGCAGGATGACGCCGTGATCCGCAAGATCAAGCAGGCGGTGACGTCGAAGATCCTTGCGACGCTGCAGGAGATGAAGGACAAGAAGGCGGAGGCCTACACGGAGTTCTTCGGTGCGTTCGGACGCATCCTCAAGGAAGGCATTCGTACGGACTATGCAAACGCCGACCGCATCAAGAAGCTGATGCTCTACTATTCGGCGAAGACCGAAGAGGGCAAGCGCATTTCCTTCGACGAGTATGTGAAGGCGATGCCGAAGGACCAGAAGGACATCTACTATCTGACGGCGGAGCGCCTGGAAGACGCCCGTCATTCGCCGCAGATCGAGAAGGCGCTGCAGCATGGCTGCGATGTGCTCTTCTTCGTCGATCCGGTTGACGAGTGGCTCGTGGACGACCTGCGCGAATACGAGGGCAAGAAGCTGATCGACATCGCGAAGGGCGATGTGCAGTTCGGCAGCGAGAAGGAACAGAAGGAAGAGAAGGAAGCCAACGAAAAGGCGTCCGCCGATCTCAAGCCGTTCCTCGACGCCGTCAAGGAGCAGCTCAAGAACGATGTGGCAGATGTGCGTGTGTCGACGCGTCTGGCCGATTCGCCGTGCTGCCTTGTGGCGGGTGCCAATGCGCTTTCGGCGTCGATGGAGCGCATGATGCGCGCGATGAACCAGGAAGTTCCGCATGAAAAGCGCACGCTTGAAGTCAATGCCACGCATCCGCTCGTGACAAAGATGAAAGGTCTCAGCGGCGATGAGCTCAAGGATGCCGTTGAACTTCTCTACGACCAGGCGTTGATTGCCGAAGGTTCGGCCATCCCCGATCCGGGTCGTTTCACCAAGCTGCTGACGCAGCTGATGCTCAAGTAGGTGGTGGATGCGCACGGGCAGCGTGTTGGTCACAGGAGGCGCGAAGCGGATTGGCAAGGCAATCTGCGACGTCCTCCGTTCTCGCGGATGGAACGTGCTCGTTCATTCGCGGGAGGCCGACAACCCGCTGTGCGCTGATTTTTCGGACGTCGAAGCCCCCGCGCGCCTTTTCCATAAGGCGTGCGAGATGGCACCCGATCTTTGTGCGATCGTCAACAACGCGTCCGAGTTTTCCACCGCGTCGGCTTTGGACGCTGCGCGCAGCGAGCGTCTAATTCAAGTTAATTTTAATGCGCCGACGTCGTTGGCCACGCTTTTGGCGATGCGTCTTCGGCAGCAGAAAAAGACGGGTTCCGTTGTCAATCTGCTCGATGTGCGAATCTTGTCAGACGCATGCGACATGACGCCCTATGCCCTCTCAAAATATTCATTGAAGGTGATGATGGATCGTCTCGCGGTGACATTGGCGCCATCGCTTCGGATCAATGCCGTCGCGCCGGGTCCCGTGTTGTTGCCGACTGCGGCTGAAAATCACGAGCCGGGCGGTTCCATTTTGCTTGAACGGCGTCCTTCGCCGAAGGATGTCGCGGAGGCCGTGGCGTTTTTCTTGGAGGCTGAATCCGTGACGGGGCAGATCCTCGCGGTGGATGCTGGACAATCGCTTCTTTCAAACGACACAAAAGACAAGGAGGTTGGCAATGGCTGATGATGATACCGATGGCGTGATCCCCGAGTCGAAAATCCGTGAAGCCCACGCGAAGTGCATGGAGGATCCGCAACTGGCGAAGTACTTCAACGACGCCCCACAGGGAGCGAAGGAGTACATTGCGCTGATGTTCTATTGCACGGTCTTCCAGAACGAAGTGGATGACGGGCTTTATGCAACCTACCAGAAAGAGGTTGAGGAAGAGATGTCGCGCGAGGATCTGCTCTATCTGGCGACACATGACCGCAATCCGCAGTCGAAGGCTCATTTCCGCGAGCTGCTGGCGAAGATGCCGCAGACATCGTCTGCGGCAGTGACTCCTCGTTCGTTCGAGTTTCCTGAAATTCCAATGGTTCAGGAATCAGCGCCGTCGGTCAAGCTGGATACGCGCCGGATTGAATTGGCCATCGAACGATTGCAGGCATCGGTCACGAGCATTCAGACGTATCTAGAAGATCGCGAAAAACGTGAAGCCAAACGGGCGAAGGTTCACATGATCTGCAGGATCGTTCTGTTTGTGCTGGTGACGCTCGCGTGCATGGCCGCCTTGACGACGATCAACATCAACATTTGATGTGCTACGGGTAGGGACGGCAGAATTGAGAAGGATGGGATTGTGGCGGAAGAGAGACTACAGAAGATTTTAAGTCATCGAGGCGTTGCGAGTCGGCGTCATGCAGAGGAGATGATTGTCGCGGGGCGCGTGACGGTTGACGGCAAGGTGGTGACGGAACTCGGATTGAAATTCGACCCGGAAAAGGTCCGGATCGCCGTTGACGGACGGCCGCTCGGC
Organism: Kiritimatiellia bacterium; assembly: GCA_045641465.1. Classification (GTDB taxonomy): domain Bacteria; phylum Verrucomicrobiota; class Kiritimatiellia; order RFP12; family UBA1067; genus RUG572. The sequence continues at coordinate 26,074 of JAZUGW010000166.1, read as the reverse complement.
GCCGCCCAGGAACGTACGCGGACGATTCTCCTCTACAAGCCTGTGGGGGTGCTGTCGACCGTCAGCGATCCGTTTGGCGGGCAGACGGTGACGGATCTGCTGCGGGGCCAGGTGCGCGAGCGTCTGGTGCCGGTCGGCCGTCTCGACAAGGAGAGCGAAGGCCTGCTTTTGATGAGCAATGACGGTGACTTGACGTTGCGGTTGACGCATCCGCGCTTCCTGCACGAAAAGACCTATCTCGTACGGGTCGCCGGCCACTGGAACGAAGAGAAGCTGAACATTCTGCGAGGACCGGTCACCATGCCGGACGGGTATGTGACGCGTCCGTGTCCCGTGGAGGTCGTGCGTGCCGATCGCAATAACATCACGATCCTCCGCTTCCGCCTGCGTGAAGGCCGCAAGCGTCAGATCCGCTATATGTGCAGTGCGGCGCATTTGGTGGTGTTGGCGCTCAAGCGCGTTTCCGTCGGAGCCTTGCGGCTGCCACCGGAAATGCAGCCGGGCGATTGGCGCGATCTGACACCGGCGGAAATCGCCCAGCTTCAGAATTTCTAACTCAACAAAAAAGGAAAGGTTGTTACGATGATCAAGAGAAGGATGTTTTTGGGCCTGTTGGTCGCGATGGGAGCAACCACGCTGATGGCTGCGGACCCGGCGTTTGACAAACTCGATGCGGGCAAGAAGGAATTGATGCAGTGGTTCCTGGACAATGAATACGGCCATGCGCCGATTGGGCGTCCGGCGGATATGACGTTCCAGGGGAATAGCATCGTCTTCGCCGGCAAGGTCAAAGTGGATCTGACGGTCAAGCTGCCGGCCGGAGCCTCCAAGGAGAAGCCGTGTCCGGTGATCCTCATGGGCGATTTCCGCGCATGGAACAACGGCATGCATGACGACAAGTATTCCCATGAGCAGGACAAGCTGCAGAAGGAAATCCACGCCTACGTGACTTCGCGCGGGTATGCGATTGTCCACTACAATCTCAACGAGGTGGCGCCCGATCAGCCGCGCCGGCGCATGATCGCGAGCCTCAAGCAGCAGGGGAAGCCGTTGCCGCCGTATCCGTATGGCGTGTTTGAGGTGTATGGTGGCGAGTCCGATCGTACGGCGACGAGCTGGGGAACGATCCGTGCGTGGGCGTGGGGGCATAGCCGCGTGCTGGACTGGATCGAGACGCAGCCGATGCTGGATGCGAAGCGTGTGGCGGTGTGCGGACATTCCCGCCTCGGCAAGACGGCGATCTGCGCGGGTGTGACGGATCCGCGTTTCAAAATCACGTATTCCAATGCGTCCGGTTGCGGTGGTGCGAAGCTGAACAAGTTCAAGGCAGATCGGAGCGAACACATCCATCAGATCACACGCGGGTTCCCGTATTGGTTCTGCCAGAACTACCTGAAGTGGCGTGGTCACGATCTGGAAATCACGCATGACCAGGACGAGTGGATGGGCCTTGTGTCGCCGCGCTGCCTCTATGTGGCGAGCGGTTCGAAGGACGACTGGGCAGGTCCGGCGGCTGAAAAGGCAGCGGCGGACAAAGTCGCGGCGGCGTGGGAAAAGCAGGGACTGAAGGGCAAGGTCGGCTACCATTGCCACGAAGGCGGACATGCCTTCGACCTGCGTGACTTCAAGCTGTTCCTCGACTTCTGCGATACGCGCCTCTAAGGGCGCGCTCGCGAAAGGCCGTTTGGCTTACCCGAAGAGGGTCCGAAGCTTCTCCAGTGTGAGAGGCTTCAGCAGGATGCCCGTGAATCCGGCTGTCGCGCATTCCTTGCGCGTTTCCACGTCTGCGGTGACCGCGTAGACGGGGAGCTTGGAGAAGCGGGCATCTGCGCGTATGGCGCAGACGAGTTTGCGTCCGTCCATCACGGGCATCCACATGTCGGTGAGGATGAGGTCGATGGGTTTCGTGCCGAGAATTTCAAGAGCCTCGCGTCCATTGCCCGCCGTCGAGATGTTTTGAATGCCCATGCGCTTGAGCATGGCTTTCAGAACCGAGAGATTGACGGCCGAATCGTCGACGATCAAGACGCGTTTTGTCGTGGGGACAGGCCCTGAGACGGCGAGGCGGATCAGCTGGGTGGCTGAAAGCGTTTTCAGCGTGGCTTCCTTGGCGATTTCGATGTTGGGAAGCTGGACCTGGAAAATCGTCCCCTTGCCGACTGTCGAGGCGAATTTGAGGTTGCCGCCCATGCAGCTGACGAGTTCCTTGCAGATGGCAAGACCGAGGCCCGTGCCGCCGTGGCGTCCGGGACCATTCGCCTGGACGTAGGGAAGGGCGATGCGTTCCTGGTCCTCTTCGGGAATGCCGCAGCCCGTATCCTCGACACGCAAGGTGAAGGTGTTGTCTTCTGCCGGATTAAATCCAGCCGAGATGGCCACGTGGCCTTGCGTCGTGAATTTGATGGCGTTGCCGACGAGGTTGAACAGAATCTGGCGGATACGCTGCGGGTCGACCATGAGGATCGGCATCGGCGTTGTGACCGTGCTGCGGATTTCGACAAGTTTGTTCACGGCACTCGCGCGGAAGGCGTCGCCGATCTCTGTCACAAGTTTCCCGCAGTCGGTCGGTTCCGGATGGATTTCCATCTTCCCGGCTTCGAGCTTGGACAAGTCGAGTACGTCGTTGATGAGCTGAAGGAGGGTCTTGCCGCTGACCAGAATGGAGTCGAGAAAGCGCTTGCGTTCTTCGGGGTCGTCGACGCCTAGCTTGAGCATCTCCGAAAAGCCGATGATGGCGTTCAACGGCGTGCGAATGTCGTGGCTGACGGTTGAGAAGAAGAAGCTGCGCGCCTTTTCGGCGGCGACGGCGCGGTCGCGTTCGTCGCGGAGACGGGCGATGAGTTCGTCCTGCGTCCGGTTCAGTTCCTGGATCTGCAGGCGGTTCTCGGCGTCGGCCGTACGGTCAAGGCAGAAACCGATGAGGAGCTGACGGCCTGCAGCGTCATGGCATTTCGCGAGAATGCAGGTCAGATTGTGCTGTTCGCCCGTCACGTCTTCGAATTTTTCATCGACGGTCAGAATGTTCTTCTTTTCCATCGCCTGGTCGCAATGCTCGCGGCACACGCGGGCCACGGGCTCAATGAAGAGTTCAGCATCGGTATGGCCGATGATCTGGTCGCGCGTGAGGCGGAAGAGTTTACAGGCGGCCGGATTCGCATAGACATAGCGGTATTCGCCTTCCCAGACCTCCATCATATAGACGGCGAAAGGCGAGTTTTCCGTGATGACGTCACGCAGCTCCATTTCTGCGCTTGAACGTTTCTGAAGGGCGGAAATCTGGTTCTCGAGTTGAATGTTGAGAACCTCGGTCTCATGCCGGAGAATCTCAACTTCGGCGAGACGGGCCTCGGTACGGGCCAGGGCGGTTCTTAGGGTGTGGATTTCTTCTTCAGGCGTCATGGCAGACCTCTCAGTGACGAAGGTTTTCGTCGGAAAGTTTCTTCAGGGCCTTTCCGCAGGCGAGGGCGTTGGGGAAGACGTGCAGATTGCCCGTTTTGTCAGCAGGGATGTACGACTTCTCCTTGTCATTCGTGTACCACACGTAGACCTGTCCACCGCGCGCGAGAAATTCCTTGAAGAGGGCCATCGTGGATTCGCGCGGGTGGGAGACGACGACGATGTCCAGATGTTCAAGGTAGCCGCTGTTCACGCCACGTGTCCCTTGCGCGCAGACATCGAATCCCGGCATGTCCAGAAGGTCGAGCGCGAGTTCGCCGCCGTCGTTGTAGTAGCGGTTGCAGAAGAAGGCGACCGAAAGGTTGCCACGCGTCCGCCAGTTGCGTCCGCCATCGAGTTCGCGTCCCGTCAGGAACTTGATTTCGTCGCGCACGAGACTTTCCGTTCCGTCGTCGGCCTCCGGATGGGGCGACATGCCCATCACCTTGCCCTTGCCGAGGCGGCCCGCGACGATGGCAGCGTGTCCGCCCATTTCCGGTGTCGTGTTGCCGTTGTAGACATAGACATTCTGGCTCTCGAAGGTGGCGAGGGTTTCAAACTCGCCGTCCGGAATCACAGGAGCCGGCAGCAGGATGGGTCCGCCGTGGTAGAACATCTCATCGACGCCCTTGCGCCCCAGGGCCTTTTCGCCGGCCGGTGTATAGCGCAGTTTCACGAGCGCGTTGCCGCCGCGATAGGGGCACTTCTGCGTGTAGGTGGGCATCAACTGGAGACGCAGTTTCTTTTTCGCGTCGGGGTTGTTACACGAGGCGAGGTAGGCACCCGCGCAGGTGCCGTGGTAGAGTCCGCCGTTGCGGATCCAGTTGACGAGGTTGGTACGACCCTGCGGGCCGAGGTTGCTCGATTGGGTGTCCGAACCGCCGCCCGGCGCGATGTAGAGGTCGGCGTTCTTGAGGACGCCTTCACGGATGTCCTTGCCTTCAACGAAGCGCACAACATAGTTCGTCGATGCGGCGAACATGCGCGCCACGCGCAGAATGCCGTTTCCGCCGGCACCTGTGGCACCGTAGAAAACCGTACGGACGGGATTCGGCGCCAGTTCGTTCGGCGCGGGACGCAACGGTTTGCGCGGTTGGGGCGCTGGGGCGAGATAGAGGTTGTGGAGCGCTTTAAGCGCCTCGAACGCCTTTGTCTTTCGAAGGTCGACCACGGTGCCGCCGTGGTTGACGAACGTCGGCAGGTCGGCCGCGTAGAAGGGGTTCTGTTCGTCTTCCTTCGTCATTGTCGGCGGCAGCACAATCGCGTCGACATGTGTCATGTCGCCTGCAAGCAGACCGGCGCGGCCGAGGGGGACGACGTCGAATTGCTCGGAAGTGTTCAGGTAGGACATAAACGCGGCGCCTTTCCGTCCCGGCGCGGAGAGCGACAGGAAACCCACGCTGAGCTGGCCCTTGGTCCGCTGCGGATGAACGAGTTTGGGAACGCGTCCGTGGGCGAGGTAGGTCAGCGCGCGGCGCAGGGCGAAGGTCGTGGCGGGCGCGACTTCCGGGTGGTCGGCCAAGAGCCAGATGCGTCCCTTGCCGTAGGTCCCCGCCACAGCGGAGGCGCATCCGCGCATCGACGGCGCCTGGGCGTTTCGGTCCACGAGGTGGACGTTCCCGCGGAATGTGGCGACCGTCTTCGCGGCGGCGTCCTTGATCGCGGGGCCGGGCAGCATGCACGGTCCGAAGTCAAAACGCGTCTCGAGCGTGCCGGGTTTGAATCCGGCCGCGTGGAACGCGTTCGTATTGTAATAGACTTCGATCGTCGTTGCGGCGCGGCAGTGGACGCACGGCTGGTTCGTGTAGGCGGCGAGCGCGAGCGGCGCATCGGCCAGGGCGTAGGTGGCGCCGGCTGAAATGCCGAGGAACGAGCCGCCGTCCTTGACAAACGAACGAATGTTTTCACAGCCTTTGGTCCCGAGGGTTTGGGCGAGGCGTTTTTCATCCGTGGCGGAGAGCACGAACACGTTCGCCTGGTCGAGCGCACCGTCGCGGATCGAGTCCGCGTCAACGGGCAGGAAATCGATGTCGTCCGAAAGGGTGGCCAGACGGTTCAGCTTGAAGACCGACTCGTCGCCGGCTCCGAGATCCTCGTAGATGGCGACACGGATCGGCGCGTTCGTCGCGACGATGGCAGACCAGGCCTCGGGTGAACCGCCGCGGGGACCCTTAGTGATGGTCGAGCAGCCGACAATCGTCACCGCACTCGTAAGAACCGCCAGAAACTTCAAGGTAGAACTGTTAGACATAATACTCCTTTGGATGACTATTATTATAGCATAGAAAAGCCTTGTTGTGTACGATTTCGTAGCGAGTCGTCGAAGCGTGCGTCGAAGAACGCGTCGCGCAGCCGAGATATCCCATTACTTCCTTGTTCGCCGCGCCGTTTTTTGCTAAAATATCCTGTGTTGACAAAAGAATCGAGGAATCAAATGGCAGAAGTGATTGAATTGACCGAAGACGCGTTCGACGCGACGGTTGAGACGGGTGTGACGCTCGTCGATTTTTGGGCGACTTGGTGTGGTCCGTGCAAGGTGCTGGGCGCGCTGATCGAGCAGCAGGTGCTGCCGAAGCTCGACGGCACGGTGAAGGTCTGCAAGGTAGATGTGGGCAACGAGCCCGGCCTTGCGGCGCGGCTTGAGGTGCTTTCGATTCCGACGCTTCTCATTTTCAAGGACGGCGAGGAGAAGGTGCGTCTCGACGGTCTGCAGAAGCCCGATGACATTTTGGCGGCAATTGAAGAAGCTAAGAACTGAAAGTCAAGACAATGAGTCTCTTTAAAGAACTGGTTGAACGCGGCCTGGTGGAGGCCGTTTCCGATCCTGAAATCGAGAAGATGCTGGAGACGCCGCAGACGGTGTATTGCGGTTTCGATCCCTCCGCGAATTCGCTCCAGGCGGGCAATCTCGTGTCGATCATGATGTTGCGTCGTCTGCAGCTCGCGGGTCACAAGGTGATTGCGCTTGTGGGCGGTGCGACGGGCTTGATCGGCGATCCGAGCGGTAAGAGCGCGGAACGCAACATGCTCACGCTCGAGCAGGTGGCGGAGAACAAGAAGGGCATTCGCGAGAATCTTTCGCGCATCCTCGATTTCGACGGCCCCAATGCCGCGATCATGGTGGACAACTACGACTGGTATTCGGGGTTGAGTGCGATCGCCTTCCTGCGCGATGTCGCCATCAACTTCCGCGTGCCGCAGATGCTGGCGAAGGAGAGCGTGAAGAAGCGCCTCGAGGCGAGCGAAGGCGCGTTGACGTTCACGGAGTTCAGCTATCAGATTCTGCAGGGCAACGACTTCCTCCACCTCTTCGACACCTACGGGTGCACGATGGAAGTGGGTGGCGCCGACCAGTGGGGCAACATCACGGCCGGTACGGACCTCGTGCACAAGATGCGTGGCAAGACGGCGTATGGTCTTACGTTCCCGTTGCTGCTCGACGGTTCGGGCAAGAAGTTCGGCAAGAGCGAGGGCAACGCCATGTTCATGAGCGCCGAAAAGACGTCCGTGTACGACTGGTATCAGTTCTTCCTGCGTTCGGCGGACGAAGACGTGATCCGCTACCTCAAGGTGTTCTCGCTGCGTCCGCTGTCGGAGATCGCCGAACTCGAAACGCAGATGAAGGCGAATCCGGAAGCCCGCATTCCGCAGAAGGCGCTGGCGGAAGAACTTACGCGTCTCGTGCACGGTGAAGAAGGCGTGAAGACGGCGCTGGGTGCCACGCAGACGCTGTTCGGCGGTGACATCACGGGCAAGAGTGCGGACGAACTCGAGACGATCTTCAAGGACGTCAAGAGCGCCGAGTTGGCGAAGGAAGACATTGTCGGCAAGCCGGCGTTCATGGTGGCGGCACAGGCGGGCATGTTCAAGTCCAACGGCGAAGCGCGCCGTATGGCCCAGCAGGGCGGACTTTCGCTCAACAGCGCGAAGTGCGGTGTCGATCGCATGATGGGCGAAGCTGATCTCGTGGATGGACGGCTCGCCGTCCTGCGCAGCGGCAAGAAGAACTTCTTCCTGCTGCGCGTCAAGTGATTCGTCTGAAGAAAAGAGTTTGTCGGTCGGTTTTAACTGAGGAGGAAATCCAATGAAGCTTCGTTTCTTGGCTCTCGCGTGCGTGCTGTCGCTGGTTTCGCTGGCGGAGATTCCGCTGCCGGAACATCCGCGTCCGGATTGGTCGCGTGCGGGCTGGATGAACCTGAACGGGACCTGGAAGTTTGCGTCCGACAAACAGGATGCGGGCTGCCGCGAAAAATGGTTCGAGGCCGACGACGCGAAGTTCGCGCAGTCGATTCTGGTGCCGTTCCCGTGGGGAAGCGCCTTGTCGGGCGTCAAGGACGAAGCGGATATCGGTTGGTATCGGCGCGACATCACGGTGCCGGCCGAGTGGAAGGGCAAGCGCGTCTTCCTCGTCGTGGGGGCGAGCGACCATGACACGACCGTGTGGTTCGGCAAGCATCGTCTGGGTGAACATTCGGGCGGTTACACGCCGTTCGAGTTCGAGATCACCGACCACATCGCCTGGGGCGTGGCGCAGAAGCTGACGATCCGTGCATGGGATGCCGGCAACGAGATGAGCCGTTCGGACTGGCGTCTCTACGGCAAGCAGGGCTACGGCAATGCGCGCGGCATCTGGCAGACCGTCTACCTTGAAGCTCGCGGCGATGAATACCTGGAGACCGTGCACTTCACGCCGGACATCGAGAACGGGTCCGTGACGGCGGATGTGACGCTCGGGGCGCCGGCCAAGAAGCCGCTTCTCTTTTCAATTGCATTCAAGCCGGAGGACCGTGCGAAGGTTGCGACGGCGTCGTTCCTGCCGGGACAGATGAGCGCGAAGGTCAAGATCGCGTTGCGCGATGTGAAGCTCTGGGACCTCGAGCATCCCTATCTCTACGAGGTCGTCTGTTCGCTCAAGGACGTCGATAAGGACGGCAAGCCGCTGGAAGAGGCTCCTGCGCGCGACGAGGTGAACACCTACTTCGGCATGCGCAAGGTCGGCATGGGCAAGATCCCGGGAACGGAATTTCCGTGTGTGACGTTGAACGGAAAGCCGATCTACCTCCAGCTCACGCTTGACCAGAGCTACCATCCGGAAGGGTTCTATACGTTCCCGACGGACGAGTTCATGAAGAACGAGATCCTGATCTCGAAGAAGCTCGCCCTCAGCGGCAACCGCGTGCACATCAAGGTTGAAGTGCCGCGCAAGCTCTACTGGGCCGACAAGCTCGGTCTGCTGATTATGGCGGATGTGCCGTGTGCCTGGGGCGCTGCGTCGGAAGCGATGTTCCGTGAGCACTGGTTCTGCTTCGAGGGCATGGTCAAGCGCGACTTCAACCATCCGAGCGTTTTCTCGTGGGTGCTGTTCAATGAAACGTGGGGACTCTTTGCGGACGGCGAAAACTGGGGCCGGAATCGTGCCCAGCGGTATGCCCCGTGGGTGCGTCGTGCGGTCGCGCAGGCCTATGCGAAGGCGAAGCGTCTTGATCCAACCCGCCTTGTGGAAGACAACTCGCCGTGCAACCACGACCATGTGGTGACGGACCTCAACACGTGGCATGCCTACACGGCGGGCTACAATTGGGAGAACACGGTTTCGGACTGGTGCAAGGGCACGTTCCCCGGTTCCACGCGCAACTATATCGGCGGCTTTGTGCAGGGCAATGCGCCGATGCTGAACAGCGAGTGCGGTAACGTGTGGGGGTATGACGGTTCGACGGGCGACTGCGACTGGTCGTGGGACTACCATTTGATGATCAATGCGTTCCGTCGCCACCTCCAGTGCACGGGCTGGCTCTATACGGAGCATCACGACGTGATCAACGAATGGAACGGCTACGTGCGGTTCGATCGTACGCCCAAGTACACGGGCATTGAGGACCTCTTTCCGGGATCCAAACTGCAGGACTGGCATGCGGATGCGTTTCTGCCGCTTGACACGGAACTCTGCCGCGAATTCAAGGCGGGCGAGACGTGGATGATGCCGGTTGACGTGTCGCTCACGACGGACAAGTATGCCGGCCACAAGCTCGCGGTCACCTATCGCGTGCGTGCCTACAATGCCAAGGGCAAGTTCATTGACGGCCTGCCGGTGGATGCGGGGACCTTTACGGGTGCTTCGTGGCAGAACGGTCGCGTGCTGGACGTGCCGGTCAAGCTGCCGAACGAGACGGCGTGCGGCGTGATCTGCTTCTCGCTCGTCGATGGCGATGCCGTGGTGGGACGCAACTTCGCGTGCTTTGTGACGCGTGCGAATCCGTCGGCGGATACGATCTCCGTTCCGGCCGGTTCGTTCACGAAGGCGACCTGGAGCCAGAAGCAGTGGAACATCCTTGACGGACTCAAGGCCTGCGGTGCGGGCAAGGGAGCCTTCGAGTATGTCTTCAAACTGCCCGAGGGCGCGCAGAACAAGACGTTGACCTTCCGCGCTGAAGTGTCGTCCAAGCGCCTCAACGCCAAGGACTCGACGGATCTCGACAAGGGCACGCGCGATCTGGACTGCATGCTCGGCGGCGGTTTCGCCGACCGTTCGAAGAACCCGAATTCCTATCCGATGACGTGCGACTTCAAGTGGCCGGGCGAAGTTCAGGTGTTTGCGAATGGCGTGCTGGTGAAGACGGTGGCGCTTCCGGACGATCCGGCGGACCATCGGGGCATCCTTTCGTGGTTCGCGCAGCCGCGCGACAGGAAGCTGCGCGAGGCGGGCAGCTACGGCTGGCTTGTGGAGGCCGAGATTTCGGCGGAGGTCGCTGCCAAAGGGGCCGGCACGGTGACGATCCGTCTGGCGGCCGAGAAGGGCGGTCTCGCGGTCTACGGCGAGAAGTTCGGACGCTATCCGTTCGATCCGTCCATTTCCTTCTAAGTAAAAGATACGAACGAAAGAAGTTGTCTAAAATGTGCGAAGAGATGAATGGTGCGTGGGGTGCAGGGTATCCGAATGTGCGTCTGCGTCGGTTGCGTCGTACGGCGGCGATCCGCGACCTTTTTGCGATGCCGCAACCGCCGGCGGCGAGTTTCATCTGGCCGGTGTTCGTTTTGCCGGGTGAGGGGCGTCGTGAAGAGATTCCGTCGATGCCGGGACAGTTCCGTCTGTCGGCGGACGAACTCGTGAAGGAACTCGCACCCGTCGTTGCGCAGGGCATCAAGAGCGTGTTGCTCTTCGGCCAGCATGAGGGCGAGGGCAAGGACGAGTGCGGTACGCCGGCGGCTGATCCGCAGGGTGCGGTGCAGCGGGCGATTCCGATCCTGCGCGCGGCGTATCCGGATCTGGTGATTCTCACGGATGTCTGCCTATGTGCCTATACGTGCCACGGTCATTGCGGCCCGCACGATTCCGAAGGTGACATCGACAACGATGCGGCTTGCGAGATGCTCGCGCGCGTAGCGGTTTCGCACGCACGTGCCGGTGCGGACGGCGTGGCGCCGTCGGCAATGATGGATGGCCAGATTGCGGCGATCCGTCGGGCGCTCGATGAAGAAGGCTTCTCGAAGACACTGCTCATTTCGTACTCGACGAAGTTTGCCTCGCAGATGTACGGACCGTTCCGCGATGCCGAAAATTCGGCGCCGTCGAAGGGCGACCGTCAAGGTTATCAGGCGAGCTATCGCGATCCCGGTACGGCCTTGCGCGAATCTGTTTTGGATGAACGCGAGGGTGCGGATGCGCTGATGGTGAAGCCGGCGCTTTTCTACCTCGACCTCATCAAGGAAGTGCGTGCGCGGACGGACCTGCCGGTGATGGCCTATAACGTCTCGGGCGAGTATTCGATGATCTTCGCCGCCGCCGAGAAGGGGTATTGCGACCTCTATGCGACGGCGCGCGAGTCGCTCTATGCGATCTTCCGTGCCGGTGCGACACAGGTGATCAGCTACTGGGCGCCGTTCTATTCGAAGATTTTCGGTTGAGGGGACTGTCCCCCCGCGGAAAAGGAGTTGAAATGTTCCGCCTCCGTGATTACGGTTCGGTGTGCCGGCCCGGTTCGGGCTGGCTGGCGTTTTTCACCAGCATTCTCGTTTGGGGCGTCGGTATCGGCAGTTTTCAGGCGACCTTCAACAACTTCCTGGTGGAGTTCTACAAGATCGGCGGACTCGACCGCGGCATGCTGGAGTTCCTGCGTGAAACGCCAGGCGTTCTGCTGATTGCGATTCTCGCGCTCTTCCACAAGTGTTCGGACTGGCAGGTGCTGCGTATCGGCACGCTGATTTCCCTGCTTGCGGCAGGATTGCTGCTGATTCCCGTTCCATGGATGGGCGTGGTGATCTTCATCACTGTGTGGGCGCTGGGTGAACACCTGGTGATGCCCGTGCGCCAGTCGTTGGCGCTTTCAGTCGCGCGTGAAGGGAAGAGCGGGGAATCGCTTGGCATTGTGACGAGTGCGATCAATGCGGGAACGGTGGTGGGCAGTCTGCTCGTGGCGGCCGTGTTCTTTGTCGGGACGCATCTGATGTCCGTCGCGTCGCAGCGCATCCTCTACGACATCGTCTGGTGCATGATCATCGTCCTTTTGGGGGCGAGCGTGTGGCTGGGCGGACGCATGAAGGAGCCTGGTTTGCAGGGCAAGCCGCGTCCGACGTTCTATTTCCGCAAGAAGTATGCGAAATTCTATGCACTCGAACTTTTCTACGGTGCGCGTAAGCAGGTGTTCTTCACGTTCGGTCCGTTCGTGCTGATCAAGCTCTACGGGATGGAGACAAAGGATATCGCACTCCTGTTCGGCATCAGTGCGTTTCTGACGGCGCTGTGGGGTGGACGCCTCATCGGCCGCCTGGCGGATCATTGGGGCTATCGGAACGTCATGATTTGGGATACGGTCATCTTGTTCTTCGTGTGTCTGCTCTATGGATTTGCGAAGGACATCTTTCCGCCGAAGGTGGCGATTGCGGTCGTGTGCGTGAACTACATTCTCGATGCGATCATTTCGAATGCCTCCATTGCGACGAACCTTTATGCGCGTACGCTCTCCGACTCTCAGGAGGAGTTGACGGCAACGCTGTCGTCCGGCATTTCCGTGAACCATGTCATCACCGTCTTCTACGCGTTGCTCGGCGGCTGGATTTTCGATCGGTTCGGTGCGGGAGTCCTCTTCAGCACGGCGGGCGTGATGGCACTCGCCAATAGTGCCTTCGCGCTCACCATCCCCAAGCCAAAGAAATAATCTGGACCTTGCCTTTTGGGCGCGAATTCGCTATAATGGACTCATGAAAAACACACTTATCCTCGCGTTCGTTTTCGGCGTGGCGTTTGCTTTCGCCGGTTGCCATCACGGTCATCACCACCATCATCATTCGGGTGGTCCTGGCTACTATCAGCAGGGACCGCATGGCGGGTATGCGCCGGTTGTGCATCCTGCGCCCGCGCATCATGCGAAGCCGGTGCATCCGCCGGCCGTTCGCCCGGTGCCGCCGCCTCCGCCGCCGGCTCGGTCTCGCTAAATGAGGCCCGGCGGTGAAGCCGAAAGAACCTCCCCAAAAAGCGCCGAAGAAAAAGAAAAAGCCGGCGCCTCGTAAACTCAGGGCGAAGCCGCTTAAGGCGGTGGACCAGGCCGTGGGTTCGGTGTTGCTTGACATCGATGCAGGGATTCGTCGTTTGAACCGTAAGCTTGATGGCCTCGCGGATGCCGCCGACGAAATGAAGGAGCGTGTGAAAACGCTCATCGCCGACGGCCTCGTGAAAATGCTTACGAAACTAGGACCTCTCGAATCGCCGAAGAAGGTCAAGAAAACGAAACGTACACAACGGAAGAAGTCAGCGAAGTGAAAACCTACTCATTCAACCAGGCGCTGGACATCGTGGCCCAGCTCGTTCAGCGGCTCCATCAGGCGCATTTGGGGAAAGGGGAGGATTTTGACATTACACCCACGAGCGTGCGGATCGAACTGGACGGTGCGGGGCGTCCGGTCGTGCGTGTTCGTGTCACCGACGAGTCGGCGGGCGGCGAGATGCCGGAGTTGCTGTCGCAGTGGCGCTATCGTGCGCCGGAACGCTGGTGGGGAGGACGGAAGAATTCCTGGACCGACCAGTATGCGCTCGCGGCGTTGTTTGTTGAACTGGTTTTGGGGAAGGCTCCTTTCGCCTCTGTGTTTGAGACGAATGACGAGACGGTCATTAAAACCGTGCTGATGAACCGTCCGCCGGATCTGCCGATGGATTGTCCTCGCCGCGAGGTGCTCGTGCGCGCATTGGCGAAGGAGCCGCAGGCGCGTTTCCCGTCCTGTTCATCTTTCGCCGCCGCGTTGGCGGATCCATCTGTTTTCGCGATGAGTTCGTCGGATGGGTCCGGACGTCACCATCATCATCACAGCCACCATTCGGGGGGACAGTCCCCCCAAAAAACCTCGAAGCCGATTTCCAAAGGCAAGCTGTTCCTGCTGCTTGTCGTGTTGGGCGGTGGCATCTACTGGGGCTGGAAGACCGGGTGGCTTGAGCGGGCCTACGAACAGGTGAATAGCGGTGCGCGTGAACAGGAACGGGCGCAGAAACGCGCCAAAGCACTGCAGGAACAGGCCGAAAAGGCCGCGACTGAAGCGCGAATACGCGAATCGAATCTTGTCGCTGTCCGTGCGGAGATCGAACACCAGAAGAGCGTCTCGGAGCAGGCGCTCAAGACGCTGCAGGATTTTCTGACGACAGGCGGCCCTGCGGTTGTTGCGGTACGACGCGATGGACTCGAACAGACGCGTGGAAAGGTCCAAGAGGGACTGCGCGCTTGTGAACGCGATCTCGAAGCCTGTCAGACGCTTGAGCGGGCGCTTGTCTATCTGCAGACGAGTGGTCTCGCGGCCGGAGGATGTCCGTCGGTGATTCCGCAAGGGTCGGAAGTCGCCGCTTCTTTTAGGGCGCTCGTCGAGGAGACGGCGCTGCTGAATGATTTGAGGACGAAATACACTGAAAACCATCCGCAGCTTGCGGCGGAGATAAAGTTGAATGCGGCCGCCCAGGCGCGGTTCAAGACGGCACTCGACGGTGCGCTCGCGCAGATACGGGTGACGATTGCTGCGAAGGAGAAGCAGTTGAACACCTGGCGGGCGCAGTTTACGGCGGCCACGAAAGACTGTGAAGAACTCGAACAGGCGGTGGCCTTGGCCCAGGCCAAGCAGACGGAGTTGGAACGCGCGCGCGAACGCGAGTCGGACCGTCTTGCGGAGTTGCGTCGCAAGGAGGTTGACATCATGTTCGGAGCGCGTGAAACGGCTCCCACCAACGCACCCTCGGCGCTTCCCGAGCGCACGATTCGTTAACTTTCTGTGAGAATGGATGTTCGCAATGAGGAATCGAATCGCTGGATTGGCACTTGGCTCGCTGGTGATGTGTGCATCCGCAGCAGGCGAGCAGGCGCGGCTTCACTTTCAAGGGTATACGGGCACGACCACGCTGACGAATTTCCAGGCGTTGGTGAAATTGCCCGAGGCCGTGCCCGATTTCCGTGCCTCGGCCGATGGCAGGGACATCTGGTTTGAAGACGAGACGGGGCGTGTCGTCCCCCACGAAATCGACACGTGGAATTCGTCCGGACAGTCCCTCGTCTGGGTCAAGGTGCCGCGTTTGAAGAGTGCGCAGACGTCGCTTACGCTTCATTGGGGCGATGCGCAGGCGCGGAAAACGGCAGATGCCTCGGATCGTGTCTGGGATGGTTTTACGGGTGTGTGGCATATGGGGCGTGCGAGCGGCGCCGAGGTCGAACCCGACAGGTCCGGTTTCGGAAACGATGCGGTACCGCGTTTTGGTCGTCAGGGGAGTGCGGAAATGCTGCGACAGATGACGGCGACTGCGGATGGTGTCGTCGGTGGTGCACGGGTGAACCAGACCTCGCTTGAACGCTGCGGGAATGCGCTTGTCGCGCCGAATGGCTACTGGAAAAATCTCACAACGTATGGCGAGGTCTCTTTCTCGGGGTGGTTCAAGAGTACGCGGGTGGCTCGTGGCCGGTATCAGGTGTTCTTTAGTTCGCGTCGGGATAACAACACGACCTGCGGCATTGAATTCTATTTGCATGACAATCGCTGGGATTTTGGGGGCGTCGGCGGTGATCATGCCAAATGGAAGCATTTCGTTTCGCCTTCGTTTGCCGAATGGACGTATGTGACAGCGGTCTTCGATGGCACGCCGAATGTAAGGCTTTATGTGAATGGGGCGGAAGCGGAGCTGACGGATTCCTGCGAGGGAATCAGTAATGGCGGTGGTGGACTCGGCATCGGCAATGCCCCGACGCTTACGACGCAGAGCTGGTGCGGACTTTACGACGAAGTGCGCGTGGCGGATGGGGCGCAGTCTGCAGACCGTGTGAAGGCCGACTATGAGACGATGAGTGATCCGGCCGCTTTTCTGCATGCGGAGAACTACAAGCCCGCGCCGAAAACATCGTCTGCGATGGCCGAATTGCTCGCCGACTGGCGACTGCAGGCGGGTGGTTCACAGCCGACCTATCTCACGGAGGCGGCATGGCGTGAACAGTGTCTTGCGCGACGGGCGGCGCGTTTGGAGCCTGTCCGGGCATTTGCAACGAAATGGGTGTACTGCCGTCATTATGTCCCGGGGAAGACGGTGTTTCAGAAACTGGTCGATCTTTCAGACGGTACTTCGCCGCTGAGCGACGATCATGACTATCGTGCCGTTGGTTCGTCCTTGTGTCTCGCCGAGTATTCGCCCGACGGACTCTGGCAGGAGACAACGCTGCTGAAGACGCGTGCTGGTTGTTTTCGGGATGTCGATGTGTCGCCGGATGGAACACGCATTCTCTATTCCTATCGAGCGGATCGTGATCATGACGATTACCATCTCTATGAAATGACGCTGGCGACGCGACAGGTTCGTCAGTTGACGTTTGGAAAGGGGGCGTCCGACATTGAAGGGTGCTATTTGGCTGACGGGTGCATCCTTTTTGCGTCGACGCGTTGTTCGCAGGTCATCGACTGCTGGTTCAGCGAAGTCGACAATCTCTATCGGTGCGAGGCCGACGGTTCGAATATCACACGCATCACCTTCGACCAGGTGCATGACTATTATCCGACGCTGACATGGGATGGACGTGTCTTCTATACGCGTTGGGAATACAACGACCGAGGACAGATCTACACGCAGCCGTTGATGGCGATGAACCCCGATGGAACGACGCAACGCGCGATCTACGGGGCGAATTCGTTCTTCCCGAATACGATCATCCATGCACGTGCTGTGCCGAATAGCCCTTATTTCTTTGCGATCGGTACGGGGCATCATGCCTGGCAGCCGGGGGAACTGATGCGTTTCGATCCTCGCGCGGGGCGTGAAGAGACGGAAGGGTGCTGGCAGGTGGCGCCCTTGCGGAAGTCGACGTTCGTACGTAAAGACTCGGACTTCGGTCAGCAGGGGGCGCTCTCGGCCTATCCCTACCCGGTGAACGAAGAGAGTGTAGTGCTCGCGCAGAACCCGCGCGGGCGGAAGGCGGGACGCGAGCGTGACCATGCGATGGGACTTTACTGGATGGATGTCCATGGGGCGCGTGAACTGCTCGTCGCGCAGAAGGGGAAAGTGTCTTGTGGACGGCCTGTTCCTGTACGGGCGAGGAAGCTTGTGGCGCGTACGTCCAAGCGTCCCCATGAGGACCATACGACGGGGACGGTAACGATTCGCGACGTGTACGCCGGGGAAGCGATGAAAGGTGCACCGGCGGGGTGCGTCAAGTCGCTGCGGGTGGTGTCGCTCGATTATCGTCCGATTGGCACGGGCTGGAACTTGAACCAGGGACCGCTCCAGATGGGCGCATCGAGTTCGCCGCCGGCAATTGGCAACGGTACGTGGATGGTCAAGCGCGTACTCGGCGAAGTACCCGTGGCGGCGGATGGATCCGTGGCGTTCACGGTCCCGGCTCGAACGCCGCTCTATTTTCAGTTGCTCGACGAGAAGGGGCGCCTGGTTCAGACGATGCGCAGTTGGACGACGCTTCAGCCGGATGAGGTCGCGAGCTGTGTGGGTTGTCATGAACGCACGAACGAATCGCCCGACTATCATGGCGCGTCATTGCCCCGTCCGACAGTCGCACTTGCACCGGCGCCACGTGCGTTCAGCTTCCGAGAAGATGTCCAGCCGATTCTCGCGCGGCGGTGCGTGAGCTGCCATAATCGCGACGACAATCCCAAGCTGATGGACCTCTCCGGCGAACTCGTGAAAGACATTACGGGCAAGCGCTATTGGTCGCGTGCGTACGTGAACCTGACGCATTCGACTTGGCTTGGAAAGAAGCGCAACTACTGGGCGGACCGGATCTGGATTGGAAATCCCGATCATCCAGTGCTCAATTGGGTGGCATCCTCGTCGACGCCGAAGCTGATACCGCCGTGTTCGCGTGGTTCGCGGACAAGCAAGCTCTTTTCGGAGATGCTCGACAAGGGCCATGCAGCGGGTTTGACAGATGCCGAGTGTCGCACGCTCGCGCTTTGGGTCGACTTGGGTGTGCCGTTCTGCGGCGCCTATGACGAGCTTGTCGATTGGGATGCGAACGACCGCGCGCGCTGGAATCGTGCCATTCTACGTCGAGAGCGTTTCCGTACACCCTACGAACCGTAATTTTTCTTAATTTCTTCATTGACCTTATCAACGATTTTTGATACACTATTCCGCGTTGCCTTCAAAGGTATGAGGGCTATTAGCTCAGTTGGTTAGAGCGCTTCCTTGACATGGAAGAGGTCAGTGGTTCGAATCCACTATAGCCCACCATTCACGACTAATGGACACTGGGAATCCTGTGTGAATTAAAACAAGATCGCCGGACTTAATCTTGGGGAAGAGACAGAGTCGATCTTACGCATCCAAGCGTCCGGCGGTCTTGTGCTAACATCCTCGGATATCTCCTGGTTGATAGCGAGAGACAGTGTAACAAAATAGTAGCCTGATGTAAACGAGGGAATCTCGGCCTTTGACTTTTAGGATTGAAGTTCGATGGGATATTTGATAAAATCATCCTGTTTAACTCGTAGAAGTTGATTAACTTGGAGGTTGAGAATGGTTTGTTCGAATATGGGAGAAGTGTTTCGGCATTTCTGTGTCGTCGTTTTGACGAGCGCGGTTGCATTTGTCGTTCAGGCGTTGCCGGATCCTGCCATCAAGATCACGTTTGACGACACGTCGTCTACGCAGTGGTATCGCAGCACCGGTACGGGCGGCCACGGTAGCGGTAAGGCCTACAATAGTGGTGGCAACTATTCGGTGAACGGCAAGAATGCCATTGGCAATTTCGATGCGACTCGGCTGGGGTATGGCCTTCGCGACTGTTCGCCGTGGGGCAACATCGTTTCCCCGGGAACGACATTCACGCTGGGCCTCAGCTTCAAGACGGTGACGGCCCCCAATCACATCCTGTTCTGCCTCGGGGGAATGCGCGGCAATAACGAGACGTTGCTCGTTGTTTCCAAAAGTGCGAACAGCATCTGCCTCGCCGTCGAAAAAAAGACGGCGATCCAGCGGACGTTTGAAATTCCCGTGACGGATGTGACGCGTTATCACGCCTACGTCTTCCGTTACAACAACGGTACGGTTACCGCCGAAGTCGACGGTGTGGCCGCGAACGGATCGATCGCCTATTCCCACAGTTCCAATCTGTTGCAGATTCTCGGCGGCTACAACAAGCAGAATGAACTTGCGGCTTACCCGCATGGCTGCGGGACGGTGAACAAAGACACCTGGGTTGTGACGACCCCCAACCCCGACAATGTCGTGGACGACGTGCGCATTTGGACGGGGACGCTGCTCACCGAGGCGGAAGGACTTGAATATGCCGCGCTCTTCGGCGATTCGGACGAAACGCTTGACGGAACCACGCTCACGATCGGGAAGGGCGAGCTCCATTCGAGCTATCCCGATTTCCAGGGTTGCACATGCGTGGAGAAGGTGACGACGGGGCTCGCGCGGTTTGATGCGGTGAAGACCTTCCCGGCCCTTTCGGTTCAGGCCGGCGAAGTGTCGTTCCAGAATGGACTGGCCGAAGCGTATGAGGTCACGGGCGCTTTGACGCTCGCGGGCGGGACGACGCTTGATGTGGATGTTGCCGCAGACAGGTGCGATGCGTTTGCGCCCGGTTCGCTCGACCTTTCGGGGGCGAGCGCGGCGAACCCTGTGCGCATCAATTTCCGTCTCATAGGGGGGACGGAAGCGGCGCAGGGCCTGGTTTTGATCTCGAATGGCCTGGTCGCGGGCGATGAGGAGAAGTTCGCCGCTGCGAGTGGCGTAGACGCGACGTTTAGCGTGCGCAACGGGGCGCTCGTTGCCGATCTTGTCCTCGAGCCCGAAATCAAACTGACCTTCGATACGCCCACCAATCCGGCATGGCGAAACAACGAGGGTTCGGATACGCGGGTCGTTTGGGGCGGCAACTACTCCCCGAACGGGAAGAACGCGATTGCGAATTTCGTCGATACGAAACTCGGGAAGGGCATCTGGGGAACTTCGCCGTGGTATACCAGTGTCAATCTGGGATCGGAATTCACCTTCGCCACCCGGTTCAAGACGGTTGCGGCGGCCAATCATGTCCTCCTCTGCCTGGGATCGATGCGCCAGGGCAATGCCGAGACGTTGCTCGTTCTTTCCGAAAGCGCGAACAGCATCTGCCTCGCCGTCGAGAAAAACTCGGCGATCCAGCGGACGCTCTCGGTTCCCGTGGCGGACGTCACGCAGTACCATTCCTACGTGTTCCGCCATGCCGCGAACGGTGCGGTGACGGTGGAAGTGGACGGCGTGCCGGCTGCGGGGTCGATTCAGTACACGTTTGCGAACAAGTGCTTCCAGGTGCTTGGTGGTTACAACAAGCAGAACAATCTCCCGGCTTATCCGCACGGATGCGGCGTTGTCAACACGTCGTCATGGGTGGTGACCACGCCGAACGCCGACAACGTCTGCGACGATGTGCGGTTCTGGTCGACGCGCCTCCTCTCTTCTACGGGCCCTGCCGCCGACTACTACCGAACCTTCGGCGACATCGATTGGAGTCTGGAGGGAACGACGCTCGTGGTGCGGAATGGCGAAGTGGCGGCGACGCTCATCCCGAACGACTGCACGCTCATTTCGAAGGTGACGGATGGCACGATGCGCGTGGCCTCGGTCACGGCGTTCACGATGCCGGTGACGGTTTCGGCGGGCGGCCTTTCCTTTGCGGACGGCGCGGCGAAGACGTATGCGTTCGATGCGCTCACACTCGCTGGCGGTACGCACCTCGGGCTCGATGTCACGGCGACGGCGGCGGATTCCATCGTTCCCGCCACGCTCGATCTCACAGGGGTGACGGCGGAGGCGCCAATCGTACTTGACTTCGTACTTGATGAAGACTCAAGCTTTGCGACGGTGCCCACGTTGATTGCCCAAGGCCTTGCGGCCGGCGATGAGGCGAAGTTCACCTATACGGGACTCCCGGCGGGTACGCTTGTGCTCTTTGTCGAGAACGGTGCCTTGAAGGCGCGCTATGCCGACCTTTCGCTTGTGGTTACGGCCACCTGGACGGGCCTCGGACGCACGGGAGACCGTACTGATCTGGCGAACTGGGAGTGCCGGAATGCCGTCAACGACGTGATGCCCGATCAACTTCCCACGGCTGACACGGTTGTGACCGTGCCGGGTACAACGGCCGGCAGCTTCAGCTTGGCGCGGGGCGAAAGCCTCGTTTGCAAGAGTCTCTCCATCGGTTCGCCGATCGCCCTTACGTCCGACTGCGATTGGACGGGGGTGCCGGTCGAAGCGTTGTCGGCAGGCGTGACCATCGACCTCCTCGGCCACAATCTGCGCCTCCTGCCGCCGACGGCGACCACGCCCGCGCTCACGGTGACGGATTCGCTCACGCCGGGCGGCGCCTTGTTCCTCGACGTCGATGCGGGAGAAACGGCCTCCGTCGACAATGCGCAGTTCAACGTGACGGGGAATGCGCGGTTCATCAAGGATACGCCCGGTACGCTCAACTGGGTGTCGGGCACGATTGCCGCATCGGTTCCGATGTTCATTTCAAACGGCGTCTTCCGCCTCGCGATGGCGTCGCAGAACGTGTTCGGCTCGAGCGGCACGATCACGATCGCGAACAAGGGTCAGCTCGATACCTCGAACAAGGGTGTAGGCTCTCTCGTCAATCGCACGTTCTACATCGAAGGCGAAGGTCCCGACGGGAGCGGTGCGCTGCTCAACTCGCAGAATACGGCCATCAATATGAAGACGGCTTTCCTCACAGGTGATGCCACCTTCGGCGGCAAGGGACGCCTCGATTTCCGCGCCAGTTCTGTGGGTGGCTCGTGCAGTCTCCATGGCGAGGACTATACGCTCACGATCAAGAACACCTCGGTGGTCGCGTTCTGTGGCGGTAATTCGTCGATCTACGTCAAGCGTGTCGTGGTGACGGACGGCGGTTTCTTCCAGCCGTGCGGCGACTCCACCGGCGATTTCTCCATTTCCGAGAAGATCGTCCTGACGAACGGCGGAAAGCTTATCACCTGGACGAACAAAGCGACGCCCTACGAAGTCAACATGCCCGTCGAAGTGGGCGAGGGCGGTGGCGTGATCGGAAGCACGCAGAACGAGTACAAGTTCAACGGCAAGGTGACGGTTTCGGCCGGCAACACGCTCAAGGTGCAGGATCGCACGGGCACGTTCACGGATGTGGAAATCGCCGCCGGCGCGACGGTCAACGTGTTGAACGGTACGAGCACCAACCTCGGCTTGGCGGGGACGCTGCTGAACAACGGCACGTTCCTCCTCTCGAGCGGTACGGCCCGCTTCCTTGATGCCTGCACGGTGCTCGGAACCGGTGAGATTCGCCTGGCGGGCGGCACGGCTACGCTCCTCGCACGTGCGAGCGGTTTCCAGGGTCAACTCGTTCTTGAAGACGGCACGCTCTCGGAGCAGGGCGTGGGGTCCTTTGCGTCCCGCACGGTGATCGACCTCTCGAAGAAGACGGGAGGCGACTTCTCCTACGACAACCGCAACTGGACGGGTCCGGAGAACGCCGATTTCGGCATCTTCTTCGGCGAACGCCTCAAGGGCATCCATCCCAACGACAAGGTGATGTCGTGGACAACGCGTCCCACGGTTCGTTTCCACGAGGTGAACGGAGAGTTTTCGTTCGCCCGCAAGGGCGACGGACTCTACGTCGACAAGGGCCTCATCGTGCTCATTCGGTAAGAGCGCCAACTGACAGATTTCTTGACAACGATATTGGGATTTTCTATAATGAAAAAAGTTTTTACAAAATAAGAAAAGGGAGGTTTGTTATGTGTCCATTCAGTCGACAGGTTCGATCTGTGTTGATTGCGGGATTTACTCTGCTCGGCGGGTTGTTCGCCGGCGCGGAAACGGCATTGCCGGGTGAATATGTTTCGTTGGAGTGGATTCGGTCGACGGGAACCGAGTACATCGATACGGACTACATCCACGATGCGAGCACGAAGGTAACGTGCGATGTCAAGGTGGATGCATCGCAGCCGTCGACTTGGACCGGCGTTTTCGGTGCGCGCAACTCGAGCTACGTGCGTAATGCCTTTGTCTTCTTTGCGAAGTCGGGCAAGACGAACTCTCTGCCGGTGTTCAACCGTTCGGGTATCGAGGATTTCGCCGATCCGTTTGTGTTCGATGTGCGCACGACGATCGTCTGCGAAGGCCGCGAGGCGGCTTGGTCCACGGCGGATGGTCCCGTGGGCGCCGTCACGGCGACGGGCAAGGTCGATTCGGGCGCCAACACGATGCTCATTTTCAATCTCAACACGGCGGGAATACAAGGTGTCACGCCGGATGGTTCGTGGTGCCGGATGACGCTCTACAGCTTCCGTATCGAGGATGCGCAGGGCCTGCAGCGCGACTTCGTGCCGTGCCGCCGTCGCCTTGACGGTGCGGCCGGTCTCTTCGACCGCGTGAGCGGAAAGTTCTTCGCCAACTGCGGCACGGGACGATTCATTGGTTCCGACGAGGGCGAGGCCTGGGTCAACTATGCGGTGAGCGACGGCCGGCAGAAGGTCCGTACCGACTACACGATGGACGATGACACGACGGTCTTCTTCGAGTTCGGTTGTCCCGTCTATGTCAACTCGACAGCCTTCTTCGGTCTCCAGTGGAGCGGTAGCTGCTACCTCTTCAACCAGCAGAGCAATCGCTTCTACTTCCACAGCGCGGGCGACATCTTCACGACGATGGATCCGGCCGACGGCACTTCGCGCTATACATTCACGGTGGACGATTCGAACATGGCAACGCTGCGGAACCTGACGACAGGCACGAGCCAGTCGTTGCTCGTTTCGCGCTCGGTCGCGACATCGGCAGACGATCCCATCCTTGCGATCTTCAGCGACAATGCGGGTGGACATCAGTCTTCCTTCCGTTTCTACGGTATGGACATCGACCACGCCGAGGGTGCGATGACGCGGACCTTGGTGCCGCAGCGCCGTCTGCGCGCCGCACGCGATGCGAACGGCCGCGTGGGTGTTCGCGACGAGATGACGGGCGCCTTCTATCCGAACACGGGGACGGCCGAACTCGGCTACGGCTACGCTTTCCAGCCGACGGAAAACGGCTTCGAGGTGCTGGAGGGTACGGCCGAGGCGGATGATGCCCTTACGGGGACGAACGTGGTGAAGCGTGGCGCGGGTACGTTGAATGCCGGCGCCGTGGCGAACTACAAGTCGTTCAACCTGGCGGAAGGTACGCTCTCGCTGGCCGATGGCGCGGCGCGTACGACGACTGTCGCGGGCACGCTGACGCTTGCGGGCGGCGCGTGGCTCTTTTTCGATGTGACCGCCGAGGGATGTGACAAGCTTCAGACGGGAACCGTCGACCTTTCGGGGGCGAGTGCGGCGAATCCGGTTACGGTGTCGCTCGTCTGCGCGGCGGATGCGGCGTTCGGTACGGACGGCAAGCTCACACTCGTTTCGGGCGGCCTCGCGGCGGGCGATGCGGCGAAGTTCCAGGCGGTCGGCTTCCCGGTCACCCTCGCGGTGGAAGGCGGCGCGCTTGTCGTAACCGCGTCCCGTTCGGTGCCGATGACCGCGCGCTGGATCGGTGGCGGCGACCGTACGCGGGCGAACGACCCGGCGAACTGGGCGTGCACCGATATCACGGGTGTGCCGATTGCGGGTGCGATCCCCACGGCCGAGACGACGATCGTTCTCGAATCGCCGACGACGTTCAACTTCCCGGCGGATTCCGCCGTGCCGTATCGCGCGCTGCGCGTGGAGGGCAATGCGCTCGAACTCGCGGCGGCGGGCGATTGGCGCGGACTCGATCTCGCGGCGCTGCCGGCCGGTCTGGCGCTTGACCTCAAGGGATTCGGACTCAAGCTCAACTGGAACCGCACCCCGACGGGCGCGTTGTCCATCGCGAACAGCGCGGCTGCGGCCGAACTGGTTCTCACCGTGCCGAAGGCAACGGGAACGGCGAACGGCGCGGCGACTTTCACGGGGGCGCTCGCGCTCGTGAAGGACGGCGAAGGTTCCTTCATGTGGACGACCGGCAAGCTTGCCGCCGACATTCCGATCACCGTCACGAACGGTGTGTTCCGCAATGGCTATACGGCGAACAACACGGCCTCGAAAGACGTTCTCGGTGCGGGCGGCACGATCACCGTGAAAGGGAAGGGCCAGTTCGACCTCAACTACGGCGCGGGCGGTGTGGCGCCGACCTACAATCGCGAGTTCCGTCTTGAGGGCGAAGGTCCCGACGGCGAGGGCGCGTTGGTCAACTTCAACTCGTCGACTTCCAATGGAAATCATTTGAATCAGGTCAAGCTGACGGGCGATGCCACACTCGGCGGTTCGACGCGTCTCGACTTCCGCGGCAAGGGTCCTCGCCTGGACGGACCGGATTACACGCTCACGATCAAGAATACGTCCGTTGTCGCGTTCTGCGCGGGCGATGCAACGTTGAATGTAAAAAAAGTCGTCGTTACTAACGGCGGCATCTTCCAGCCGTGTTCCGACGGATGTGTGATTAATATCGGCGAAGGCGGCGTGGAACTTTGCAATGGGGGTGTCTATTCCTCGTGGAGCGCGAAGAATGTGACCTATACGTTGAACACGCCGATTCACACGGGCCTGGGTGGCGGTGAAATCAATTCGCTGAATTTTTGGTTCAGCCAACAGGGACCGGTGACGGTGAACCCGGGTACCACGCTTTCCATCGGTAACAATGGTGGCTGGTATTCGGCGATCACGAATAGTGCAAACGGCACGCTGCGCATCGGCGAGACGGCGAAGGGCGCTGTGACCACCGGGGCTTGGCTGCGCGACTGCGGCATCTTCGTGAACAACGGTCTGGTGGAGCAGGTCGCGGGCGAGCTCTCGCTCGGCAAGGATGCTTCGCCCTGCCTCGAGGCCGTGAATGCGGGTACGATCCGCACGCGCGGCGGCACCTTCTTCGTGCAGACCGATACGGCTCTTTCGGGCAACGGCGTTCTCGACCTCGGCAACACCGCGACGATCGATTGCAGTCTGGCGGCTTATGGCGGCACGATTCGACTCTCGGGTGGCACGGCCGCGTTCACCCAGATCGGTACATTCACCGGCTCGCTCATTCTCTCCGACGGTACGCTCAATTCCGATCTCGCCGCGTTCCCGGGCACGCTTGTCGTTGACCTCTCCGACAAGGTGGGCGTGTTCGACCTCTCCACGCGGAACTGGCCGGAAAAGACGGTGAGCGACCAGCGCGTGGTCG
>JAZUGW010000165.1:0-3432 GCA_045641465.1 Kiritimatiellia bacterium | reverse complement strand
AACCATATGCTCGTCATGACCTCTACTATTGGTGCAATCTCAATCGTTCGGCCAATGCGGAAGTCGATTATGTCATCGAGCGCGATATGAAGGTGACTCCGCTGGAGGTAAAGGCGGGTCTTCGTGAGGAAGTTTTGGGGGTTGACTCTTGCGGCGGAGTTATGGTAGAATTTTTACGTTATGTTGTGGAGGTGGTTCTGGTGGTCTGGGGCTGCCTCCGCCAATGAATGGGAGTGTTCAAATTATGAAGAATCCGGTGAAGTTTGGCGTACTGAATTCGTCACTTGGGCTGTTGCTGGCCGTGCTTTTGGGCGTGGGGCTGCCGGGCGCGGCCTACGCGGCAGACCCGGTTGAGATATTCCTCAACGGGGAGACCGTGTCGGGGAGCTTCAACAACGGCGCCGCCGTGCTGTGGACCTTTACGATCCACGGCCCGGGCATATTCGACTCCACGTCGCGCCTCTATCAGAACAGTCCTACGACCGATGTCACCTTCGACAGCGGAGCGATCATCTGCTTGAAGGGCAATGCAAAGGACAACGGCATGTTCGTGGGGCAGGGCACCGACCGCAAGATCAACCTCGACAACTGCTCGATCGTCACGAAGGAGACCGCAACGCCGGTGACTCTTGCCCGCTGCGTGTGCCTCAACCTCACCGATACAGAAGTGGGGGCGACGATCTGCCTGACGAACTCCGCCGGAAAGGGCACGACCATCAACACGAGCCCGTCAACTACCGAACAGTCATTGGTGTCGGGTCCGGGCAAGTTGAATCTCCGCGGTAAAGGAACCATGGAGTACAATGGAAAGACGACTTTTACCTATTCGGGCGATACCTTGGTGCATGACGGTTCGAACGTACATCTTTATGCCCCTGTGCCGAACAGCGACTTCTATTTTTACGCGGAATCGTTCTTGGATTATACGTCGTTGAACTACAACAACTCGGGAGCGGCGAAGAGCATCCATTTCAGTGGCTTCGCCCGTTTGAATGTCGATAACACGAGTGCGCTGAATTGCCCCGTCTATTTTACCCCCGGCAACTGGATCGCCCTCGCGACGACGGCGAACGCGGCGCCAAGCGTGCTGACATTGGGAGACGCCACCTTTCCCACCGAATCGGCAGGCATCACCGTGCGCATCACCAACATCCCGGCGGTCGATACGTGGCATCCGCTCATCGTGGGTGTAGGTTCGACGCCGGCGAGCGTCTTTACGCCGCAATACGAATACTATGCGGCACGGCACATCGCCTACAAAGTCGAGGACGGTACGCTTTATGTGATGGCCGAGAGTGTCGACGGGGGTGGTACGGGCTGCGTGATCAACCTCGAAGGACGCACGGTGACGGGCGTTTTCGGGCATAACGGCGCAGCGCTCACGTGCCCGTGGACGATCCATGGACCGGGCGTGTTTGATGCCGATTCGCGTCTCTATCCAAATGAACTTGCCCATACGGTCACCTTTGACGGGGGCGCGGAAATCCACATGGTGGGTAGCAATGCGACGGATGGCCTTGCCGTATCGGGCAAGCAGGATTGCACGGTCAACCTCGGCGACTGCACGATCGTCAGCAGGTATGACACGGCTACGACGCTGGGGCGCTTCATGACCTTCAACTTGATCGACAGCGAAAAGGGGGCGACGATCAGTACCGTGAGCGCGAACGGCGTGCCGATCACGATCAACACGGCCCCCTCGCAGGTGGCGAAGATGGCGGGAAACGGCCGTCTCAACATCGCGGGTTCGGGCACGTTCACGTTTGACCCGAAGACTACGTTCGACCAGACGGGCGATACGGTGGTGAAGGGCGATGCGACGGCGGTTCTCAATACGTCCGTCGCGGGAAGCCGCTTCGTGGTCGAGTCGAACGCGACGCTGCGCGTGGGCACGACCGCCGCGACGGTGGCATGCGTCGAGGTGGCGGCGGGCGGTATGTTGGACTTCGGCGCGTTGAACTGGACGCTCGCGACAGGCGCGTTTGCGCCGGGGGCGCGTTTGGTCTTCAATCTGACGAGCGAATCGGCGCCGACGGTCCTGCAGGTCGTGAACGTGAATTGGCCGACGGAGGGTACGGTCGTGTTGGGGCCGACGGTGGTCGGCGAACCGATGAGCGGACGCTTCCCGCTGGTGACGGGACTCGCGAGCGGCGTGACGGCGGCGAACTTCTCGCTCGCCATGCGCGATGTGGGTACGAAGCGCCTTGCCCTCGAAGTGGAGGACGGTACGCTTTATCTGGTGGTCACGCTTAAGCCGGCCGAGACGGCGACATGGACGGGCGCCGGTACGGACCGCGCGTGGTCCACGGCCGAGAACTGGCTCAACGCCGTTCTTCCGCTTGGAAATGTGAGCGTCTCCTTTGCGGCGGATGCCGGTACGGGCGAAACGGTGAACGACCTCGAGAACCTCACGTTCTCACGGATCGACATTGCCGCAACGGCGGGTGCGTTCACGCACACGGGAACGCAACAGCTCGGATTGAAGTCGGCGGTCACCAATGCCTCGCCGGCGGCGCAGACGGTCCCTCTGCCGCTCGCCCTCGGCGATGCCGACAATCTTCAGGGTGCGTTCAACATCCATGTCGCCGAAGCGACGGGACTCCTGACGATGACGGGGTCGGTGACGACGATCGCCGATTCGCTGGTGAAAACGGGCCCGGGTACGCTCTCGATCAACAACCGCGCCTTGATGTCCACGCGTGCCGTCACCGTGGCGGAGGGCGTGTTGAAGCTCGGTTCGCGCGAAGGTGTGGACGATTCGCGCTACAGCGGCGGCGCCGTTCCGCAGAAGGATACGGACGTGCTCGTGTGGCGAAAGACGCGCCTCAGCGAGGTGTATGGCGCAACGGCCATCAGCACGGGTTCGTCTTTCCCCGGCAATTACGAGATGAAGGGACTTTTCTGGCGTAATTCGGGTTCGTCGGCCACCTGCCAGTTCCAGGCTTGGGATGGCACCTACACGAAGTGCGTGTGCGTGACGTTCACGCAGGTCGGGGACGACGTGTACGCTAAAACGACGCGTGCCGCCTACAAGGCGGCGAACATCCTCGGCAGTGACATGTCGTCGGGCTACACGGAGCAAACCGTCGCGGCTTCGACGGGTGCCGGCGGTTACAACGTGATTGCCGTCACGCCGGTTTTTGCGGACGGCTATGCGGCGACTTTGCGCGTGATGGACGGCGCGCAGCTCGATCTCAATGTCAACGACGTCTTGCAGGGAAAGGGGGGCATGGTGGCCGAGCCTACGCACGGACGTACCATCCTCATCAAGGGAACGGGTCCGAATGGACAGGGCGCTCTCTACGATTCAGGCTCGTTGGGCCACGATTGGGACGATTTCTGGTCGCCGGATATTGGACGCCTCGTTCTGGAGGGCCCCGCGAAGATCGGCGGCGGTAGCGTATCCGTGCGCGACCTCGCCTCGTCTGCCAC
>JAZUGW010000164.1:0-10450 GCA_045641465.1 Kiritimatiellia bacterium | reverse complement strand
ATCGCCGACCGCGCCGACTCCTCGTCGCCGTACTTGTAGGTCGTGCTGCCGAAGCCCGATGCGCTGAATCTCACCTTGACCATCTCCGTTTCCTTTCTCCTTGCGGCGGGAGGGGCGAGAACGCCCCTCCACGCCCTCGGGGCTTTACAGCCCCACTCCCTTGAAGTTGAAATCGCCCGCCCTCACGGCGGCGACCTCGGCGGCGTGTGCCGCCTCGTAGTCGGGACGCTTGCGCTCCTCCTCCGCGCACTCCATGCAGATCGTCTCGGTGTTGAACATCGACATGGTGCGCACCGTGAGCGGCTTGCCGCATCGGTCGCATACCTTCTTCGTGAAAAACTCGTCAGCCATCTTGATTCTCCTCTCGTGTGCGGCGGGGCGGCTCTTCGCCGCCACCGCCGATTCATCGTTTAGTGGCGCACCGCGAAGCCGAGCGTGTTCGCGTTGATCTTGACCGGGATCACGCCGCGAATGAAAAGCACCTGCTGTAGGCTCTGCAGGTTCTCCATCGGGAAGTCCCCCATCGCCTTCAGTCCCGCGATGCGGGTGTAGGTGATCGACACCTTCGTCGCTCCCCTCGCCGTCATCTCCTTGCGGATCGTGGGCGTAAGCGCCTCGGCCTCCTCGGCGGTCGGCAGCATCGGTTTTCCGTTTTCTCTCATCTTCGTTTGCCTTTCTTTTTCGGTTTTCTCGCGGAGGGTCTTTCCCTCCGTTTTTCTGAAACACATGATGCCGTAATAACGCAGGAATAGCAACGGGGCATCTGACTATTTTTTCGCCGCCCCGCAAGCCGCCGAATCCGCGCCGAACGTGCTCTCGGCGAAGCGGACGCGACCCCTTCGCGTGTAGGCGACCTGCGCACCGCCAGCACCCATCTTGGCTGTGATCTCCTCCTGCCGCCTCCGGCGCGTTCCGTACTCGCGGAAGTTGTCCTCGCTCCTGTGCTTCATCTCCTTGCCCTTTCGGTTGTGCCGCCCCGCGCCAAGCGTCCTTCGTCTCGGCGCAGGGCGGCTGTGCTTCACCCTTCGTACTTCTCGAACCGCTCCCTGACCATCTTGTCGAGTTCGCGGAGCGTGATCGCCTTCGCCATCGGAAACTTCCCCTCGTGCTTCTCGCTCAAGGGGATCACCTCAAAGGCGCGGGCGACGGGCCAGCGGTAGCCCTCCTCGCCGCCGACCTCGGCCCACGCCTTCCCGTCATCGTCAACCCCGGTCTCGAGGTCGCCCCAATCGTCCTCGTCATCAAGGTCGAGCGAAACGAGGCGGTCGCGCTCCTTGCCGTCCGGGTCTTCGATCTCCAGCGTCACCACCTTGTGGTCGATTGCCGCATTCTGATTCTTCTTCGCCATCTCCGTTGTCCTTTCGCGTGTGGCGGGGCGGGGTCCGCACCCCGTGTACCCACCCCTTCGGGCTGCTGTCGCAGGGGGATACGCCACCGCCGGGTTTGTCGTTCAGTTGTACCTCTTCAGCAACGCGGCGTAGACCGCCTTGTGGTCGCCCGTCTGCGGCTTCACGTCCCAGCCCCGGTCGTAGTTCACGACCATCGTCAGCCGCGCAGCCGTCGCCACCCAGAGCTTGCTGATCCGTCCGCCGTCGATGCCGAAGTCGCTCGGCTCGTCGAACGTCAGGAGGTTGTAGCGGAAGGTGCGTCCATTCGCAAGCTTGACCGTTCCGCTTACCCAGTTCTCGCGTCTTGTCTTCTCGGTGATTCTCGTTTTCATTCTCGTTGCCCTTTCGCTTGAGGTTGCCCCGTCCCCCTCGCGGGGGGCGGGGCGTTTCGCTTACGCCTCCTCGGTCGCCTTCTTGGCGTTCTTGAGGTTGCGGATTTGGAAGGCGAGGTAGCGCAGCTCCTCGGCAATCGCGTCAAGCTCGGCGGGAATCCAAACCACCGCCTTCTTGTTCGCCGTGAGCTTGTCGATCAGGATTCCCGCCCGCGCACCCTTTTTCGCGAGGGCGTTCTTGATCGCCTCGTGGAGCTTCATCTGCCCCTTCTTCACCTTGACCAGCCGAATCTTCATTTTCGTTTGCCTTTCTCTTTTTCGGTTTTCTCGCGGAGGGCCTTTCCCCCCGTTTTTCTGTGACACATGATGCCGTAATACCGTGAGAATAGCAACGGGGTATTTCAACTATTTTTAATAATTTTTTATTGCAGAATTATCAATTATCCCCCTTGATAATATCCGCCGCCTACGGCATAATGGATGCTGGTGTCCAGATGCCGCCCTTGGGCTTCGGCGATGTCGCGACCGCCGTGGGGGCGCGAACTCGGCCCCTATCCCACCGTCCGTAGTATGCCGTATTATCGCAAGCGATAGCAAGCGCGAAAATCATGAATCTTCCGGCGCGGAAACGCCCTCGCGTCCGCGCCGGAAGATGCCCTTGCCCGACCGCCTCACCGCTTCGCCGTGCCGCCGCCGAGGTCGGGGAGCGGCGGCCACCATTCGTCGCGCTTCGCCGCTCCCTTGCGCACCGCCCCCTTCGGCGCGTTGCCCCACGCCTCGCCGCGATAGCCGAACGGCGGATCGCCCTCGCGCCTGAACTCGTTCTTCACGCCGTGGTACTCCGCCCCCGTCGAGCAGATGAGGCGGTACTCCCTCGGGTAGGGCCTGCCGTTCCTCGCCGCCTTCGTCGTTGCCGTCATCATGTAGGTCTGCGCGGCAACGCAATGCTTCGCGTCGAGCCATGCGTTCACCTGGACGCTTCCGTAGATGTTCGGGAATCCCTCGTAGGCGTCGAGGCGGTAGAGCTCGGTCTGGTTGACGAGGTAGAGGACGCCCTCGACCGTGCATCCCTTCGCGCACTCGATGTCGGCGTAGAGCCGCTCGACGAGCCGCCACCCCTTGATGGTCGCCTTGCCGACGAGCCGCGCCTGCGGAATCCTCTCGCGGATTCGGTCGGGGTTCATGTTCGATCCGTAGGCGAAGTAAAAAGTGTTCATCGTTCGTTTCCTTTCGTCGTTGCCTTCGCCCCGTCCCCCTCGCGGAGGGCGGGGCTCCGCGTTTCTCAGTCGTGCCGTCCGTCCTTCCAAGCCGCCGAACCCGGAAGGTTCTTGCAGAGGTGGAAGCGCATCGTCTTGAAGAGGTTTCCGTTCGCGCCGAGGCGGATCAGGAAAACGCGGAAGTCGTACTTCGCGCTTGCCTCGCTGTAGGGGCGCGGGTTCTTCGCGCTCGATGCCTTCGCATTCTTGGCGCGGAGGCAAATCAGAATCGCGAGCTGAACCGCCGCCTTGACCTCGCCCGCATGGGTCGTGCCGTTGAAGAAGCGGAACTCGACCGTGCCCTTCGCGTTCGCGCCCCAGAGGTTGTTGAGGTTGAGGGCGCGGTAGCGGTGGTCGTCGTAGTGGTAGGGGTTGGGGTTGTACCGCCCGAACCAGGCCTCGTTGATCTTCTGCATCGTGGGGGTCGCCATCCGGCAAATCCGCTCGACGAATCCGTGGTCGACCTCCCGCGTGTACCTCGTGATGCGGTTGGGGAGCGTCCCCGCCGCCTTGAGGATCAGCTTCTCCTGCTTGTAGAAGGTGCGCACGAGGTTCTTGACCTGGGTCGGCGTGAAGTCCGCCGCGCCCACGTGGACGTGGAGCCCCGTGCGGGCATTCGCCTTCGCGCCGTGGTGGCGAAGCTCGCGCACCACCTTCTGCAGGGTGTCGAGGTCGCTCGTCTTGAGGATCGGCGTGACCACCTCGGCGGAGGTTCCGCTCAAGCTCCCGTCGCTCACCACCTGCCACCTGCGTCCGTCGGGCATCGTCACCACCCAGTTGGAAAGGTGCGTCCCCTCGTACCGCGCCGTGCCGCCCGTCGCGTCCGCCACCACCTTCGCGGCGGTCGCTTGGCTGATCCCCTCGTACTCCAGCTCGCATCCGAAGGTGCGGCTCATCATCTCTGCCTCTGTTATCGTCATCTTTTTGCCTTTCTCTTTTTTGCCTTGCGGAGGGCCTTTCCCTCCGTTTTTCTGAAACACATGATGCCGTAATATTCAGGTAATAGCAACGGGGTATTTCACTATTTTTGATTATTTTTTATTTCTTTTTATTCAATATATCCGCTTGCTATTACGACTATGATTACGGCATAATGTCGGACGATGGGATAGGGCCTCGATTGGGAGGCCCCCGGTCGGCAGAAACGAGAGAGCGACATCAGCCCCGTTTCATTGGGGTGATGTCGCCCTGGGCGTTTTCGCGCTCCGCGAACGGTCAGCCGATGCCCCGGCGGAACTTCCGCCAGTCGCCGCACTCGATTGGCTTCGCGCCGTCGGGGAGGCGGTTCATGACGTAGACCCACGCGCTCACGCATCCGCCGCCCTCGAGGTAGCAGCGGATCTTCTCGCGGCGGTAGAGGCGCGGATATCCCTCGAGCCGATCCATCGACGCGAACGCCTCGTCATCGGCGGTCAGCACCTCGCCGACCACATGGGTCGTTCCCTTCTTCTCGAAGGCGGGGAAGCCGCAGCCGATCTCGTAGATCGTTCCCGTGGTCCACGCCCGCTGGCGTCTCGCGTCCCTCGCCCATCTCGCGTTGCCCTCGCCCGTGAGGAGCGTCCCGTAGACGAAGACCTTGTGTTCGCCCGTCGGGGTGACGGGAAGTCCGAGTTCGCGCTCCGCCCTCCGGCGGGCGAGAGGCGGCAGGTGCTTCACCTCGCGCTTGAGCGTTTCGATGTCCGTGTTCATTCTCTTTTCCTTTCTCGCTTAAGGGGCGGACGCTTTCGCGCCTCGCCCCGTTCTTGTTTTCACTTCTTCGCCTCGGCGCGTCCGTCGACGAGGCCCTGGTAATATTCGCAGTTCGCCTTCTCGCCCCACGAGCATTCCTCGTCGCAGGGTAGTTGCGTGAGCGGGCAGATGTGCTTCGTCGGCTCGTCGCCGTCCTCGGCATCCTCCGTCTCGCCATCGTCCTCGTTGACCGCCTTCGCGTTCGGTTCAGATTCGCCCGTGCAGTCGACCCGCGTCTCGTCCGCGAACTCGAGGTCGCCGAGCTTGATCTCGCCCTCGGCGAACATCCTGTTCACGATCTCCTCCCCACACGATTCGTCGGCGGCGAGGACGGTGGACGCGCCGTGCAGCCTTACCGAAAGCGTCACCTCGTACTTCTTGTCATCCGTTTCCATTTCCGTTTCCTTTCCGTTGTGCCGCCCCGCCGGATCGGCGGCGAGGCGGCGGTTCGTTTTTCACTCGCAGACGAAGTACCTCGCGCAGGTCGCGAGGAGGTTGTCGTAGCTCCCGCTCGTGCATTCCTTCGTGAACTGCTCGATGAGGTCGGCGCGTCCGTTGCGGCGGAGGGCCTGCCTCGCCCGCCCCATGATCATGAAGGCGTTTCCGTCCTCGCCGACGAGCTTCAGCCTGATGTCCGTGATCGGTTCTTGTTGTTGCGCAGCCATTTTCGTTTTTCTCCTTTCGGGTGTTGCCCGCCCCCTTCGCGGGGGCGGGCGGTTTTCGTTAAGCTTCCTCGGTCGCAAGCTTGGCTTGTTGGAGGTTGCGGATCTGGAAGGCGAGGTAGCGAAGCTCGCTTGCTATCGCGTCGAGGTCGGTCGGCTTCCAAATCACCGCCTCCTTGTCCGCGCCGAGCCTGCCGATCAGAATCCCCGCCCTCGCGCCCTTCCGCGCCAGCTGGTTCTTGATCGCCTCGCGGAGCTTGTCGCGCCCCGGCTTGACCTTGATCACCTTTACTTGTTGCATCTTTTTGCCTTTCTCTTTTTTGTTTCTCGCGGAGGCCTTTCCCCCGCTTTTTGTACCCATATGATGCCGTAATGTTTTTATAATAGCAACGGGGTATTTTGATTATTTTTCATTATTTTTTAATGCGAAATAATCAATTATCCCCCTTGCTATGCTGGCGTTATTACGGCATACTCTCGGACGGTGGGATAGGGCCTCGATTGGGAGGCCCCGAGGGCGCGAAAAACCCGCCCCGGAGGATCGTCCGGGGCGGGCGAGAGAAGGCATCTTTCAAGATGCTACTTGGCGGCGGCGATCTGCCGATCAAGCTCCGCCTTGAGCGCGTCCATCGCCGCATTGATCGCGGCGGGGTTCGCGATGCCGGACTTCCGTCCGTCGAGGTGCGTGATCTCGATGAGCTTGCATCCGTGGTTGCAGTAGGCATCGCGGCAGGCGATGAGCTGTTCCTTCGTGGCCATAGTTTCGTTTCCTTTCTGTTGATGCCCTCCCCCGCCGCACCGACCTCGGCACGGCGGGACGAGGTGCGTTCTTAAATCACTCCATGTCGTTCACCGAGAGACCGTTGAGGTGGATCTCCTCGTCGGTGTTCTTGTCGCACTCGACCACGCAGGCCCAGTCGAACTTCGCCTTCAGCGCGTCCTTCCACGAGGCGAACACGCGTTCCTGCATCCGCAGGTCGATGCAGGCCATCGTCCGCTTCGGGTAGTCCTTCGGGTCGCGGCTGACCTCGCCTTCGCCCGCCCCCTTCCACGCCCAGCCGCTCCGCCAGAAGATACGCTTCGCGGGATGCGCCTCGAGGTCTTTCACGACCGTCTCGTAGCTGATGAGGTTCATGTCCATTTCAGTTTTTCCTTTCCGTTGGTTTTCTTCTTTCAGTCGTTTCCGTAGTGTCCGCTCCAGCAGTTGTTGAGCGAGTTGAGCGTCTCGCGCACATCGTTGTACGCCTCGTCCATCTCCGCCGCAGTCGCTCCGTCGAGCTTCATCGCAAGGCGGGTGAAGCGGTCGGCCGACTCGCGGAACTTCTCCGCCTCCGGGGCGATCTCCTCCCGCACCTTGAAGCGAAGCACGTCGAGCTAGCAGGTGTCGAGTCCGCTCGGAAAGCTCGCCGGATTCTTCTCGATGATTTCGGTTGCCTCTTTGATCGTCATGGTCGTTTCCCTTTCGTGTCGTGCCGCGCCCCTCCGTCTTGGAGGGGCGGCGGTTCGTTTTCATTCCCACCAGGTCGCGTAGCGGTTCTCGTCCGTCTCGGGGTCGTACTCGTCCGCCTCGTTCTGCTTCTCGTTGAGCGCGTCCTCCATCGCGTCGAGGTTCGCCCGCGCCGCCTTGATCGCCTCGCGGACGCATTCCCAATCGTCGCCCTTGAAGTCCTCCGGCTTCGTCTCGCCGAGGATCGCCTCGAGGTCGGTCGCGGCCTCCTCGGCGTTGTTTCTGATGTCCTGGGCGAGGTCTTCCGCGCCGCATTGTTGTGTCTTGTCGTTCATTTTCGCTTGCCTTTCCGCGAGGGCCTTTCCCCCGCTTTTTCTGTGACACATGATGCCGTAATTCTCATAACTTATCCAGCGGGTATGCGAAAATAAATAATATTATTTCCGCTTGCTATTCGATCTATTATTACGGCATAATGTCGGACGATGGGATAGGGCCTCGGTTAGGAGGCCCCCGGTCGGGCGTTCGGCACTTCGTCAGTCGAGGTGCATGACGCGGTCGCGGATCTCCTGCGTCCTCCCCTGGTTCCAGAACTGCGACCCGATGTAGCCGCAAGTCCTCCTCGCGACGTTCATCGTCGACTGGTCGACGTTCCCGCACCTCGGGCACCGCCACACGAGCTTGCCGTTCTCGTCGTCCACGATCTCGATCTCGCCGTCGAAGCCGCACCGCTGGCAGTAGTCCGACTTCGTGTTCAGCTCGGCGTACATGATGTTGTCGTAGATGAACCGCACGAGCGAGAGGACGGCCGGGATGTTGTTCTGGAGGTTCGGAACCTCCACATAGGAGATCGCCCCGCCCGGCGAGAGGTTCTGGAACTTCGCCTCCAGCGCGAGCTTGGAGAACGCGTCGATCTTCTCCGTCACGTGGACGTGGTAGGAGTTCGTCACGTAGTTCCTGTCCGTCACCCCCGCAATGATGCCGAAACGCCGTTGCAGGCACTTTGCAAAGCGGTAGGTCGTGGACTCGAGCGGCGTTCCGTAGATCGAGTAGTCGATGTTCTCGGCGGCCTTCCACTTCGCGGTCGCCTCGTTGAGGCGGCGCATGATGTCGAGGCCGAGCTTCTCCCCCTCCGGCTCGGTGAGCTTCGCTCCCGTGAGCGCGTACACGCATTCCCACAGCCCCGCATAGCCGAGCGAGATCGTGGAGTAGCCGCCGTGCAGGAGAGCGTCGATGCGCTCACCGCGCTTCAGCCGCGCCAACGCGCCGTGCTGCCAGAGGATTGGGGCGGCGTCCGAGAGCGTCCCCTCGAGCCGCCTGTGGCGGCACTGGAGCGCCTTGTGGCAAAGCTCGAGCCGCTCGTCGAGGATCTCCCAGAAGGCGTCGAGGTCGCCGTCTGCCGAAAGCCCCGCGTCCACGAGGTTCACCGTCACCACGCCCTGGTTGAACCTGCCGTAGTATTTCGGCTGCCCGCCGGGGTCGAGGTAGGGCGTGAGGAACGAGCGGCAGCCCATGCAGGTGTAGCAGTTCCCGTTGCCCTTCGCGTCGACCTTGTTCTTCAGCATGATCTTCTCGCTGATGTAGTCGGGGACCATGCGCTTCGCGGTGCAGCGGGCGGCAAGCTCCGTGAGATGCCAGTAGGGCGAGTCCGGCTTCGCGTTCCGCTCCTCGAGGACGTACACGAGCTTCGGGAACGCCGGGGTCACGTACACGCCCTTCTCGTTCTTCACGCCGAGGATGCGCTGCTTGAGGACTTCCTCGATGACGGCGGCGAGGTCGTTCCTCGTGCGCTCGTCCTTCGCCTCGCCGAGGTACATGAACACCGTGATGAACGGTGCCTGCCCGTTGGTGGTCATGAGCGTCACGACCTGGTACTGGATCGTCTGCACACCCTTCTCGATCTCCTTGCGGACGCGCCGCTCGACGATCTCGTCGAACCGCTCGTCGGGCATGGAGATGCCGCCCGTCTCCTCGGCGAGTTCCTTCCGGATCTTCTGCCGCGAGACCTCCACGAACGGGGCGAGGTGCGCAAGCGAGATCGACTGCCCGCCGTACTGGTTGGAGGCGACCTGCGCGATGATCTGCGTCGCGATGTTGCAGGCGGTCGAGAACGAATGCGGGCGGTCGATCATCGTCCCGGAGATGACCGTCCCGTTCTGGAGCATGTCCTCGAGGTTCACGAGGTCGCAGTTGTGCATCCGCTGGGCGTAGTAGTCCATGTCGTGGAAGTGGATGATCCCCTGCTCGTGCGCCTCCACGACCTCGGGCGGCAGGAGGATGCGGCGAGAGAGATCCTTCGAGACCTCGCCCGCCATGTAGTCGCGCTGGACCGAGTTGACCGCCGGATTCTTGTTGGAGTTCTCCTGCTTCACCTCCTCGTTGTTGCAGTCGATGAGGGCGAGGACGTTCGCGTCGGTCGTGTTCGCCTTGCGGGCGAGTTCCCTCTGGTGGCGGTAGCGGATGTAGTGGCGGGAAAGCTCGTAGGCCCCCACGGTCTGCAGGGCCTCCTCCACGTAGTCCTGCACCTCCTCGACGGACGGGGCGCGGCCGAGCCCCGCGCACCGCGCCGTGACGCGCTCGGCGACGCGCTCCGCGAGGACGTCGGGGATGCGGTCCTTCTCCGGGACGCTGGCGTTCGCCTTGCCGACGGCGGCGAGGATCTTCGCCTTCTCGAACACGGCCTCCGAGCCGTTGCGCTTGATGATGTTCATGTCTCTTTCTCCTTCAAATGCGAAAAGGCCGGGGCTGATGATCGCCCAACAGCCCCGGCCGGGGGTTCAGTTCGCCTTCGCGGCGGGCGCGTTGGTCGGCGCGAGGCGGTCGACCGTGCGCTCGTACACCGCCTGCGCGGCGGCGTGGAGGTACGCGGCCTGCTCGTCCGTCACCTTCCCGTCCGTGACGAGCCGCTCGATGCGGTTCGACACGATCTCGCGCCCGCCCACGTCGTAGGCGAGGCGCATCACCTCGGCGATCTCCGCCTTGACGGCGGCCCGCCTCGCGGGATCGCCCCCGCTCACGCAGCCCGTGCAGGCCGCGAAGCCGATCACGAGGGCCGCGACGAGAGCCGCCGCCCAGATCTTCACGCACTTCTTCATTGCTTACTGCCTTTCCCTTCCGGTTTCCGATACGACCGCGCCGGTCACCTGCCGACGCTGATCAAGCTGATGGACTTGGAGTCGCTCCAGTCCGGCGACCCGGACCTGATGATCTCCGTCTTGAGCGCACCGACCGTCATGCCGTCCTCGCGCTTGAGGGCGGTCTTGTCGGTCGGCTCGTAGTAGTGCCTCTCGGTGATGCACTGGCTGGCGCAGCCGCAGACGAGCGCGGCCGCGCCGAGCGCGAGGAAGAGGGCGATGCGCTTCACTGCACCGCCTCCGCCCCGCCGCCGTTCTTCATCGCCGAGAGCATCACGGAATATCCCCCAGGTCGAAGACCTCCCGCGAAGCGGGCGGCTACGCGGGGTGCGTTCGCCTTCTGCTCCTCGACGTCCTTCGCCGTGAACGGTGCGTGGTTCTCGCTCCGCTCGAATTTCCGCTTCGCGGAAACGGCTTCGCCGCTACCCAGATCGCTTCGCGACTGGCACATTCTCCACGCCGCCCAGCCGAACGTCTGGCAGATGTTGCCGAAGCGGCGGGTG
>JAZUGW010000163.1:0-6152 GCA_045641465.1 Kiritimatiellia bacterium | reverse complement strand
AAGGCCTGCGGGGCCTGGATGGGGAAGACGTTCGATGTGTCTCTCCATCGCGAGGCGGTGGAGATTGCGAAGGCGGCACAGGTCCGCTATAATTCATCCGGTTCGCGCCATGCGCCTGTCCTGACCGCGCAAGTCTACGAGGAATCGCCCGAGATGCTCGGTTGCTGTTGTGGCGGGATCGACCGCTTCTATGTGGGGGCGAGCGGTGAAGTGCAACCCTGCGAATTCGTGAACATCTCCTTCGGCAATCTGCGCGAGGTCCCCTTTGAAACGGCCTATGCCCGCATGCGGAAGGTCTTCGCGATTCCGTGCGAGGAATGGACGTGTCAGACGCATGCGGCGGAAATCGCCGCCGTGGCGGGCGATCGGCTGCCGCTCGCCTGGGAGGAGACAGAGCGGCTTGTCCAAAACTGGAAGCCCGGTACGCCGACGAAGGTCTACGAGGCCGTGGGGATCTACAGGCGATGAAGCGGTTCCTGGTTCTCGTCAATCCCTCGTCGCACGGCGGGCGTTCGGGCCGTCGATGGCGACAGTTGGCCGGGCTTCTGCCGGAAGGCGAGTTCGTGCTGTTGACGTCCATTGAGGAAGCCGAGGAACGGGCTCGTGCAGCGCAGGGTTACGAGACGGTCGTGGCGTGTGGCGGTGATGGCACCGTGCGGGCTGTGGCGGCAGGGGTGCTTGAGAACGCGGACGAGAATCTGAAGTTCGGCGTTCTTTACACGGGAACGAGCCCGGATTTCTGCACCGCGCAGGACATCCCGATCGAGCCGGAGGCAGCAATACGGCTCTTGCGGTCCGGCGCGTTCCGGGAGATGCCGGTGCTGACGGCCAATGGACATCCTTTCTTCTGTTCGCTGAATCTTGGCATCGGTGCCGCAGTGGCCGAAGCGGCCAATCGCCTGCGGCCCCGTCTGGGCGACCGACTGGGGACATTCGTTGCCTTGGTGGGAGCGCTCTTGCGGGCAAGAAGCTACAGCGTCGAACTGGGCGATCTTCAAGTCGATGCCTGTGTCCATTTTCTGATTACACGCATTCCTTTTATCGCGGGGGGACTGCGCCTGGCGCTGCCGGAGCTGAAAGAGAACGAGTACGCGGCATGGTTCGTCCGCAGACCCTCGCTCTGGGGATGGCTGGGGCTTTTGTGCCGATTGTACAGCGGGAAACCCTGTGGCGAGTTTCATATCATCCGCGACGCGGCGCGTCTTCGCTCGGACGAGTCGTTGCCGGTGGAGTTCGATGGCGATCCGCAGGGTTGTCTGCCGGTCGAGGTTCGGTTTGCAAGTCGACGATTGAAATTGGTGTGCCCATGAATGAAGAATCATTTATCCGTTCGCTTCAGCGCATCCATGGAATGTGTCCGTACGAGTCGGACGCCGATTGTGTTCCTTCAGGAGAAGGGGAGCTTCTCGTCTCTTCGGATTCCTTCTCGTTGCAGGAGGATTTCCTCGCCGGACTTGCCCCGCGGGATATGGGGCGACTGATGGCTTATGGAGCTTGTACCGATCTTCTTGCCTGCGGCGCGTCTCCAAAGGCGATGACACAGGTCTGGACCTGCTCGGCGACGGAACCGATGTCCTTTTACGAACAGGTGGCGACGGGTATTCAAGATGTGCTGGTCCATTACGGCATACGCCTGCTTGGTGGCGATGTCGCGATGGCGGCGGAATGGAGCTGGAGCGCAACGGTCATGGGCCGTGTTTGCCGTCCGGTGCGCCGCGTCGCTTCTGCGCGCGTCGATTTCGATCTCTACGTCTCGGACCCATTGGGCGCCGCGAACGCGGCGGTGGCGCTTGCGCGTCCCTTGCCGATGCCCGTCTGGCGCGATCCGGTTCCGGCGGAGGCGTTGTTCGCGACCGATACGAGCGGCGGGTTT
Source organism: Kiritimatiellia bacterium (assembly GCA_045641465.1). Taxonomy (GTDB): domain Bacteria; phylum Verrucomicrobiota; class Kiritimatiellia; order RFP12; family UBA1067; genus RUG572. The sequence continues at coordinate 4,279 of JAZUGW010000163.1, read as the reverse complement.
CTCGACGCGGTGGAGAACTTCCGGCGGGTGAATCCTGGCCTCTGGATGGAGGTGGACTGTGACCGCGCGATCGCGCGGGAAGTCGTGGACGCTTTGCCGTCCGGTGTCGAACCGGGGTGGACGCTTGTTGGCGGCGTGGGCGAATACGCCCTCGTCTTTGCCGTGCCGGCTGGAACGCCCGTGCCGAACGGCATTTGGGTCGGCCATGGTGGATTCCGCGCGGAGACGGTTGATACGGAGATCCGTTTGAATGTGCATGGATGTACGGGACGGATCAAGGCGTCCCCGCCCGATTGGCGTTCGGTCGCGCCGAAGGACCGCCTGGGCGTCGTCGCGAAGTATTGGCAAGGTCTGTTTGAGGGGTGACGGAACATGGAGACGATTCTGCTGACAGGTGCCGGTGGCTATGTCGGGTCGAATGCGGCGGAGTATTTCGTGCGCAAGGGCTATCGTGTCGTCGGAACGGTCCGTAACAAGGTCGCGGACCGGTTGCGGACATCCGGGGCGGAGATCCGTTCGGTGGATTTGACGGATGCCCGGGCGATGGAGGCGTTGTTTGACGGTCCTCTCGACTATGTCGTGCATGTTGCCGCGAGGGCGAGCGACGTCGGCCGCGATGCGTGGTTTCGCGCGGCGAATTACGATGCCGTCCGCAAGCTCGCCGGTTTGGCGATGGCGCGGGGCGTGCGGCGCTTTGTCTATCTCTCGACGTCCGACGTCTACGGTTTGCACGATTTCAACGGCGAGGATGAGACGGAGCTTTCTTTCGACGAGAAGGCGAAGAACCCCTATCCGAAGTATAAGATCCTGTCGGAGAAATGGCTCGCGGAGAATCTGCCGTCCGAGCGATTCTCCTGTGTGCGTCCGTGCGTCATCTACGGCCGCGGTGATACGTCGATCACGCCGCGCACGGTTGCCTATTTGAGGGACTCGCCGTTTGTCTTCCATTTTGGACGCTGGAAGGGGCAAAACCGCTGGCCGCTCGCGCATGTCGTGAATGTCTGTCAGGCGTTGCATGCCGCGATGCTGCTTCCGGAGGCGGGCGGGCAGGGCGTGACGGTTCTCGATTCCCGGCGCGTGACCTTGAGCGACTACTATCACGAACTCGCCTCGGAGTTTCTGCCGGGGAAACGTCTGAAGGAACTGTCGCTCCCGAGGACTGTCATCCGTCCGATCGCGGCGCTCTCTTCGGCGCTCTCGCGTCGGGAGCCGCTTTTCGACCCGACGGTTTATGCGCTTGATACGATTTCGCACAATCTCGATTTCAGCAACCGGCGCATGATGGAATGGTTCTCCCTAATGGGCATGAAAGAGCATTTGCACGATACGTATCGATAAGCTTTAAAAACGAAAGGAACAACTAAAATGAAATGTCCTATCGCAATCTGTCTTATGGGCTTACTGGGGGCGCTCGCGGCTTCCGGAGGAAACGGCGTCGCCTCGGCGCGCGTTAAGGGGTTGATCGATCTTCGCGGCGCCACGCAGACGTTGAATGGGACGTCTGGGAAATGGCTGCCCGCCGGCGAGAAGATCGTCGTCACCAACGGGACGCTGAAAATCGAAACCGTGAGATATTCCGAATTCGGCGGCGAGCTCATTGCGCTCAAGAATGGTACAATCGGCTTCGGCGCGTCTCTCAATCTCCAAATGACGAAAGGCGCACCTCGCATTCTGGCCGATGGTGGCACGGTCGACTACACGGGAAAGAATTCCTATGTCGGTGTGAGCCTCGACGACTATCACGCGACGGGCATCGTCGAGGTTGTGAACGGTGGCCGCTTCAATGCGCGGCAGTCTTCCGACTTCGTCTTCGGACAAGGACGCGGGAATGTCGGAAAACTCCTCATTGCCTCGGGCGGTACGGCCGACTTCGGTGCGACCCCGGTGACGTTGGGCAACAGCGACGGCGCGCGTGGCGTTCTGCACGTCCAGGGCGGTACGCTTCGTCTGGGGGCTCTCTCAACCCCGTCTGCCGGCGCCCTCGTCGATGCCACCTTCGATCGGGCGACGTTGGTCGCGGCGGCTGCGAGCGATTCCTTTGTCGGCGCGAAATCCGCGCAGGGGTCCTACAAGATTCTCGCCGGCGGCCTCACGCTCGACAATGCCGGTTCCAACATCGGCATTGCCGCGTCGTTTGCCGGCACGGGCGGTCTGACGCTTGCGGGCGCGGGGCGGACGACGTTCACGGCGGCGCAGATGTTTACCGGCGGTCTGGCCGTCTGCGAGGGGACGACGCTGGGACTCAAGCAGGGCGCGAACGCGTTCGCAGGCCGCGTCGTTTTCGCCGCGGGTGCGAGGCTCAACCTTGAGTTTACGGCAAATGGCTTGTCGACCTTAAAGGCCAGATCCATCGACTTCTCGGCGCTGACCGCCGAAAAGCCGCTTGTCCTCACGCTGGACCTGTCAGCACCGCTGGAACCGGGCGTTCCCTACCGCGTCTTCGCGATGCAGGAAGGAACGATGACCCCGGAAGACAGGACGAAGATCGTGCTGCCGCCCGGCCTCGTGGGAACCCTCGAGAACGGCAGCCTCTTCCTTCACGTCGACCCGACGACAACGTTGTGGAGGGGTTCGGCGGGAAACGGCATCTACGACGCGAGCGTCGGGGATTTTCCGCGCCAGGCGGGGGAGACGGGAGACTCGGCGCGCATCATGCGGGCGGTCGCGGTGGCCGGCAAGGGCGGCGTCGTGTGGTTTCCGCGCGGCGACTACGCGATTGACCAGATGCTGGTCGTCTCGAACAAGACCTCGCTTCTGCTGCACAAGTCCGCGAATCTCAAGGCCGTGCGCGAGATGCCGTATGTAATGCGGTATTTCGGTTCGGAGTATGCGGAAATCTTCTATGCGGACCACAACCTCTTCATCAAGGGCGGGCAGATCGACGGCAACGGCCTGGCAAGCGGTCTGAACGTGCTGGGGCTGAGGCACTTCACGATGGGGAATATGACCATTCGCAACGGCAAGCGGGTGGGCTTGCAGTTCGGCGATCCTTCGCTGCCGCGTTTTACCGCGGACGCCCACGAGGTCATCTGCAACAATATCTATTTGATCTGCGACATGCCTGGACTTGCGGGGAACATCGGTTTTCTCACCCACATCGGCGACTCGGAGTTCACCGACATCCACGTCATCGACTACACGATCGGCATCCGCGACTGCAAGTGGTCCAACCACTATACGCGTTGCCATGTCTGGGGAGGTCCCATCATGAAGAAGGGGACGAATGTCTCCGAGATGCTGGAGAACTCGATTGCGTTTGACCTTCAGGGCAACGACTGCCTCCTGGATGGTTGCTATGCCGACACGGCGATGATCGGCTATAACGTCTGCAATCACGTGCGCATCTTCAATTGCGCCTACTTCAGCAACCCGACCTACAAGCTGGACAACATGACGGTCTTCAATCACCAGAAGGGCTCGTTGATCGTCACCGGTGGCCGTTTCGCGAAGACTGCGCCGCACGTGACGCTTTACAAGCGCGGACCGGGAGCCAAGAAACTCTTCTGGAATGACAACGTCCTGCTCAATTTCAGCGAAAAGGAGTGCGAAGATCTGAATCGCGAACTGAAGAAGTCGATCCAGTCGGAGTCCGCCAGCACGAACGAAACGAAATTGGCGGCAACCGATTCCCGTTCTTCGACGAGTAGGAAGGTGGTGCTATGAGGTTTCCGAAGTTCATTCTGAAGTCACTCCTTTGGGCTGGCGCAATCCTAGTCGGATTTTTTCTGTTGTCGGCGCTGCTGGTGTTGCAGGATATTCCGGGGTACAATCGGTTTCGTCGCTATTGCTCATACGGGAGCGTGCAGGAGATGATGTCGGTTGAGACGAATGACATTCGAAAGGTTGTCGCGTTTCAGCAGGACGGCAGCAACTTCACGGCGGTTGTGGTTGCGCCTTGCCGTTATTGGGCATCGGGCCCCGCTGTATTAATCTACAATCAGGAAGGCAGGCTCATTGACAGTAATCGCGACATTGGCGATTATTGTTACAGGTCTGGCCGTGGCCGGAAAGACTGGAAGTTCACTCCCTGGTATAGCCAGACCGAGGTGAAACTGCGGAAGATGCAGATTCCCGAGATATTCCCTGCTGCTCCGACGACGATGGGAGAGCTGGCGGCGTTTCTGCAGCAGGCGACGATTGATTTCGGAGACCCTGCGTTGGCCAAAGAAAAGCGTGGCGTGAAGTTCGTCTGTTCGGACGCTGCGGCCAGGAAGGTCTTCCCCGAACGGTCCAAGTCCGCGCAGCCGCTGAGCGAGTCCCTTTCGAGTACGAATGTCTC
>JAZUGW010000162.1:0-3403 GCA_045641465.1 Kiritimatiellia bacterium | reverse complement strand
AGTTCCGCAATCTGCCCACCTATGATGAACGGCTCACGGACATTCACGACATCGCGATTCACAACGTGACGTGTGAGCGGACGCCGCATCTCGTACGCCTCGCGGGCGATGCGGCGTGTCCCTTGCGCGAAATCGGAATCGAGGGCGTGACGGCGAAGACGGTGACGAAAACGCCCGTAGTCCTTGCCAACTGCGTGGGAGTGAGTGTGAACGGGAAGGGCGTGGACCGTTCCGACTTCGGTTCGATCCTGGCGCGCCCGGTGCTGCCGCAGACGGCGTGGATGTCGTCCGACCGCGCGTCACGCCAGCCGTTCGGCGACAGGACGGGGCTCACGCGGCGCGAGTTTTCGGTCGTTGACTCGCTCATGCGACGCTACGGCGTCCTGCGCATCGAACGTGCGGCCTATGTCCATGCGAACGGACTGGAACTGCCGGCGGTCGAGATCGTCCCGCAGGAGGCGACGGGCGAGCCGGTGGTGATCACGGGCCAGTCGAACCGCGTGCTTCGGAAGGACTACCTCGGTTGGGCGTTCGGCGGGAAGCGTCCCGTAATCGCGCTCGACCTTTTCGGCACGGGGGAGATCGCGGGCTGCCTTGAGAACGGGAAGGATGCCGACGCCGAGACGACGCTTGCGGCGCGTTTGAAGGCGAGGGGCGAATCGCTGGAGGCGATCCGTGCGGCGGAACTCGCTTTCGTGCTCGGAGAGGTGAAGCGGCGCTTCGGCAAGCCCGCCACCGTGCTCGCGGGCAGCGCGACCTACGCGGCCGCAGAGCGGGCGGCACGCGAACACCCGGAGCTCGTGGGCCGTCTCATCCGTGCCCAGGGAGAGAAGACGGTGCTCCCGCAGTGACAGGATTCGCAACATCGCCGAAAACATCTTCAACCAAGAGACAGTGAGTACGCAAAATGAGAAACAAAAGACTCGTGTTCGCGCGTGTCGCCGCGTGTGTTGTTCTGGGCTTGTGCCTGGACGAGAGTGTTTGTGCGGGAACGCTCCTTCCGCCGGAGGTGGGCGTGGGGTGGACGAACGGCTGGGTGCGGGAATGGAAGCTTGACGTGCCCGGGCTTGAGATCCGCGATACCCGGACGGTGCTGTCGAACGGACTCACCAAGGTCGTGCGTCGTTGGACCTATCGTGGCGAGAAGCCGCTTCCTGAGGTTGTGCTCTCGGTGCGCTATCGCGTGGAGGGCGATCCTGAAGTCCAGAAGCCCTTCATCCCGGGCGTGCTTTACTACGGAAATCCATCCAACGCCGGTCGGAAGGACGGACGTGTTCCAGTCTATGCGGGCAAGCCGGGCGAGTTCGCGATTTTCGAGGATCACCGTCTACCGATGCCGTTCGTGGTGGTGGAGGACCCGGCGAAGCGCACGTTTGCGGCGATACACACGCTGCCGTCGCCCGTTCTCGGCGCCGTGCATGAGGACCAGTGGTGGAGTGCGGGTGTCGAGTGTGCCGAGGGTGCGACGGATATCGTGCTCCTTTCCGGTCCGGTCGGCTACAATCGCCGTCGAAGCACCGTCAAGGCGCGCATGACTAAGGCGCTCCCCTATGACAAGGCCTATCTTACACTTCATCCCAAGCAGATTATTGAGAAGACGTTTTGGATTCAGACGGGTCGGGCGGAGCCAGAGGTCGCATTCGGCTTCGAACAGGCGGTTGACGCCTCGCTCGGGATATTCCGACCCTACGGGGCGGAACGCTTCGACACGATGGCGGAGATCGCCCGTCGCAAGCGTGACTACGTCCAGACGCGCTGGGTGGAGAACCAGCCGAAGGGAGCATGTGGCTTCCTGGCGTACCATCCCGAGTTCGGAATGCCCGTACTGGGCATGGGATGGGTCGCATGTGCGGAAACGTGCGGCTATGCGCTGCCGGTTCTGGACTTGCATCCCGGTGACTGGGAGAAGGCGCAACGGTCGCTCGACTTCCTCTGCGAGATGGCCGGCGGTGCACTTACCCCCAACGGGCTGTACGCTAGTGGCTGGGATCTGCGGAAGGGACGTTTGATGGGGCGTTGCGGGGGATTGACCTGCTGTTCGGAGGGGCTGCTTCCCGTTCTGCGGGCCATTCGTTTCGCTCGGAAATCGGGCGGTCGTCTCAACCCCGCGAAATGGGAGCGTTTTGCGCGTGAATCGACCGCCCGCATCGCGAGGGCGATCAACCATCCGAAGTGGATCAAGCCCACGAAGGGCGACCATGCGTTTCTCGTGGAACCGCTTGTCCTCGCCGGGGAACTTTTCGGGAATGACGACTGCTTTGCGGCGGCGAAACGAATCGCCGCCGCGCAGGAGGAACGCTTCTTCGGCTGGTCGCATGTCTACTGGGGCGTGACGCTTGACTCCAGTTGCGAGGACAAGGAAAGTGCGCAAGGGGCTCTGGAGGGGTATCTCGCGCTTCACCGTGTTGCGAAACGCGCGGGCGACGAGGTCGCGGCGCGTCACTACTTGCGCCTTGCCAAGCATGCGCTGAACCTCTTTCTCAGCTATCTCGTCGTCTGGGACATTCCGATGCCCCCGGGGCGTCTCGCGGACAAGGGATTCCGTTCGACAGGATGGAGTGTTGTTTCACCGCAGAACCAGTGTCTCGACGCCTGGGCGGTTTGGAAAACGCCGCTTGTTTGGCAGATGGGCGACCTCCTCCGCGACGAACGCTACCATTGCCTGGCACGGGTGATGTACCGTTCGGCCGGACAGCTGATGGACGAGCGGGGTTCGCTTGGCGAACAGATCCTCTACACCAATTACGTCCATCTTGACGATGTGCTGTATACGGCGCAGAAGGGTTTCACGATCGTGTGGTTGGAGGATTGTCCGAAAAACGTCAACCGGCGACGCGGCGATTATTACGAAGCATGGGTTCCTCTCTGGCTTACTGCGCACTTCCTTGATGCTGCCGCGCAGTTCAAGGAGATGGGGGTCGATTTGGGGCGTTGAATTCTGTGGGGACAGCCCCAATGACATCGGGACAGCCCCCATGGTATCCTAAAACGGTCAAGACTCTGTCATGTACTGCGGCGAAAGTCCTTTTAATGGAAAACACAAATGGATAAACGGTTGAAATCAAATGTCGGACTGTTGGTAGCGGCCGATGTCCATGGACTGAAAGTCAAGACGGCATTGGCGCTGGTGGTTGCCGCGATGGGGTTGTTCGTCGCGGCGGGGGATGAGGTTGCGACCTATGTGCCGAAGGGGTATTGTCCGCTCGACTACATTCGTTCCACCGGGGCGCAGTACATCGACACGGGCTACGCGCCTGCGGCGGACGACGAGGTGTCGGGGCGGATCGAGGTGCCGCGGGTGCAGATTCCTCTTCATACCTTCGCCACGGTGTTCGGTTCGCGCGAGGGCAATGAGAAGAACGGCTTCGTGTTTATGACCCATGTGGCCACGCCCGTTGGTAAG
>JAZUGW010000161.1:0-4958 GCA_045641465.1 Kiritimatiellia bacterium | reverse complement strand
CTGGAAGTCGTCTGCTCGCTCTGGCGGTCGGGTCGAACCTATACGGTGCAGGCACCAGCCACAAGAGTTGTCAACAACCCTGCTCATGGAACGAAAAAAAGATGAAAATACCCCTTGCTTAAATTATAGCTTGTCTACCGGTTACGCCGTCCCCTACAATGCGACATTACCAATGGATTTCTCGGTTTCCCCTAGCGCAACAGGATGACGGTCGACGGAGGGCCGAGGGCGAGGACGACACCGCGATGGTCGGGCGTCCGGGCCAGACGAGCCCGCCGTCCTGCCGCACCGACGAACCGTCGTGCAAGACGCGACCAGCACCTATCCGGAATCTCATCTGCAATAATTAGCAAATAATCTCCTGCATGCGCATTGGATTCAACTTTAACCGTCAAGAAGCATTCACCTTCTCCTGGCATCTTCCACCCCAGGGGTCTGTCCCCATCACCTCCCGAGGGTCTGTCCCCATAGGAACTGTCCATAAGGGGTCTGTCCCCATTCATTTCCGGGGGTCTGTCCCCTTTCGTTCGCAGGTCGAGACGGTCGCAGCCGTCGGCACTGACGCAGAGTCGGATCTCGGCACCTGCCGACCAGACGAAATTCGTCGCTTCTATCTGCGTCGGGTAAGGGGCGGACAAGTCAAGGACGCTTCCCGGGGCAAGTTCGAAGGCCGGCGAAAAGCACTCGCCTTCAACCGAATAGGTGCCTGCAGCGAGAAACGTCGCCCCCGTATGCTGGTCATCGACGCCGGCGAGGCGGAAGGTCCCCGTTCCCGTTTTCCTCACCGGCCCCGGACCGCCAAAGAGAATGTGCGAACCGTCATCTTCCAGTGTAAGGGTCTGTCCCCCTGGAATCTCAAAGGTTGCGCCTTCTTCTTCCACGTAAAGTGCGACTTCGGAATCGGGCGCCCCCTCCGCAGAGGCCTTCACACAATCGCATCCCGGCGCCACCGTCGTGCCATTGAGAACTATAAATGCCGTGTAGCGCAGGTAAAAACCGAGCAAGGGGAAAAGTCCTGTGGACGATTCTGGCTGCCACACGAGACGGCACGGACCAAACCCCATCCCGCTTCCGCTACGGGACCTCAAGCCGGCAACTTGAACGGTCCCCGTTCCTGTGAGTTGTCCGTAGGCGCCCGTGAGGACGCCTCGATAGGCGAGTGTTCCCTCCACCTGCGGCCACCAGGCGCGACCGCCATCATCGGCGATCGGCCCTCGTACTTCAAGTGTCACACCCGACGGGATCCGAAACGATTTGCGCGGCGTGAAGAGTCCGAACACCAGCGAACTCGGCGTTTCGTCGACCCGTACAAGCGCATTCGTCGCCAAACTCGAATTGGAAATCGCATGCGCCAGTTCGTTGACGCCGCTCAACTCGATGAACGCACCATTCGCCACCGTGACATTCGTCACACAAGGTGCTACGACATTCGACAGCGCCAACGGCCCTGCGTCGATGACGAGCGCCCCCGGACCCAATTCACGCTGTTCGCCACTCAACGCAAGGCGGCCTCCGCCCCCTTTGCGAACATCCCCCTCCACGGCAAACGGCGCCTGAAACGTCAAGGTTGCGCCTTCGGGCACCGCAAGTTCGCCTGTCGAACTTCGAATCGTGCCGCCGCAGAGCATCGCATCCGTCGCGACGATAAATCCCGCCACATCAACCGTCCGCGCGTCATTCGTCACGCACGCCCCCTGTGGCGCGTCGAAAACCGCCGTCCGCCCCGGTTGCCACGCCCCGAACTCACCGGTCCCCGAATCAAACCATCCCTGCGGATCGGACCAGACACCCGCGCCGCCTTTCCAACGCAGCGCCGACGACAATTCAAAGAACGTTCCATTCGCCACCGATCCCGCCAGGACATTCCCCGCAAGATCCGTCACACGCGCGCCGGCTTCAAGAACGACCCGTCCCCCCAGCGGCACCAAGGGATGCCGTCCTGACGCCACCGCGGGAATGCGCAGTGTCGCACCGGCCCGAACGACAAGATCTGTCACGGACACCAGCGGAACCTCTTCCAGCACCAGCGTCGCTTCGCGGGACACCTCCACCCGCCCCGCGAGCGACATACTCCGTGTCGCGCGCAGCACTCCTGGTCCCGTCGCAACCAGCGCACCGTTCTCTTCATCTTCACAGGCGACATCCAGCACCAGCTCCGCCCCTGAGGCCAGCGCAACCGTGGTCGTCCCGACAAGCCCCACGCGTGCGACCGCCGCCTCAACGGACGCTTCGACACGGCTTCTCCCCTCAACGACCAGCGTAAACGGCGCAAAGGCCTCGTCCACGCGACGCCCCCATGCCAAATGAGCCCCTGGATCAAGGGCCAGAATCCCATCCGCGAGCTTGATTGGACGCGCCAGATGTTCGCCGCCCTCCGGCCAACCCGCCTGAGGCGATGCGGCCCACACGAGCCGGCCATTCACCACTTCCGCCAATGTCTCGTGTGAAGGCGTAAAGGTCTCCGCCGTTTCCAGAACAAGGCATCCGCCCTCCACGCGGAACGACTGAGGCGCGTACCGGGGATTCGTACACCGCAGGGTCGGCGAACCCGAGACCACAACAACCGTCGCACAATTCGACACACCACCCACGTAGAAGGACGATTCGCCTGCCAGGGTCAAAGTCCCGGGGACTGTCCCCGTAAACGCCACGCCCTCTCCCAGACCGCCACCGACCGCAAGTGTCAGGTTCGTACCCGCCACGGCAAGCTTTCCCATCACCCGTAAATCTCCCGCTCCCGTAATCAATGCATCTGAACCGGCATTCAAATGCGCCGAAACCCACACCTGATCTGTCGTCAGATCGACTGGAGATTCCGTCCATTCAACAGACTTTTCGAAGGATGGAAGCCCGATGGTCGGATCGCCGAGAAACAATTGCTCGCCAAGGGCATAGACCTGGTCATTTGAAAGTTTGGGGGACTGCGTCACAAAGTCACGACGCGCCCGCAGGAACGCCGTTCCGAATGTGGGCGATTCGCCTGCGAAGAGATGACGCAAGGCCCCCGTGGCAAGCGAAAGCGACAAGCCGTCCTCAAGCGCAAACGAAACGGTCCACGTGTCAATGCCGTCCCGGCTGTTGAACACACCTGTCACAGCGCCCCCGACGGGCGAGCATACGGCCGCCACACCGAGACTCGGAACCGCATAGACGACCTGGTTCGACGTACTGGTGTAGTCGATCATCCCCGTCCGGCACGGTACCGCGAAATCCGCAAAAAGGGACAGTCCCCGGGCTTTCGCATAGAGACTTTGCGAAAATAGAAAGAGTCCTCCGGCACTCAAGGCCACTGTGGCATTTCCGTGCGTCCGGCAGGACGACACAATCGCATCATGCGCGAGAAACGCATCACGCGCCGCCAGGAGATTTTCGTAGCTTCCGCCGTACAGGGCCGCATCGGAATAGAAAACGGTGTCGACCGCCTCCACAGGCCAGTACGGACAGATGATCGTACGCAACGTTTTCCGCAAGACGAACTCGGCATCGCTGACCTGTGGCAGATGCGCCGTCTGCCAGACATTCGGCAAAGCATCGAAGAACTGCATTTCTTCCCGGACCAATCCAAGCGAGGTGTCGGCGGCGGGAACCGACGACCATTGCGTACCGCCCGCCAAATTCACGCGGCGCCGTCCCGTGAAAGCGGGTGAAAGTCCCCGAGCCACTTTCGCCGCATAGTTTGTCACAAGTTCGGCCGCCGTCACAAGGGGTCTGTCCCCAAAGGCAAACGGCAAGGCGGGGAAGCGTGCAACGACGACGTCTGCAAATAAATCTTCCCGGCGGCGTTCATCCGACTCCAGCAGGACCCCATTGCCATTGGCATCCCAATTCGTCGCCCCCGAACACGCATAGAAAAAGTCGGACGGGGCCGCTTCAAGTCCCGTCGCGCCGTGCGGCCGAATGAGAACGCCCGGGACCGCGTTCGAAAGCGAAAGCCGCTCGCCCGTCAGCAGATGAATCGGACGCTCAAGCGCCCGCGCGTCAATCCACGCGCCTCCCAGCAGGAAATTCGTCGTCCCCGCAGCCGCCGACGCGTGAATGAAGGCATGGAGCGAATCCGCCGCCGTCCGACAAGGCTCCGACGCACCGAAGGGGTGATTCGCATAAATGGACGAAGTCTCAACCACCTCCACCGACAGTCCGGCCGTCCGTCGTGATGCGGCATAGTACCGCCAGGCATCCACCAGCGCCGGTGGCGAAAGAATAAGCAGATCAGCCGCAGACACAAGGCCGGCGACCAGCAGCGGAATGATCCGCACCGTGTTCCTGACTGCAAAACTTCCCATCCGTAAAAAGCAAAAAACCGCTTCTTCCTTCCGGAGAAACGGCCTTTGAAAATGGCTCGGGCGGCTGGATTCGAACCAGCGACCAATTGATTAACAGTCAACTGCGCTACCACTGCGCCACGCCCGAACTTGGTTGCTTTCAAGTGGTGAAAACGGCGTATATTGTATCACATCCCGATTCAGTATGCAAGGGGTATTTTCACTTTTTTTGCAAGCCGAAAAAACAAAGACGACGCAACCCTTTCATATTTTTGACGACTGTGGCAGATCCAAATCGAACTTCATCCCCACCTTCAGTTCTGAGACGACGGGACACGATACCGTCCGCTCCACCATCGTCGAGAACGAGGAAGGCGCGTTCGTCACCGAGAGTGCTACCGCCGTAAACAAGATCGCGCCGACCATCATTCGTTCCCCCCATCACTGATCGTCAGCTGTCGAAGTGGTTGACCCGAAGAAAGAAGTTGGTTGGTAATGCTTGAAAAATCCTTTATATCATAGTATTCACGTTCTGGATGATTCAATATAAAATGAGCAAAACTCAATCGGTTTGAACTAGTCGCATAGCCTTCGTATTTTGAACAAAACAATCTGTCGAGCATTAACGCCCCAGCGGTACCGACATGTCGATTCCGATAGAGCATGACTGTCGCCTGTCGCAAGACAGAATCGTCC
>JAZUGW010000160.1:0-15010 GCA_045641465.1 Kiritimatiellia bacterium | reverse complement strand
CGAACCCGTAAAGGTATACCCGTTGTTCGTCCATGACCCCGAAGCGACATTACTGCCGACGAACCCAAGCGAATTAGACGGCGAAGCGAGATTCACCCAATACTGCGCCGCCGCATTGTGCGGCAATGTCGCGCCGACATTACGGATGCCGTCATACTGGGCAACCAGTCCGTCCTGCACATAATCACCGACATCGTAACCCCATGCAAAAAGGGAAACGATCGTCAAACCTATGATCATCATCTTTCTCATCATGGCCTCTCTCCTCTTTGTGCGCTATATTATACACTATCCAGCGGAGAAAATGTGTAGCAATTGCTACATTTTGGAAAAATTATTTCAGCAGCCGGAAGACGTTCTTGCGGCAAGCGATCTGGCCGGAGGCGACGAGTTGCGCAAGTGAACGCGAAAGCGCCGTGCGGTGGACGCCGAGGAGGTCGGCGAATTCCTGCCGGTTGACCGACAGGACGATTTCCTTTTTCCCCGTCTCCGCCTGCATCCAGCGGAGGTATGTCATCACCCGGTCGCCGATCGTCGGGCAGGAGAGGATGGACTGCGCCCGCCAGGAGGCGAGCAGATCGTCTGACATCATCCGAAAGAGGTTTTCGCCGAGCGATCCGTACCGGAGGGTCGCCAGCGTTCTGGTGAATCCGTCGATGTTCATGACTAGGACCTCACTATCCTCGGTCGCGATGCACGAACCTGGGAAAATCTCAAGGTGTCCGAGGATATGCGCTAGTCCGACGATGTGCCCGGGACGGCAGACGCGCAGAATGTGCGCACTTTCCCTCTCGCCATACTCGCTGATCTTGAGCGCACCCGACATGACCACGAACACGTGCCGCACCGCACTATGCGCCGCGAACACGGTCATCTGCCTGCCGTACCGCTTCAATTTGGCCGCGGACGCCTTGATCAAAGAGGAAATCACCGCATCGTCAACTCCCCTGAACATGGGGAGCGTACGTACCTTTTCGTATGGGATCTTGTCGCGCATCTTCACCCTTAAAGGACAAGCGACCTGAAGAGGTCGGCCATGTCGTTGATTTCGTCGCAGATGCCACGTCCGCCCGTCACCGTACGGATCGCGTCGTCCCAGTCCTCGGACCGCATCTTGCCCGTGCCGATGTCGTCGAAGGTCTTCATCACCGTCTCGTAGTGCTGTTTCGCCGCTGCGAGGCGTTTGAGGTTGTGCGCGTCGGTCTTCGAGAGCGTCTCGCCCTTCTTCAGCGCCGCCTGCTTCGCCTTCAGTGGCTTGATCCGCGCGTCGATCGCCGGGAGAAGCTTCGACTTCATGTCCTTCGCCGTGCCGCGCACCGCCTCGCGTACATAGACGAGCCGCGGGAAGTCCTTGTCGTTCAACATCATGTCCGCCTTGTAGCGCATGACGTCCATCACCTGCTGGGCATCGGAGCGGCTCAGTTGCGAAAGTATCTCGTCCATGTTGTTTGCATCCTTCGAGTATTTCAGCACCGCCATGTTGCGATAGGCCTCGGCGTGCTGGTGCGTGGTAATGTTCTCCCACGACTTCTGGGCATCGAAGCCCGTCCCCTGCTTGTACAGGCGGTTCCAGCTTTCCGTCGCCTCGCGCTGCCATTCGCGAACCGAAACGCGCTTGCCGTTCCTCGTGATCACCATGCCCGGCGTCTCCTTCAGGCCCCAGTCCGCGTCCATGCCCACCGTGCCCTTGCTCGAGGCGTTGCGGAACTGCATGATCTCCTGATCGCTGAATCCCTTCGCCTTCATGTCGGCGTAGAACTTCGTCTTCACCGTCTCGTGGATCTTGCCGAGGGTACCGTCGAACGCCGCGCCCACCTTCTGGTAGGCGGCGTCGTACTTGAGGCAAGCCTTCGCCGTGGGGTTCGCGTTCACGCGGGCCGTCGCCACCGTGAGATCGCTCTTGAGCTTCGTCAACTGCCTGTCCGTCATGTGCGAGAGGTCGGCCTGGTTGAAGGCGTTCTGCGCCCGGATGAACTCGCTGATCTCCTCTTCCGCCTTCGCCTGCGCCGCTTTGTACTCCTTCACGTCGGCGGAGGCGTCGGCCTTGGCCGCCGCACCCTTCGCGGACGAACCGTCCGCCTTCGACTTTGCGGACGCACCCGTCTTCACCTTGGCGGACGTGGAGACCTTGCCCTTGCCGCCGAAGAGTTCGCGCACGTCGGTGTTGAGCTTGCCCTGAACCTTGCTGACGAGGAACGGCACGCCCTTGTTCATGATGGTCGACCAGACGGCCCCCTCGAGCGCACCCGACCAGCCGCCTTCCTTGTAGCCGTCGTATGCGCTCCAGGCGATGTCCACGGCGTCCGAATAAAGACAGATGACGTTCTTCGCCGCACCCTTCAAGCCATCTTCGACAAGGCCCGTCCCCACCTGGTGTATGAGCGAGACATAGCCCGGCATGCCGGCCACGCCGCCCAGTGCCAGCGTAATTTCGCACCTCGTCTTCACCTTCTCGGCCCGCAGCAGCCGATCCTCGATGTCGATGAGATCCGACTCGGCCATGCTCTGCGCGTATTCGAGCCGCCCCGAGTACTTCTTCTCGAGCGCGTCGCCGAACTGGATCCACCGTTCGGTGTCGAGCGGATCCTCCGCGTTGATCTTGTCCATGATGCGGTCGGCCGCGTCCCATTCGGAGGGCGGCATCTTGCTCATCAGGAACTCGACCTTGCGGCGCGCGCTGTTCAGCCGCTCGGACTCCCGGACCTGCCGCAGCGTGTTCGCGCGCTGCTGGATCTGGCACATCTCGTCGAACGGCGTGCGCGACGCGGTGAACACACCCGTCTCCTCGGCGCGGATACGGTCCTGCTCGTAGATGACGTTGCTCCGTTCTCGGATGAGCTGCAACCCGAGCGCCGCGCGGCGCGACGAATCCTTCTCTTCGGCGAGCTCCTTCTGGAGCCGCGAGATCGTCCCCTCGATGAACGCGATGTTCTGCCGATGGAACGCAATCGCCTCGGCCTTCTCTTCCGGCGTCTTCGCCGTCTGCTCTGCGACGGCCGCGACAGCCGGTTCTGCCACCACTTCCGGTCCTGCCAACGCCGCCGCCTCTTCGGCCGAGAGAGTCTTGAGCTCATAGAGGAACGCCACGTTACAGTATCCCCCGCGCTTCGATTCAAGAGCTGGAACAGCCGGGAAAGACAACTGAAAAATTTCCACACGGGACACCTTCTTTTGATTGAACGGCAAGGTAAACTTCAGTGTCTTATCGGACATGAGAATACCTTTTTCTTTCCCTTGAGAACCTGTGAGTGCCACATCAAACTGTGGCATTTTCCCATGGACAGAAACCTTCGGTTCAATCTCCTGTTTGAATCCACCCGTCAGTGCGATTGTCCACATTACATTCGGAACATACCTCACGGCCTTTGGCACTTGCCATCGTGCCAAATACAGTTCCTTATACCGATCAATTTCATGCAAGTCAGAAAGGACAACCACTCTCCCACTCGTCCACTTCCTTTTCTGGCAAAGTATCGTATACGATTTTCGATATTCGATTTGACGACTATCGAATTTCAGTTCTGCTTCCCACTTCTGGTTGCCGAAGTCATCACGACCAATCATTCCCGCCTTGCTGTAATTTCTTGGATAACCGCAATTTGCGCCGTCGGCTGATCGGGATGACACCTCCAAAACCTGAACATCGTCCTCTGCTTTCTTGCCATCATAACGCGTCGTTTTCGTCAGAACCCAGTATTCGCCGGCTTCTGCGGACGAAGCTTCCGGTGTGGACGAGACGTCTTTTTCTGTTGATGTGCCAACGATTTCCTTCACCGTCTGCTCCGCTTCGATCGCCACACGCCTGTCCGCCGCCTTCAACTCATCAGAATCGGGCATCTCGCCAAGCGCGTCCAGCAGCTTCTGCAACGCGTTCATCCGCGCCTGGGCCGTCTTCATCGCCGTCAGGCTCTCCGCATACGCGCGCATCTGCTCACGCTCGGCCGCGACATTGCCGAAGGTCTGCGCATACGCGGCCTCGCGGAGCGCGTCGTCGCAGGCGACGATGCCCGCGTCGACCGACGCCTTGAGCCGCACCTGCTCAGAGATAATCGGCGAGGCCTTCTTGAGCCAGTCGAGGATCTCGGGCGCAGGATAGTCCGCGACCGAGTTCCAGCGCTTCTCGAACGCGGCGTTCGCCTCGTCCGACATCGGCCCCACAAGCTCGCGGAGCGATTCGCGCACGTGCGCAATCGCGGCCTTCCGCGTCGCCGCGTTCATGAAATCGTCGGAAAGAAGCGGCTTCACCGTCAACGCCTTCGGCGCGGTCACGACGGACGGCAGCAGCGGCAGCGGAACATCCTTCGTCGATGCGCGACGCGGCGGTTTTGCGGCCGATGAGGAAGCGACGGGTTGTTCAGGCGCGGCCGGCGGTGTGACGATGCCGCTGTAGACCTTGACGTCCGCCCAGTACATGGACGCATCTTCACCGCTGTTGTCGGCGGACAGGAGAAAATAGCCCTCGGCCTTGCTGCAGTCAGCGCGAGATCCCACCAGCGGGACGCTCTGCGTGCAGATCAAGCGTCCGTTCAGCCGCACCCACGTATCGGTCTGAAAGAACTGGAACACCAGCTGCATCCACTTGCCGCGGACGAATCCGCCGCCCGTCCCCGTCGTTTTGGAACCCCGTACTTTCAGGGAAAGTTTCGGCGAGGCGCCACGCTCCAGAAACGCCATGCAGTCCTGGCGATTGTCGGCCGGCATGTTCAGGATGCAGTTGTAGTGGTCGAAGTCCTTGAACTTGACCCACATGGCGATGGTATAGGGAATACCCGGATTTCCCGAAAGCGCCGATGGAATCGGCAGTGCAATATGAGTACGACAGGGAATCTCGACCGCGCCGTCACCTTCAGGCAGCCCCGCGAGGATGGACTTGTCGGTGATGCACGTGACCTCGCCGAGTCCCTCGACCGGCTTGTCGGGATTCACGCGCACGACAGCGTCGCGTCCACCCTGCACCTTGAGCACGTTGAGGCCGTCGTTGCCGTAGTCGTCGAACGAGAGATGGCAGAGCAGCTGCCCCGGTTTCACGGTTGCAGGCTTGAAACGGAAGGATCTCTCCGCCGCCATCAAAGATGCACAGCTCCAGAGACAGAGCAGTACGAACAGATGTACTGTTGTTTTTCGCATGAGGTTCAGTCCTTTCTTGTCTTACAGGTTCTTGAGTCCTTCCCGAGAATCCTCGTCCGGCAGGATGTCGAAATATTCAACACCCCTTGATGCCCTAAATTACGGATCGAGTCACCGAGAAAACAATTCGTCTACTGGCACGATGAAGTCGAAATACCGATCCGCCGGAACGGAGGCCGAAAGATTCCCGTCATAGACAAGCGCCGTGCGAATCGAAAGCCGTCTGTCGTGGCGCAAACGCCGAACTTTTTCCTCGACTTCGGCGATGATCTCATGCCCAATCTGCTTCTTTCTCTTAACTTCTACGACCATCAGCATCCGCTCCGTGCGAATCAGCAGATCGATCTGGCATCCTCGGTTTCGTTTCGTCGCATTCTGCACATAGGGCGCAGCCGAAAGAACAAGCGACTTCCCAAGGCCAAGCCGGGGAAACAGGTCCGTAACATGGTTCAGAATCAGATTCTGGAATTGCAACCCCAAGATCGAATCCCAACCGTTCAACTGCTCGAGCGATGAAAACTCAAAAAGCCCCGCCTTGATTGCCGCCGCGCGTGGTTCGATGTTTTTAAGGTAGAATCGTGCGTAGTTGTCCTTGACACGATACCTCGACTGCTTGACCGGCTTGCCGGTCAACGGACTCAGCCCGGCGTCTTCGGCCACGAAGCCTGCCAACTGGAGATCGCGTAGCGCATCGGCATAGGTCCCGTTCGGTTGCTTGCCCTCTTGCTCGGCCAGTTCCGATGAGGAGAGACCGCCGTCAAGCAGTAAGCGTAGAATTCGACCGCGCGTTGTCATCCGCACACCGAAAACCTCACTAAAGGTTTCGTTGAACTCGCGGAACAGGAGACTCCGCGGCAGAAAGCAAAGCCGCCGATAGTTATCGTCGACCGACAGCTCCGGACGCACTTCCTCAAGATATTTCGGAACGCCGCCCGTCAGCGACAGGAGATCGAGTTTCTCCGTCGTCGACAGCCGTTCGCTCATCGGCCCGAAAAGCTTCACGCTGTCCGCAAGGGAGAGTTCTCCGAGCTCAATATCAAAGGAGTCACGTCCAACGAATCCTGTTGAATTCAGGATGTTCTCCGCAATCCACGCGGAGACGCTACCGCACAACACAACGATCAAATCCCGATGACGATGAAGATAGGTATCCCACGCTTCCTTGAAATACCCGGCGAAATCCAGGTCGTATCCACCCATCCACGAAATCTCGTCCAACAGCACAACCGTCCGTCCGCAATCAACAAGCAGTTCGTCCAACTGCCTGAATGCCTTTGACCATGTATCCGCCGCAACATAGTCCCGCTCGGCATATTCGGCAATCTTCTCGCAGAAATTGCGCCGTTGCCGCGCATCGGTCATCCCCTTGCGCGGTGCTAGACCAACAATCGAAATGAATGTCTTTGCCGTACGCGAGGCAAATTCGCTGATCAAAGTGCTTTTACCAATCCGCCGACGCCCGCGACAGGTTATGAGAACGCCCTGGTCTCGTCCCCAAAAGCCCGTCAAATCCTCGATTTCACGTTCTCTTCCAATAAACATTTTCAAATCCTCCTCTAACCGAGAGAGAGTATATCAGAATCATGCTGACACAATCAACACAATCCTTCTAAAAAATATACATTTGTCATTTTACAGAATGATAATCAACACAATCCTACATGCTAATCTTCAACAATATCACTCGTTAACACTGAACTTCTTCAACAGTTTAAAGACAAACGACTTGAAGAAGTCGGCCATGTCGTTGATTTCTTCACCGATGTCCCGCCCGCCTGTCACTGTACTGATTGTGCCATCCCAGTTCTCGTACACCGTCCGCGCCGTCGGACTCGATCGCGTCCAGCGTGCCGAGTTCCATGATGAGCTGATTGCGCGTCAGGCCGATATGCGCCTGGCGAAACGCGGCCCAGGCGGCCTCGGCCTGTGCGTTCTCGTTCCGACGCGCGACGACCGCGCTATAGGTTGAACGCACACGTCCATACCACATTTCACCAAGGCCCAGCGTGCATTTTATCTATTTTTGATTTCCTGATTTCCCGTGCACCATTCGTAGATCCAACAAGTCTGACTTCCACAGCCACGAAAATAGATGCAGATTCGTTTAGCGCATTGAAGCGGCAACTCTGCAGGCCTTCGGGTTGTCTCCTCCTCTGCGTGTCTGCAGGATCTCGTGACAGCGGCCGTTTTCACCACTTCGTGAAAGCGAAAATCGAGAAGTTGGCAAGCTTGCGCTTCGCGCAGTACTTTTCGCCATAGAAGCGAACATTCACGCGCGGCAATCCCTCCATCGCACCGGTGAAATAGACGATGCCGTTGTCGCGCGGTTTTTCCGGAAGTTTCTCAACCGTTTCCCGCTTGCTTTTCGTCCAGCCGGGAAGCGCTTCAAGCACCTTGCAGTAGGCCACGAACTCCTCCCATTCCATGCCGTCGATGCGAATGGTGACCGCATCCTCCTTGACCTTGTACTCACACACCTTCGTGCGCCCGGCCGGCGCAGGCAGCGTCACGCCGTTGATCGTCCCGTTCCACGGCAGCGTGTTCAGACGACCTTCCGCCGTCTTTGTTTCCGCCGTCTTGGCCTTCTCGATCTGGACTTGATCCAAACCCTGCGCCGACAGCGCGGCGATGACCACGCCCGTTGCCAGCAGGCACTTGCCCAGAAGGACTTTCGTTTTCATGACAGTTGAGTATTTCATTTTCTGTTTCCTTTCTTTGTTTCGAGAAAAAGTATTCCAACCCCGAGCAATGTCACCAGTCCACCTGCGTTCGGCCCTCATTTCTCCCCGTCTTTGACCTTGCGTCCCTCGTACTTTTCGGTGAGCGACTGATCGAAGTAACGCGCGCGACCCGCTTCACAGCAGGCGCCGCGGATCACCTTGTAGTATCCGGAGAACTTGACGTCATCACCCGAACCGGTGAACGTCAGCTCAATCCGTCGTTCATAGTTATGGCCAAGCGACGAATAGGTTTGACTGAACAAGAACACGCCCTTCTTGGGGTCGAACTTCCCGGTGAAGACTTGAGATTGCTTGCCGGACCCGACGAGACTGACCGTCATCGTTTCGCCCGACGCCTTGACCCGCCAGGAGGTCGGCGTTTTGCCCACCCAGGTATCGCTTCCCTTGTGTACGACCGTCTGGGACGTCAACTCGTAGAGACCATCGATCTCGGCGGGCTGATCGTCGGGCAGAAAGATCGTCGTGCGCGGATCGGCCAGGGGGAACTTGAAGGACTTTTCCGGTTTGTCCCTCCCCCGCACCTTACCCGGCGCATAGATTTCACACGCGCGCGGACACCCGCACTGGAAGAAGCCGAGGACCGTGAAGTCGATCTTTCCCATTCCGGCGTCGTTGAGCTTGATTGTCCAAGGCGTTCCCGAACCATCCACGGGACACAGGAAAACGGTATAGCCAGCATATTTGTTTTTGGCGTCGCCTTTCCCCGAAGCCCCGCCATTCTTTGCCGAAGCGGGCTTCACCTCAATGGCCAGCTTCCTGTTGTATTGCCTGGCGACTTCCTCCTCTTTCTTCACGGCTTCGTTCCGCAGCCGCCATAGTATGTTGTCGCTGATTCGGTCAAATATACCGTTTTGCGCCATCGCGTATTTGAGATTCATCACCATTTCTTCGGTAAGCGACTTCCGTTCTTCCTCCGAGGGCCATTTCTCAAGCCGCAGCGTTTCGATCACGCTGTTTCCCCTTGCGTCCCAGAACAGCTCTGCAACGGAGCGGATCTCCCGCTCGATAATGTTCGTGAGACTTGTGGCGGATCCTTTTTTTAACTCATCCTGCACCTTCCTGTTAAGCTGCTTGTACCACTCGGGCATTTTGCGCCGACTATACGTGTAATTGAAATAGATTTCGCGAATGTTGTCCGTGTGCTGCGCTTGCGCCTCCTTGGCAAAGTTCGACAGGGCGTAGTCGATGGCGAACACGCCGACGAACGCCAGCTGGAGACCTGCCGTCCCCAATTTGCTGACAGCGGTGTTGGCGATGTTCTTTATCACGGCGTAAACATGTTCATCAACCTTCTCTCCAGCGCTGGCAGCCGCGAACAATGAACCTACTTGATACGCGAACGTCGCGTACCCCAGATACGTGAACCCCTTACTGAACTTCCCCGCCAACGTATCCGAGGTGCTTATCTCGCCGATGTTGGCCTTGTGGAACACGATTGGTTCGCGGAAGAAATTGCTGTTCGCTTTCAGAACCTTGGTGACATCGATCGACTCCACCAGCTTGACCCCTTCCGGCAGAACAAGCTCCGAAACACTGCCGAACGATTCATCCGCCAGCGTCAGGAACGTGTAGCTGTTGCCGCCAACGTCAACAAGGTCGGAGAATATCGAATAGCCATCCTCGAACGTAAAGGCGGCGGACGGACCCTTGACATCGAGATTTTTCAGCTCTTCCTTCAGCGCTTGACTCGGCTCGTACGTCATTTCATCAATGGCGTAGGGATCCAAGGAGACTATCCTTGCCATGCGCGTACCGGGATTCTTGACCTTTCCGCACTTGTACGTCTCGCCATAGTCGCTTATGCCGGCCAGACCCGTGAACGGCGCCACCAGCAGCGCCACCAACGAAAAAATTCCGAATTTCATTCCTTCACCTCCTTTTTAAAGATCCCGCAGGAACTTGGCCGCCGCCGCCGCGCGCGCAGGATCCTTCCTGCGTTCGCGCAACTTCTCCTCACGGGCCGGATCGCTCATTATCTCGATGGGCTCGTCGTCCATTTCCGGCTCGGCAACGACCGCCGACGGAGAACTGACGGTTGGCTGTGAGGCGACAACCGGCTGTGGCTCGACGGTCGGCGTGGACGCCGGAGCGGCCTTCGCGCCGCTCGGAATCTCGACTGCCTTCAACGCGACGGCCTTCGCCGCGAACCCGCCCCAAATGGGCATCGCGTCCGGCGGCAACGCCTTCTTCCCACTCTCGATTTCACCATACTCGCCGACCGTCAGCGCGCGACAGCTTTTCACGTTCCAGCGATCGCGCGGACGGTAAATCGCGGGATTCAACCGCACGAGCTGACGAGAGCACCAGTCGGCGCACGCGGCATCCCCGACCTTCTCCGCACTCGCCTTGAGTAATTCAATCAACTCGACGGACTCGGGCGCTCGGACGCAAACCATCTTGCAGGCGTCGCGCCGCTCCTCTTCGGTAAGGCCGGTCGCCCCCTGAATCGCGTCGAGCAGCTTGCGCGTCTTGGTCGTGCGCCCGGGCCGAAGGCGAATCTGCGCGAGGATGTCCATCACGTCGCGGTCAAGCGGCTGGGTCGGCGGAAGCCCGAACCAGACGACAAAGTACGCGCCCTCCACCACGACGGCACCCTCGTAGATGACAATGTCGCCGTCGCCCCGCCGCTCGTATGTGCAGCCGAACCAGGTATTCCCGGAAATCGGCAGCTGAATCAGGCGGTCCCGACCTGCCGCCGAGGCAAGCAGCGAGAGGACATTGCCACCTGTCGTGTCGGGGACGGAATAGCCATCCGCCACATCGTCCTTTCCCTCCTCATACAAACTTTCGAGATAGAACTGGATGTTGCCGCCCTTCGGCAGGGGAATCATCGCCGTGCATTCGTAGACGTCTTCCGGTCGCGGTTGGGGATTCAGCGCGTCTGGAATCGACACTAGACCGAAGTCCCGTCCATGCGCAACCATGACGCCCGCGACACACAGGGCAATCGTCAAAGCGATTGACTTTACCCGGCACACCAGAATGAGTCCGATGCCGAGGATTCGCCCGTGGCATCCCGATGATTTGCCACTTTTCTCCATCATGTCATTAACCCTTTCTTGTCTTGCGCCGTCCGCAGCCCTTGGCGTTGACGCACCGCGCGGAGATGAAGTCGTACACCTCGTCGAAGTCCGCGTCTTCGACGTAGATCTGGTTGTGGTTGAGCCGCGCGTCGAGGTAGATGACGTTGCGCGCCTTCACGGCCGTGATTTTCCTCACGCTCGCGAAATCCGAATAGAGCGAAGAGCGCGAACCGGCGAGAATACCCGTGCCCATGACGGTGGGGCTGCCGGCAGCCGCGCCTGCCAACGTCGTCAACGCTGCGACGACCTGCGCCCGCTTGAACTGGCGCGCAAGCTGCGTATGTTTTACGCCCTGCTCGTCCATTTCGAAGAGGACGCAGTACCGTCCGCCCTGTATCAACGCATAGAGATAGTAGGAAACCGCACCCAAGATGATGAACCCAAGCATCACCAGCGCAAAGACCTTCGTCATCGAGAGAAAGCCATCCCACCAGAATCGGCGGTCGCCTATCGAAATCAGGACGGTGAAGAGCCAGACGAGACCCATCGAAAGCCCCAGCACCTTCAACACGGTAATCAACACCGTCGGATTACGGTACATGTTCAGTTCATACGTCCAGCGGTAGATGCCGTCGGCGTTACGTGTCATAGGGACCTCCTGTTAGAAGTTGTCAGCGATGATCCGTCTTTTCGCGACGGTTGACGGCGTAGACCTTGTCGTCCGCACCGACGGCGAACCAGATGCGATTGATGCGGGCGAATTCCTGAGAAGAGACGCTGCCGCGCGTGTAGGAGACCTTGCCGACGCTCAATGCTCCGCCCCCATACATGCTCTTGAAAAGATTGATGAAGGTCGTGTTCTCGCGCATGGAATTCTCGTAGACGAGCAGTTTGCCGTTCCCGCCATCGGACTCGATCGCGTCCGGCGTGCCGAGTTCGACGATGAGCTGGTTGCGCGTGAGGCCGATATGCGCCTGGCGAAACGCGGTCCAGGCGGACTCGGCCTGCGCTTCCTCGCTCCGGCGTGCTACGACCGAGCTGTAGGACGAACGTACGCGCCCGTACCACATTTCGCCGAGGCCCAGCGTACAGACATCGACAACGGCGTGCTTGAGGAATTTCCCGCCGGAAGCCACCCCGTCGTCAGTCGGCAACATGATGTTCTGCTCGTATCGCTGAACAACCCGCTCATCCGCCGAGGCCCCCGGCGTATATGTCGTACAGCCCGCGAAAAACAAGCCAGCCACCATCACAAGAATTACGATTGTCACATTTCTCATGCTGGAATCTTATCAAATCCGCAGAGAATCGTCAAGCATCCAAAATTAAACAATCAAAAGTGGGCGCATTTGAGTAAATCACCGAAGTATCCCCTTCGCCACTTTGAGAGGCGATCGTAAAAACCGACCACCGCACTTCAACCGTTCCGAAACTAAAATCAAACTTACCGCTTGCCCCCCCTGGATTCGACCTCACATTCCCCGCTCGCGTTTTTATGTTGCGCATTCTTTGAGATTTTACTACAATCATCGCCGTCGAGTCTGAGTCGGTCCTCTTCATTGCCACCACCCCTCAAGGAGATTTTCATGAAACATGTTTCCAACGTTCTTAACAACGCCACGGCGAAGATCGCCGCGAGTTTTGTGCTTTCCTGCTGGACCGGATCGGTTTTGTGGGCGAATGGCGTAGGAATGCGTCTCATTGATGCGCCGACATCAGTGTACGAGCGCGTGGCCGGAATCGAAGCGCCCGAGGGGTGTCCCTTCGAGAAGTCTCGCGTATTTGCCGGCGTGGGTTTTACCAAGCGACACGCCGAATACACGGGAGCCGACACCTGGTATCCCTCGTGGGCGAAGGACGGCAAACTCTATTCACCGTGGACGGACGGAACCGTCAACGGGGTCAGGTGCAGCTCGGCCGGAGATCACGCAGCCACGGGACACGCGACGATTCTCGGAGACGATCCTCTTCATTTGCGTGTCGTCCAGGAGGGAACGTTCAAGAGTTCGCCCCGCCCCTACGCGTCGCGCTACCCTTGCGGCAGCCTCGTGGTCGACGGCGTGTGGTATTATGGCACGTACTGCCTTCACCCCCGCGGTACCGTCGAAAGGGACGGCATCAACTACGACTGGCCGTGGCTGGGTCCGTTTGTGGGCTTTCGCTGGTCGACGGACTTCGGTAAAAGCTGGCACGAGACGCCATGTACGCCGGCGAATCCGCTCTTTGGCGAACAGGCGCTCCAGGGCGAGAGCGTGCGTCTGGCCGTGCCGCACTTCGTCGACTTCGGGTGCGAGATGCAGCACTCGCCGGACGGAAAGGCCTACCTCGTCGTGCAGGGGTCGAGCGACGGCGTCAATCGCCGCTACGGCTACAACAGCTGGATCACGTCGGACCAGGCCTTCCTCATCCGCGTCAAGCCCTCCATCGAAACCATGAACAAGGCGTCCGAATACGAATTCTTCGCCGGACACGACACCTCCGGCAAGCCCCTTTGGACGCGGGACATGAAGCAGATGAAGCCGCTCCTCGAATGGCGCGACCACATGGGACGCGTGTCGATGACGTACAATCCGGCTCTTCGCAAGTACTTCATGTGCGTAACGGACGGACGCACGACCGCCGCGAATTTCACGACCTACCTTTTGGAAGCGGACGAGATGACGGGCCCCTGGAGAATGGCGGCCTATCTCCCCGATTTTGGTCCGCAGGGCTATTTCGTGAACATTCCCTCGAAGTTCATCTCGTCGGATGGTACAACGATGTGGCTTTGCTATTCGGCGAATTACAGAAAGGACTATCGCCAGATCAAACGGACCTTCCCCTCCCATAGCGGCTATGCGATGTGCCTGAGGGAATTCAAGCTCCTGAAGGCGGATGAAGCGGCAGGTTTGTTGTCGCAGGCGACGGCGCGCAACCTCGCCAACGAAGCGCAGGTGACGACGAGCTCGGTGTTCAACGGCTATTCAGTGGAAGGTCTCCGCGACGGTGTGGTGGGCGGCTATCCAGGCGACATTACCACCGAGTGGGCCTCGAAGTACGAGAGCACAACGGCGATGGTGCGGCTCGACTGGGATTCGCCGCGCACGGTCGCGCGCATTCAGCTCTTCGACCGTCCGACCGAACTCGCCCAAATGACAGGCGGCTTGCTCGTTTTCAGCGACGGCACGACGATTCGCGTGGGGGCGCTCCCGGACGATGCACGCAAAGGCCTGGAAATCCGCTTCCCGCCCAAGCGCGTAAAGTGGCTTTTGCTGGCCATCGACGCCGTGAAACCCGGCACAACCAATGTGGGCATCAGCGAAATGGCCGTTTTCGCACGCTAAACAGGGGAGTTCCGCTTTATTTGTGCACATTAAAGTTTCGCGAAGTCATTTCGTAGCGGTAACGGAGAAATGACTTCGCGAAACTACGGATTAGGCCGGCTCGAAATCTTCCTTGCCAACACCACAGACGGGACAACGCCAATCGTCCGGCAAGTCTTCGAACGCCACGTTGTCATGTTCGGCGGGATCATACACCCAACCGCAGATCTTACACACGTATTTCATATTATGCCTCCTGTTCGTTTGGTTTGTCACTCGCCTTCCAGACGACGATAGCCGCACTTCGGACAGCCCCCGCCCTTCAGCGCAATACCGCACCACGGGCACCGATCCATCGTCATTTGGGACGGGAATTCGGCCGTCGCCGCATTGTCTCCGCTCGTGAAGGTGATCTTCACGATGTTGAGCTTGTCCTTCAGAAGCTCGTACACAATCTTGATGAACCCCTCGACGGTCATGGTCTCCTTCGTGACCACAAGCCGGCACTCGGGATACGCGGTGCAGAGGTCCGTCTTGAACGCGGGACCCTTCATCGTGTTCGTCGGCGCGCCGTGCCTGATCCCCTGCTTCTCGTAGACCTCGAGAATCGCGGGCAGGAGCGGATCGTCCTCGCGCAAGACGAGCGCATGGTCGAAGTTCTTCAGGACGTTCCATGCCGTCTTCTGGATCTCGTTGCATGGGAAGACCATGTTGACGCCTTCGTTCACCGAGTCCTCGACCTCCAGCGTCAGCCCGCCAGTGTGCCCGTGCAGGTACTGCGCCTCTCCCTTGAACCCGTAGAAGCGGTGGGCGTACT